>JAYUKI010000359.1:0-17562 GCA_043764595.1 Myxococcales bacterium | reverse complement strand
AATGGCGTGGCGGCCCTCCACACGGAGCTCTTGAAGCGTGACGTGCTCCGTGACTTCGCGGAGCTCACGCCCGAGAAGTTCAGCAACAAGACCAACGGAGTGACGCCTCGACGCTGGCTCCACCAGTGCAATCCGGGGTTGTCCGACCTCGTGACCGAGGCCATCGGCCCCAATTGGCTCACCAATCTGGACGAGCTCGAGAAGCTTCTTCCGTTCGCGAACGACGCGTCTTTCGTCCAAAAGATTGCCGCCATCAAGCGGGCGAACAAGGTCGATTTCGCGAACTACATCCACAAGAAGCTCGGCCACACGTTCGATCCCGATTCGCTCTTCGACGTGCAAATCAAGCGCCTCCACGAGTACAAGCGGCAGCTCTTGAATGCCCTCTACGTGGTTCGCCTCTATCTGGACGCGAAACGCGATCCGAAGGCCCTCGAGGTCCCCCGCACCGTGCTTTTCGGCGCGAAAGCTGCCCCTGGATACCGCTCGGCCAAGCTCATCATCAAGCTTATCAACTCGATTGGCGACGTGGTCAATGGCGACCTCGATCTGCAAGGGCGCCTCAAAGTGTCCTTCTTGCCGAACTACAAGGTATCGCTCGCCGAGCGCATCATTCCCGCGGCCGACCTCTCCGAGCAAATCTCGACGGCCGGAAAAGAAGCCTCGGGAACCGGCAATATGAAGCTCACCATGAACGGTGCGCTCACGATTGGCACTCTCGACGGCGCCAACGTGGAAATTCGCGAGGCCGTGGGCGAAGAGAACTTCTTCCTCTTCGGTCTCACGGCGGACCAAGTGCAAGAGCACCAGGCTCGGGGGTACAACCCAAGAGCCATCTACGAAGAGAACTCGCGCGTGCGCGAGGTCATCGACTTGGTGTCGTCGGGCTTCTTCAGCACCGAGGATCCGGGGCTTTTCCAGCCGCTCACGGACCACCTTTTGTCGCACGACACGTACATGTTGCTCGCCGACTTCGAGGACTACGCGGCCTGTCAAAAGAGGGTATCGGACGCCTTCTTGGACAAGACCAACTGGCACACGATGGCGGTCAAGAACATCGCCAAGGTGGGACAGTTCTCGTCGGATCGCACCATTCGCGAATACGCCAAGGACATCTGGCACGCGACCCCGGTGAAGGTGCAGCTCAAGCCCAACGAGCCTTGATGACTGGGACGGGCGGGTGGCTCGAGAGTCGCCCGCCGCTTCCTCCTGCCTGAGCACCACGAGGAGGAGCCACGCAGCCACGCAGCCACGCAGCCACGCGGTGCACTCGAACGCTTGCATCGGGTGCGGGTGCGAATGCCACGCGCGCTCGAGGCCTTTGCGGCGAAAAGGCCGCATCTCGACGCAAGCTTTGCGCGACGCGCGCGCCTGGCACGGCGGATTGGCTGCAAAAATGGCCCGTTTGTCGTCTGGTTCGCCCTTTCAACGCGTTGGCCCGCGGCTCGCATTGGGAACGGCCATGAGTCACCACGTTGCCGTCTGGATCGATCACAAACAAGCCCGCGTCTTCCACATCGATCGCGAGGGCTTCGACGAGGCCACGCTTCACGCCCCGAACCGCCACCACGAGCGTGGCTCGGCGCAAATGGAGCACTTCTTTCACGATGTGGTGAAGGCCCTCGCGGAGGCGCAAGAAGTGCTCATCTGTGGCCCCGGCTCGGCGAAGCTCGAGCTCGTTCGCCATGTGCACAAGCACGACCACGCGTTCGAGTCCCGCATCGTCGGAATCGAGACGGCGGACCACCCGACGGACGGCCAAATGGCCAAACACGCTCGCGAGTACTTCCGAGCGAAAGACGCGTTGGCCGGCAATCCGGGGAAGCTCTAGCTCGAGGCCGTCTGTCCGCTAGCACGCGCGGCCGAGGGGCCAAGCGAACCCAGAAACCAGGCAAACTCGCCTGGTTTCGGCATTTTGTCGCTATCGCAGAATTCCCATCTATCCTGAGGGTGTGGTCCGTCTTCTTCGCACCTTCCGCCTCGGTCGATGGGCGCTCGCAGGAAGCATGGCTGCAGCATGCTCCGGCACGTACGTTGGCGCAGGTGTGGATGCAGGTGTGGATGGCGGAAGCAGCACGGACGCGGGCCTCACGCCCTCGGACGCTCCCTCCGGAGACGCACTAGGCGCGGTCTCGTTGCTGGACGACGACGCAGCCGACTTTGGCGCCGGGACCTTCGAGGGAACGCAGCACCAGGGACGTCTCATGCTCGGAACCGGAGTGACCAAGGGCCGGTTCGTCTCCAGAGTCCACGACGCCCAGCGCGACGTGACCTTCCGGTCCCTTCGGTTCGTCCCGGGCGCGGCGTATTCGAAGCATCTCCCGAAGAAGAAGGCGAAAGAAACTGGCTATCCCACGTTCACCTTGGACATGGCCGAAAATGTCCTGTTGCTCGACTTTGACGGAACTGCGGGATCGCCACTTGCTACGGGGACCAAGATCGCGGACGGCTCCGGCAGCGGGAACGAGGCAGAGATTGCTGGCGGCGGCGAGTCCACGGCGCAAGGCCCGTGGGGAACGGCCCTTCGCGATAGCGCTTCGGGCTATGCCCGCGCGCACGTCACCGCATCGAGCGGATTGAACATCGGAACCGCCGACGCCACCTGGGCGTTGTGGGTGAAGACGACCCAGTCCTGCCCCGCCTCGAATCCTCCATCAGGAAATCGGGTCTACCTTGGCGTCGACGAGGGCGCATCGGACAGGACCCACACCTGGTTTGGGTGTTCGTCCCTTGGCGCGTGCAGCACCTCGGCCGGAGGCCGCATCGGAGGCACCTTTTGCGCGCGCCAAGTGGCCCCCGACGATTGCGCCGACCTCTGTGGCTCGAAGACCGTGAACGACGGCAGTTGGCATCATATGGCGCTCGTCAAGCGAGGCCATTCTCCCGGAACGATTCGCACGTTCGTGGACGGCCGCCCGGACGGCCCCGAGGCACGCACCCAGTTCACGACGCCCATTGCCTTTGCCGAGCAAACCGAGCTTGGAATTGGCGCCTTTTCTGGCGGCTCGTACCAAGCGGAGGGCGACTTCGACGAAGTGGCCATTTGGCGTCGTGCCCTATCGGACGCAGAAATTCTAGGAATCTACCGTCGAAGCGCCTTGTCCGCCGGACTACGTGTGCGCGTGTGCCGCGAGCGGGACTGCAGCGACTCTCCCAGGTTCGTAGGACCAGGGGGTGGCGAGGCCCCGTTCACCGATCCGGACGGCGCCCTCGCTCCGCCGGGCGAGCTTGGCCTCACGCTTCCGCGGGGACGGTATGTGCAATACGAAGTGGTGTATTCCGCGCTGACACCAATGGATAGCCCGGAGATTCTTTCCGTGGAGATTCGGGCGGAATAGACCGAGCGGCAGGACGAACCCGATCCTCGAGTGGATCCAAAGCGACGTGGGCTCGATCTCTACACACGGCGCACAAACGCTGTCGCCGAGAGACTCGCTTGCCGGGCGGGCGCCCAGAGGAGGCGAAGTGACCTTCCTTCGGCTCAGTCAGCTTCTCTATCCATCACGCTCGACGGAAGCGGTTCAAAACGTTCCTGCGGTGGATCGACTCCGTTTTTCGACGGTCGCGGATGCTCGCGCAGCCTGTCGTGAACGCAGCCGATTCGATGCGCCGAAGACCTGAGACACGTGCCTGTCACCGGGCACACACACTGTAGGCATGGCATGCCGAGTGCACTAGCGCTCCGCATGTCCTTGAGAGCCTCCCTTTTGGGTCTACTCCTCGTCACCTGCGGTTCTCTCGCGGCCTGTGGCATCGATGTCCCCGCAACCGACGCGCTTCCTCCGAACCCGGGCCCTGGGGCCGGCGCACTTGCCGACGAGGATCCGACCTGCGGGTCGGACAAGGACTGCGAAACCGGCGAACGCTGCGTCGATGGCGTGTGCCAGCTTCAGCGCTGCGGGACACAGCCCTACACATCGATCCCTCCTTTGGGAAAAACGAGCCTCTTCGGTTCGGATCGCGAGCTCGTCGTACTTCCCCAAGACGGTCTTGCGTTGGTTGGTCTCGAGCCTGTCGGCCGAGCCTTCACTGCCCGTCCGGATCTCCGACTCGGATATGCAGGAGCAAAGGTCGTCGACGCATCTCCCGCACGTCTCATCGGCGGACGTGGGGAGTCCATGGTTGCCTTGCTCGACTCCGGTCCCTCTCTGGTCATCACTTCGAGTGGAGCACGCACATTCGTCGGAATCGGCATACTGCCCATCGCCGTCGACACGGCGGACCTCGACGGAGACGGCGAAGACGAGGCCGTGGCGGTCGACAAGATAGGCAACCTGGTCGTCTGCACTCTCGGGGCGGCTAGGGCCTGCCGCAAAACGTACCTTGGAAACCTCGAGACGGTCGATGTCGCGTTGGCGGACTTGCAGGGCAAGGGCGTCCCCCAGGCCGTCGTTTTGGCCACGGTAAATGGCAAGTCGAAGCTCTTGGTCGTCGATGTTGCTGGGGCGAAGGTAGCCATCGCTCGCCAGATCGACACCACACATACACTCCTTCGGCTCGCGAGCGGAAACATCGACGGCGCCAATGGCGAAGAGCTCATTGGGCTCGAAGACAGCGGCTTAGGCGGCTTCGTCGGGGATACTGCCTATACCTATGGCATGAAGAACGGCGCGCTCGAGGAGCTCGCCAAGACGTCCCTTCCCGGCGACACGATTGACGTGGCCGTCGGCGACCTCGACGGCGACAACAAAAGCGATGTCCTCGTGCTTAGCGGGGGCGGCTTGACGGCCGATGTTCGTACCGCAAAACCCGACTTCTCGCTGGGTTCGGTGTACACGTCGCAGCTCCCCGCTTCGGCCCGTGCCAACCGTCTCTTTGTTGCAGACATCGATGGCGACTCCCCAACGGGTACGCTTGTGGGTGCCCCGAGCCTGGTCCCAGGGCCTGTGGTGCCAATGGCCGTTTTGGTGCACCCGCCCTACTCACGAACGTTCAGCAGCGGCTCGCCTCAGGTCGTGCTCGGGAATCGCGAGACGCGAAGTGAAGTTACGGACAGCACAGTTTCGCTAAAAGCCTCGGTAGCGGTGGGCTTCGAGGCGGAATTCCCGGCGATCGCCAAGGCGGTCGTGATGGCGAAAGTGGAAGTGCAAATCGAACGCACTCGCGCGTCGAACCGCACAATTTCGGTCGGCGACCGGTTCGCGCTCGATGCCCGACCCGAGCTGGAAGGGCCCGACAACGGCGCCGTGGTCCTCGCTTGTGCGTGCTACCACGCCTACTCGTACAAGGTCGACGATCCGGCGGGAAAGCTGGCAAAACCCTCGATGGGCAAGCTGATGTCGCTCTTTGTCCCTGTCGGCGGGCAGACGTCGCTCTGGTCGGTCAAGCGCTACAATGCCCTCGCCGCAAAGACGAAACTGCCCATGGTGCGTGTGCCCTTTCTCATTGGAGATCCGAGCTCGTATCCCAGTACACCCTCCACTCTTGCCGGCAAGCCCATTGCCCCCGAGGATATGCTCTTTTCCACCCCACGCCCCTACCGCACGAGCGACGTCGCGAGCGTGGGATGGTCACTCGACGTGAGTGCGAGCGAATCGGAACGTGAATCCAAGCAAATTGGAGTCTCGGTTCGCGGGCAAGTAAAGGCGGGAGCGGTGATCGTGGAGGGTGAGGTGGGTGTTGGCGCAAAGCAGGGCTACACGCTGACCGTTGGCAAGGAGACCAGCTTTTCTGGCATGGTGCCGCCGGTTCGCGACGACCCACGAACGCCGGAAGACGAGCATGTTCTTCATTCGTATTCGTTCTCGCCGATCGTCTACCGCGAGCACTACAAGCAGGACGGCGCCGAAGGTGGCTTCTTCGTCGTGTCCTACACCACGTCGAAATGAATCGGTCCTATTCGACCGTGGGCCGGCGCGTTTGCGCGGGTGGCTTCGTGGCAGCCCTACTTGGGGTTGCCTGCGCTCCCTCCCTCGAGGAAGGCGCGCTTGGTTTACCGCGATTGGTCGGGTCCGTACGGGGCAAACCGCCCCTTGAAGTCATTGCCCCCACGAGCGACCGCTCCGGAAACCTGTACATTTTGGCAGGCTCCAAAGCCCGTCCCGATTTGCAGCTGTTCGTTGGCCAAGCAGGCGGTGGATTCGTCTCCGGGTGCAGGCTGACGAAAGACGACACCCTCGGTGTTCATGGCTGGGTTGGTCGCGCCCAAGAGCGAAGCTGGTACTGGTCCGGTCGGGCGCTTGTGGCGGTGAATGGCAGAACCGGAGACTGCAAGCGGGTTCTCGATCGCGACCCTTCCACCGGTTCGGACCTTTCCTTCCGCGCCGTGCTCCCTTGGGTTTCCGATACCCCATCTCTCACGAGCGTCGTGGCTCTGGTAGACACTCCGACCGATGCCACACCGTTCACGGTGAGGGTCGATCTGAACGCGGGCATTTACACCACCCCTCGCCCCTTCGAGCCAGCCTTCGCCCGTGAGGTGGTGATTCATGGCGTGGGTGCCCATCTCGAGTCGAAGACGGGAGTGGCCCTCCTAGGGTTCAAAGTCGGCCCCGAGGTGCGCACCGAAGTGCGCTTTTTCGGTCCAGACGGGGAGTCCCTTGCAAGTGGACCCGTGAGTGGTGGAGGTACCTTGACACCGTATTCGGTGCGTGGCTTTCTCGCGTTCAGCAAGGATGGCTTCGGTGCGGGAGTCTTGAACGACAAGAGAATTGTCGTTTTCTCGCGGGCGGGCGGTCAGGTGCGGGCGAGCCTTCCGGACTTCGATGCGGTTGGTGCCCACAGTCGGAGTGGCAACGTCTTTTTGGCGGGCACGAGCCCTCGCGGCGCCGCCATCGTGCGGCTTGGCCCGGATGGGGCGTTTGGGCCAGTCGAACCCTATACGGCCAGCGCGCGCGCGGGGGCCACCCTATCCGGACCGGTCGAGGTAACGGACGATCGCGCCCCCCCTCGACGAGCGATGACCTTCGATGCTCCGAAGAACGCCATTGGTCCATTTCCATTCGTCGGCGAGCACTCTCCCGACGCCTATTCGGACAACGCCACCCTACTCTTGATTGGGGGTGCAACCTACGGAGAAGGGGCCAACGTATTTACACAAATCGCGGTAGCACCTTACGGGTACGAGGCCCCATGAGCCTTCGTCGTGTGCGCGCGAATCGGTTTGGCTTTGCGGTCGCTGGGGCACTGTTCGCCTTCGTTCCGAATTTTGCCTATGCCCAGCTTGGCGCGGGCGGCGCGGCGGGTGCGAGGGGTGCGGGCGGCGCGGGCGGCGCGGGTGCGAGCCCAAACACTGCGGGTCGAGCTCTCACTCCCTCACCCCCGGAGCCGCCACCATCGTCCATTGTGGGCTCCAAGGCACTCGAGATTCACGGCTACCTTCAGCCGCAGTTTGGTGTACGCCTTCGACCCGACGCGCTGCCTGCGTCGCGGGTCGAATATGGCGCACTCAGCAGTCGTGCCGGCATCGTATTCAGCGGAAGCCCTGTTCGCTCGTTCTCGTACGTTCTTCACCTCTCCCTCGACGCACGACTCCTTTCGTTCGTTACCGGAGTGAACCTGGTGGACACCAACGGGGACGGCATTCCCGAGGGCGTCGACACCACGAACCGGTCCGGTGTGGCCACGCTCTTCGAGCAGGTCACCGTGGCCTACGACCCGACGTCTTGGCTCACTCTCTCGCTCGGTGCCATGCGGGTACCCTTCACCGTGTCGCAGAAGAGCGCGAACACGGCCTTGATGTTCCCGTCCAGACCCGGTCCAAACGAGGTGTTCGTAAGTGGCGCCGATCAGGGCGTGCTCGCCGTAGCTCACCCGCTCGATGACCGGATCGTCGCTTCGGTTGGCATGTTCAACGGCGCGAGCCTAGGCCTTCTCCAAGACGCCACGACGCGCCGAAGCCCGCTTTTTTCAGGCCGAATCGACGTCGCGCCGCTGGGAAAGTTTTCGCTCACCGAAGCCGACTTCGATCGCGGAGGGTTTCGCTTCGGACTCGGGGTGGGTGGCCTCTACACCTCGGGAACAACGTTCGGAAGCTCGGGATACGAGCTCACGGAGACGCGGGATACTCGTTTGGCGCTATCGGTTCGGTTGGCGTACGCCGGGGTATTCGTCCAGGCCGAAGGATTGCGGCGTGTAAAAACGGACGGCGTCTCTTCGCGCCCAAGTGCGGCGACGGGTGCTTACGGACAGGCCTCGATCTTCGTGAAGGTCACGGACTCCGTCGGGTTCGCGCCCGTTGGTCGAATCGGGTTTTCGTCCGAGGATGAAGGTACCGCGTCACGGCGTACGATTTACTATGAAGGGGGTATTGCACTTTATCCCGCAGCCAATGGGGCCCGTCCCGATGCCGTGCGCGTGCTCGGTCAATACTTCGGGGAGAACCGTCCCGTGGAGGGAGAGCGGGCGCACGGAGCGGCCCTTCAGGTTCAATTGCTGTTTTGAATCGCGTCAAAGGGCGTGACGGACCTGTTGCGTTTCGAACTCAGCTTAGAGAGTCGGGATCGATCCCGAGCTCCCGAAGTTTCGCTTCTAGTTTTGCGATGACCCGCTCGCTCTCTTCGCGTGCCCGCTCGCTCTCTTCGCGTGCCCTCTCGCTCTCTTCGCGTGCCCGCTCGGCTCCCTCTTTGCGTTGGGTCACGTCGTCGACCATGCTCTCGAGGGCGCGCACGAGCTCGGCCGAATCGGGGAGCGGTGCGGCGCCGGAGTAGAAACGGAGCCGGCCGCCCTCGAGCGCGAGCGACAACCCGAGCACCTTGGAGGCCCGCCTTCCGCCCTTTGCGACGATGGGGCGATAGCTTCCTTCACCAGGCTCGAGGCGGTATCCGAGAATGCGTGCCGCGCGCACGTCGAGCACGAAGTATTCCGGGATACCGAGGCTCGCAAACAGAGTGACGTTCGTCTCGAGGTCTTTTTTCCTGTCGCCAAACACGGTGACCTCGAGGGCGAAGTCGAGACCCCGACGTTCGTGGGATACCGTCCAGCGCTCTCGCTCATGCGGATCGACGTCGAGCACGGCGACCACGTCCGGAGCGAACATGCGCTCGCCGGGGTAATACACGGGTAGCTCGGAGCCGAGGTAAACGCCGCGGCCCATGCGACGGAAGTGCTCCTCGAGGGCTTCGAGCGCGCGCACCTTCGGTAGCCGATGGGGGTCGCCCTCGGGCGGAGACGCTCGCGGAAATTCGGAGGGCAGCGCCGCGTGGACGTGGGCTTGTTCCTCCGGGGTCAAGGAGTCCCAAACGTCTTGCGAGGGAGCCCGTGGATCGAGCTCGTCGAGGGTCCAGGCGATGGTCTTCATGCGTCTGTGCCAGCCTTTCGCAGGCCTCGGCACGGCTGTACGTGATGACTCTTCCGCGGGCTCATGGGCTACGTCAAGGTAGCACACGGGTAGCGTAGTGGTGGCGCGGGACGGTCCGCGACGGGCCGTGGATCGGCTCGACGCCCGGGAGGCGGCGGGAGCGGCGATTTGTGCGCTTGAGCGGCTACGTCGTCGGGATGGACGCGACTATGGCCCGTGCCGAAATGTGGCTTGGGTGGGCGCCGCGGACTGGCCATCAAGGGGATTCGAGCAAGCGTCCTAGGCTATTCGAGCGCTGCGGTGAGTCGGAACGACACGTTGCCGCGCTCCGGACCGACCTCGATGAGTGCACGTCCGTCGCTCGGCAGAACGATTCGGCGTGACGTCTGTTCGGTAGCGTCCACAATGCGCTTCCCGCTGAAGTCGGACACGTTGACGAATCCTCTGGAGGAGCCTTCGGAAGCCGTGCCAAAGACGACACGCTGCCCAGCTCCTGCGGTAAATGTGTAATACGCGCGTTCCCCGCGCAGTGCGCCGGCGGTGGGCATGGTGACGGAGCGCGCGCCGCGCGGGAACACGATGGCGGTGGGGTCCTTGACGGTAACCTGGAGCGAGAAGGTCGCGTTTCCTCGCGTGGCTCCGACAACCACCCGGTACGTTCCGGTCCGGGGAAGGACGGTGGTGAGCGCTCGCAGATCCCGACCAGAGATGGTGCGGCCAGCGGGATCTCGCAGCTCGAAGGCCGCTCCATTTCCTGCCGAGAAGGCGCCAAGGTCCAGCACTTGGCCCTTTCGGGCGGCGAGCGAATACGCTTTGGGTCCTTCGCCACGAACGATGCTCCCCTGCAAGGTGACCGAGGCCTGTCCGGCAGGAATCTGGATGGCGCCCGCGTTAATGAGATTGCTCTCGTCGGTGGCTTCCGTGGCCGGATCCGCTTCTTCCATTTCAGCAGCGCATCCGGTGACGGCGGCAGAGGTGATGGTGGCGAGGGCAATGAAGCGGAGGACAACGTTGAGGCTCATGAGCAATCTCCTTTGATGGGTACGACAACGTGTGACAGCAACCTTCATGCCGGCGGGAACCGTGCGTATTCCTGGGCCTTCCGTTCCCAACGGCCGTGTTGCGGTTGGTCTCAACTGTTCCTCAGAGCCCTGGCCCGTGGACCGGGTACGGAGAGATCACGGTGCTGGGGAGACCGGACGGCCGAAAACCTTTCGGCCCGAAGGCACATCGTCAAACGTGCGCGATCGTCAACAAACATCCTGCACGCCGCAACCCTCGGCCTGCTGCTTCGCCGCTCCACATGCGGCCTTCAGCGCATCTCGCGCCGGCATCGTGGTCAGGTAAGTAGGCGCATCGCCAAACCGCTTGGTTCGCGCCTGCCTCATGGCTTCCCATCCCGCGCGCTCCGCCTCTGGAGCGCTCGCCACGCACTTGGCCATTGCCACGTCGTACGCCGCACACTCCGGAATCGGAGAGTGAAGGGCCTCGGCTTCCTTCGGCCAGACCGGAACACTCGCAATGGCCAACCTCGCGGCAGGCGCGGCAGGCGCGGCAGGCCGTGGGCGTTTGCTCACCACGACCGCCGAGAACACTCCGCCCGCTACGAGCAGTGCCGCTCCGCCGAAGAAGAGTTGCTGGTGGGGTACACAAAGAAACCGGGTGTGCGGGTTTCGTGCGCACCCGTGCCCCGTGCCGCTCCGTCACGACCACTCTCGAGCCACCTAGAGTGGGTCCGGCGACCGCCACGGACTCGGACGGACCGACCTCGGACGGCCTGAGCCTACGGAACCCGTCCAGCCGGATTCGGAACCGTGAGGCCCCTCGTGGGAAGGGAGCTCCGAACCTGCAATCGAGCCTACGCTTGAAAAACCCCGTATATTCGCGAGCAAATCCGACCCACCGCGGCCTGAAGGGCCCGGCAGACCCGTCCCACGACCGTGTTCGATGGCTGGCGCGCAAGCTGCAAAGGCTGCTCACACGCCCTGGCTGTGTGGTCTCGAACGACCGCGATGCGCAGTGTGCCTGGTTCGACGCAGAAAATTGCTGGAGGCCCAAGCCGGCCGAAAGGTATTCCCATGAGCTTTTCCACGAACAAGCTAAAGCGCTCGCTAGCGGTTACCCCCATCGTCCTGCTCATCTCTTCGATGGCACTCGCAGAAGACGTATCGTGCACTCCAGGCGACTCGGGCTCATCGAGCTCTCCGGGCGCGCCTTCGACACCGAAACAGTGCGACATGCAAGGCCTCCAAGAGTGCCGATTTTACGCCCCCTGCGCCTTTGACGCTCGGCTCCCGAAGGAGTGCAGAGAAGCCGGCTGCCATTCGGTCGTCTGCATCCAAACCCACAGCAACTGCGAACGCTCCACCGTTTGCGCAAAATAGGAGTCGAAATCATGAACATCCCATCGACTGGACTCAAGTTTTTCGCGGTCACGGCCCTTGGAATTGGCGTCGCCCACCTCGCCGGGTGCTCGGCCGTCGCCGAGGACGATCCCGCCGGTGCCGCGGCCTCCGAGGAAAAGTTTTCGGCTTGCACGATCGCGCCCGCGTCGCTCGCGATTCGAAACGCAAAACCCGACGCGTTGCCAATCTTTGCTTCTGCCACATGGGCCACGGAAGGTGTCGTATCGAAGCGAGGAAACTGGCAACATCGCGACGCATTCCCGAATCCGTTCTCTGGCACGTCTATCTACGATCCGAATCGCATTGCCGGATGGGGCCATCTTGCGCTCGACAACGCGCCCGAGGCCGGGGCCTTCGTCCAATGGAACCTTGGCATTCTTCCGAACGACCAAGGAAAGACGTTCTCCGTCTACACGTACCTTCCGGAGGCGGCCAATGCCTCGAAAGCGTACTACCGCATTTACGATGGGCGAAGCACTGTGCCCCAAAAAACCATCGAGACGAATCAGGCAACGGCGCGAACGAACCCCGCTTCGGTCACACTCTCCGGAAAGACGTACACCTTGGGCGCTCGGGGGGCAGGATGGGTGTTTCTCGGAAAGTTGCCGCTCTACTCCGGGGCCCGCGTCTCACTCGATGCTGCCGGCTCGGTGGGTCGCCTGGTGGCCGATACGGTGGTCGCGGTGAAATGGGGATGCGCAGAGGTGGATTGATCCGCGACCGGGTCTTTGGCGCCACCGTACGGCGGCCCACCGCCCAACGTCGATACGACCACGATGACGGCGTGTGAAGGGTGACCCGCGAACGGCAGAAGCCTCCGCGGTGGCGTGTCGCCGGTGCTTGCGCCACCGCGATTTGCGGTGGCGCGCCTCCACACCTTCGCCTGGTCGGGGGCCCATCTTGGCCCGGGTTCATGCTCGTCGGTTGGTCCAGGCTGGCGGCTGGGCGAGTGCTTGATCGTTCGCAGGTCCCAAGTCTCGGAGCCGCTGGGTCATCGGCTGGAGCACGCGGCACAAATCCATCCGCCCCAAGGTCCCTCAACGGGCCCATTCGGGCGCTTTTGCGCGAAACGCCCCGTGGTACGGCCGGTGCATGAGCCGGAGTCATGATCCTCCGCAATCGCCGTTCTGTCGACTTGCCCACCGACGAGGAAACGACCCTTAGGATTCCGGCCGTATTTTCAGACGAGGCAACTCTCGTCTTTTCATCTGGAAAACAAGTCGACACGCTGCGCGCGGTGGACACTTCACGGAGTGCGACGCTGGTGGGACAAACGTCGGTCATTGCCGAACTGCGCGCAGCCTCACGGCCCGAGGGTGCGTGCCTGACGCGCGAGCCCATCACCGAGGCATTCGTCCTCTCCCGCCTCGTGCGCCCAGCGTTCGCGCCCATTCCGGCAGTCGACACCACGGTGCGAACGCGAGCCGTGTCGGAACGAAGAAGCACATGGATCTTGTGGCGCTTCGAGATCATGGGCGGCGCGCTCTTGGGAGTCGCCGTCGCACTCTGGATTCTAGCGCGCCAGCTCCTCCGCTAACCGGCATCGCCGTCCAAGCACGCACTGGAGAAGCCGCGGAACCCTACGAGGAGTCGAGGCAACCGAACGGGTTTGGAGGGCCGTGTCGGCTCATGGCCCTCGATCCACGCGGCTTGGCAAACGTACGAACCGATGGGCAAGGACATCGCGGACGTCTTGGCGTAACCGGAGGTCGGATCGACGCCAGGACTCATGGGGCCATTCGCAGCTCGCGTCACATGTTTTCTGATGTCGGCATCACGCGATAGTGGTCAAAGGGATGGTTACGAAGCGGTGCCCGGGAGTGGGGTGGAGTGGCCTCACTGGAGCACGCGAACCGGTGTGCTCCGAGCTACGGTCGTGCCATCTCCGACTTGTCCTGCGTAGTTCCCGCCCCAACACCAGATCGAGCCGTCGCCCTTTCGCGCGCAAGTTCCCTCGGCATTCAATGACCCCATCATGTCGCCGCCCGCGCTCACCATACTTGCGTTGTCGAATAGCGCGCGAACAGGAACTGTGGACGAAACGGTGGTTCCGTTGCCAAATTGGGACCCATTGTTCGCGCCCCAACAGAACACCGAGCCGTTGGACGTCGTTGCGCAGGTGTGGTGGCCCCCTGCCGCAACGCTCTTCGCGGTAGTGGACAATGGGGTCACTTGCGTGGGCACGAAGCGGTTCGACCCAGCCTGGGACGTTCCATCTCCGATTTGACCGTGGCTGTTCAGCCCCCAACACCACAAGCTACCATCCAGCTTGACTGCGCACGAGTGCAAAGAGCCGGAGGCCAGCTCCGATACCGCCGCTCCAAGGCCGAGAACTTGGAGCGGCACACTTGAAGCCGCGGGCGTTCCACTCCCAAGTTGGCCGTAGGCTCCGACGCCCCAACACCATACGGTACGGTCGGTCTTGAGCGCGCACGTGTGAGCCCCGCCCGCAGCAATCGCAAGTACCGACGTCCCAATGTTCGCCTGGACAGGGGTCAAGCTCTGCGCCTGCGCTCCGTTTCCGAGCTCGCCGTAGCTTCCGGATCCCCAGCACCACGCCGTTCCGTCGCTCTTTCGGGCGCAAATGTGCCCATTTCCGTACTGTCCGCCGGAAATTTGGGCGACGCTCGTTCCTAGGCCCGTGACTCGGACGGGGGACGAACTATCGACTGTGGATCCATTCCCAAGAAGTCCCTGCGTGTTGCTTCCCCAGCACCATACGGCACCATCGGCGGAGAGGGCACAGGTCGTCCGCTGAAGAACCACGACGTCGATGACGCGCCCGATTCCTGGAACGGCGATGGGCATCAAGCTCCGATCGGTCGTTCCGTTTCCGAGCTGGCCCTTGCCGTTGTCCCCCCAACACCAGAGCGAGCCATCGGACTTGCAGGCGCAAGTGCTGGTTCCACTGGTCGCCACCGCGCACGTCCGAACCGACGGAGCCGCGCCGTCCAATGGAGCTCCACCGTCGGCTCCGGGAACGGTGGAGGCATCCTCGCCCGACGATGGCTTCGATCCATCGGGCGCAACGTTCGGATTCGATTGGTTGGCCGACGGTGCGGGCGTCGCGTTTGGATCGGTGGGGTCCGTCGCCTCGGCTTGTGGCGTGGAACCACATGCAAGGACTCCATAGACGGAAAGAGTCAGTGCCACCGCGTGAATACTCTTCATGGCTTTGCTCTTCGTTGGGAGGACCAAGCACGAACCGCGACGGCTACCCGATGCGAAACGACGAAACTCGACCTCGACGGCTTCGCTGGCGCTCGAGGCGACGGCGGTTTGCCGGCCTTGCGCAAGTGCTGCAAGGAGCTTGCCGGTTCGATCGGCTCGCGAATGAACGGTAGCTCGCACTGTGGGGACGATAAAACCGGCACTGAGGGTTCCGCCAACCCGCACGGCGGGTGTGAGCGATCCGTTTCGTGCGGGCTCGTGTTCCCAAGCCATCCGAACGGGCCAACACTGGGGGTGCCGCCGAATCTCGCTCAGGACTGAGCCGAGGCTGGACGTCCGACCAGCACCGCTGCACCGAGCTCAACCTTGGTCCGCGCCAAGCCCGAAGTGGCTCTCCACGAGTTGGCCTCCACGTTACGGCTAGCGCCCCTCGTGCGGAGGTGGGAAGCTCGTCGTATCGTGGAGCAGATCTTCGGACAGAAGTACCTATTGACCCGGCCGTTGGGCAAGGGGGCGATGGGCATCGTCTACGAAGCAACGCACCGTTCGCTGCGACGGCCCGTGGCCATCAAGGTTCTTCTGTCCCAATACAGCGGCGATCAGGGCGCCATGAAGCGGTTTTTCCGCGAGGCCCTCGCCGTTTCCTACCTCAAAAGCCGCTACGTGGTGCGCGTGTTCGACTGCGACGTCACGCCAGCGGGTGCGCCGTACATCGTAATGGAGAGCCTGACGGGGACGGACCTCTCGGTAAGACTGAGTGAAGGAGAAGTGGCCCCCGAGACCGTAGTCGACTGGACCATACAAATCTGTTCGGCCATGTTCGAGGCCCACGCGCGAGGGATCATTCATCGCGACCTCAAGCCTTCCAACGTCTTCCTTCTCGAAGACAATACCATTCGAGTCCTCGACTTCGGTGTCTCGCGCATCGCAGACGGTGTCGACCTCACCGCGCGCTCGGAAATCGTAGGCACTCCAGCGTACATCGCTCCAGAGGTACTGAAGGGGAAGAAGGCGACGCCTCAGTCCGACCTGTGGGCCATATGCGTCATCGCTTACAAGGCACTATCGGGCCATTTCCCCTGCGAACCCGAAGGCCCGGATAGAAATGCGATGTCCGCCATGGTGGCGACGCTCTCCGTTCCGGCCACTCCCCTTCGGACCTTTCGCCCCGACCTACCCGAGGGGCTATGCGACGCCATCATGAAGGGCCTCGCGAAGGCGCCCGACGACCGCTACACCTCCGCAAAGGCGCTGTCGGACGCCCTAAAGCCATTCGCCTCGGCAGGGGCGACCTTCGAGGAGCTTAGTTCGGAAGAGCTCTCCGCGATTCGCAAGGCAAGCGAGGATCCCGAGCTTCTGTCTGCCCTCGAGCAACAAGCCGCCGCGCTGGCTGCGAGTACGCGACCAACCTTTCCCGATGTGGCAGAAGTCCAGGCTTCCGTGCGAGCGGAGGGCACCTCGCCGGCCATGGTGCTCTACAGGGCCGGGACCCCGGGCGCACGCGCGCGTCTCTCCGGAATCGCGGGGCTCACACTGCTGTTTGGTGCGCTCATCGCGGCGTTTCTAATGGGTGGTGCTCGAGCCGGAGGCGTCGCCGAGCAGACCGTCGACGTGGCCCCAACGCTCTCGCCCTCGCAGACGGCTACACCCCCACTAGCGACCGTGACCGGGCCCATTCTCTCCCCGTTGGCTCCAACGGACCCACCGTCTTCGTCTTCTCCATTGGCGCCTTCACGGAAGGCCGTGCCGGCCGCCAGCGGGCCCAAGAGCGCGAAGAGCCAGCCACATCCGCAGCCCCCGATTCCAAAGGTGCCGCGGCCGCTTTTCATCGAATAATGCGGATCCATGCGATTGCGCAACGCGAAAGCAGTCGGTAGCCTTGGGACTCACATGAGGGGGCGTACTTACTTTCTTTTGGTGGCCATTGTATTTGGCATTGCACGACCTGTGCCGTGCTTGGCGCAAAAGGGCAAGCCGGCCACCGAGCGATCTATGACGGAGCGGGTCGCGGGGCTCAAGGCCTCGGCGAAGGCAGCAATGCTCGACCTGCGATTCAAAGAGGCCCTCGACCTCTACCGTGAAGCCTATTCGCTCGTGGCCGACCCAGCACTTCTCTACAATCAGGCACGCGCGCTCCAGGCGATGGACGAACATGCAGATGCCGTCGTTCTTTTGGAGCGTTTCGAGAGCGAGGCACCGCCTGACCTCAAAGCAAAGGTTCCTGACCTCCACACCCTGATTCGCGAGTCCCGCGCCCGCGTTACAGCGCTCACGGTGGTCGTTTCGGTGCCTAGTGCCCAAATCGTGGTTCGAGGCCGCGTGGTAGGCACATCGCCCCTCCAGAACGCGGTAGGAGTAAACGCCGGTCCAGCCGAGATCGTCGTGCGTGCAGACGGCTACGTCCCGTATGCCGAGAAGGTGGAGTTGCAGGGGGGGAGTGCGCGTACGGTAAATGTGCAGCTCGTCCCGAAGGCAAACGTGGGGACCCTGACGATTCGGACCAATGTCGTCGGGGCCAGGGTTCGCCTCGACGGGGCTCCAATTGGCGACAGCGCAAGTATTCTGGTTCCAACGGGACGGCACACTCTCCAAGGCGAAGCGGACGGCTACGTGCCCAGTGAGACTTCCGTCGATATCGTGCGCGGAGCGCGCAAAGAGGTCGTCCTAGAGCTCAAGGCGAAGCCTGGCATTCTCACGAAATGGTGGTTCTGGACGGGGGTCGGAATCGTAGTCGCGGCTGGAGTCGGA
>JAYUKI010000358.1:0-17567 GCA_043764595.1 Myxococcales bacterium | reverse complement strand
TCTGGCAGTGCGCCTTTGCCCAAGCGCTTGTCGAGCCACGCCCGGCATTCCTTGGTCCACGCGCCAGGTCTGCGACCCACGACGAGCCCATGATGGTCGATGCACGTGATGGTCGACAGGGGCTTGTCGAGCGACAGGCCTGGACCTTCGTAGTTGCCACCGTAGTGCTTCGCCACGAATGCGCACACGAGCGCATGCTTGACTCCACCGGACACGATCGTGGTCAGTGGCTTGTCGAGGTCGAGGACTCGCGGAGGCTGTCCCTTGCGCTCCCCATACCCGACCGTGACGAGAGCATGGTGGTTGCCCTTGGCCGTGATGGTGCTCAGTGGGCCGTCGAGCGGAGTGCCAGTCGACGTGCCGTAGTAGACCGAAACGTGCTCGCCACCGAATCGCGCCAAGCCTCGAGCGACCCTGCGCTGCGTGGCTTCCACCACCGGCTTTTTACGCGTCGGATCGAAGATACTTCGACACGGCAACGAAAGGTCAATGCGCGAGCGCGCGGTCTCGAACGGAAGCAGACCTTTGCCGTGCGTTGGACTCGGCCAAACAATGGGTTGCGCGTCGCTTCTAGCGATGAGAAAGAGCCTCTCTCGAGAAGTCGGCGCGCCGTAGTGGTGGCACTTGAGCTTTCGCCACTCGACCTTGTAGCCCGCGGCCTGGAGTTGCCCGAGCCAACGTCGGAACTCCTCGCCCTTGCGCGCCTTGATGGGGCGGCCACGCAGCTTTACCGGAACGGATGGATCGTCGACTGGATAGATCGGGCCCCAATCGAGCCACTCGATTACGTTTTCTAGCATGATGACTCGCGGCTTGACCTCTCGAGCCCACACGATGAGTACGTCAGCAAGGGCGCGGACTTGGACGTCCATCTCGCCTGCGATTGTCGTTCGGGCACGGCTGAAGAAGGTGCACGACGGAGACGCCCAAAGAAGCGCGACTTTCTGCCCGCGAGTGGCCACCCGAGGCTTGATCTCGAAGACGTCGCCGCCGTAGTGCATGGTCTCCGGGTGATTGGCGCGATGGACCATCATCGCCTCCGGGTCGTGGTTGACCGCGATGTCGACGGAGCGACCGATCGCGCGAGAGATGCCTGTAGATGCACCGGCTCCTCCAGCAAAAAGATCGACCACGAGCTCGTTTGGCCAGAAGAGCGGAGCCTGGTTCATGCCGCCCTCCGAGCCTTGGCCAAGCGACCATTCTCCAAACACACCGCACACTGTCGCCGACCGGGCTCAGGTGCTCTCGAGCACCGCACGCACGACGCGGCTGTCGTGACAGCAACCACGTACTTCGCCCGCATGTAGGCCACGTTCCTCTCTCGATGCCTACGAGCACGCTCTTCTGCGGGCATGGCTAGGCGTCGAGCCTTGGGCTCATAGGTTCGAGCCACGTACGCCCGTTGATGCCGACGAGCCTTCGCGGTGCAAAACGAGCAACGCCGAGTACCACCGCTCTCTCGACCGCAGTCGACGCAAAGCCCAACACTGAGTCGTTCATCCTTCGTCTGAGTCGGAAGAATGACGGTGAGACCGTCCGCATCGGCAAAGTCGGTGAAGTTGCCGTCAAAACGGACATCTTGTTCGTCGAACTGGGTCAGCTCTCCGAACTTTTCAGCGAGCTCCTCGTCCAAATCAAGCCAAGCCATCACGCCCACCGCTCTTGCTCAGAGGCCTTGGTCCCTTCGTGAATGGGATTCATTTGGGCTCCTTTCGGGTGAGGAACCCCTCAGAGTGCATCTTCAGGATGACGCGCCCGATCCTGTTGTCTCGGCGCTCGACTGCCGGCTTGATGACCCACCCCTCGCGGACATGCTTCGCTCCGCCAATGGTGGTCGGTCCTTCAGCCAACGAAAGTAGCCCGTCACGAACGGACGCGAACGGGGCCACTCTCGAGAACGGGAGCCCTGGGAAGGTCGAGGAATTTGCACATCGAAACCACATCGGCATGGTCGTGCCACCGACCAAGGACCGAGTTCCAGATGTCGAAGATGGCGAGCGCATCACCCGTCTTTGCGGGCTCCACGCCATACCGCATGTCGGCGTTGTTGCCGTACGACTCGCCGAAGAACACGAGGCCAGGAAAGTTCGCGAGCTTCTCCGCGAGCTCGTACCGCTGAGCGACTCGAGCCCACGTGTTGGTGTCGGGATCGGTCGAGAGCCAACGCGTCCGCGAGCCAACGTGGAGCACGCCAATCGCCGAGACCGCACGGAAGTTCTGGCCGTGGATCTTCTCCGTGACCACGACAACTTCGTTGTCGTCAAACATCGTCTGGCCGTACTTGCGAAAGCCCTCGATGTCGTACATGCCAGGCATCGCATCGAGTGACGGCGCTGGGACCTGGAGCCCGTCCGAGGCCTTCGCTCCGCTGAAGGTTTGGCCCGCAACGACCTCCTCGTACCGAGTGAACCCGAGGAACTCCGCGACGTCGGTGCCCTCCGGAATGCCCTCGGGTGCCTTCGTGAGCATCCCCATGGAGAAGATGCCGCGAAGCTTCTTCGCACGAATGCGATGGTTTCGCAGGCCCTCGCCGAGGAATTCCCACTCTGGCTTGTTCGGCGCCACCGAGTCGACCGGGAGGTACACGGCGAGGTCGCCCTCGGCGTACTCGCCAGTCTTGAAGCACACGGGATACCCGCCGTGGATGCTCGTCACCGAAAGCGTGTCCGCATTCGGGTGCTTTTCGATCGAGCCAATTCGGACCACTTCAACGTGAAATTCAGTCATCTGCGCTCCAATCCATCCGACATGCGGCCCGCATCTTTTCGAGTGCGACCTTCTCGATTTGCTGAATCCGTTGCTTCGACAACCCAAGTCGATCGGCGATCTCTTGGTGTGTGAGCCCGACGCCATCCAGCGTCCCGTCAGGGCCCTGCTTCTTGCCGTTGCCCGTGCACGCAAGGCACCCCGTCGACTCGCCATTCACCAGCCTGGCGCCAGTAATGATCCCAGTCGCGCCACACTCGCACCGGACGTTGTAGGCACTCGCGCCTTTCCGGCGAATCCTCGACTCCACTGTCCAAAGCCCAACCTGCGGAGGCACCAAAAGCGGGTGCCGGCTCATGCCGCGAGGAGCTTTCCGCGCTTCGGCTTCTCGATCTTGATGGAGCTCCACCGACCGACGATGCCCATGCCAAACCCGAACCAGGCGTACTCCGACGTGTCCGACGACGACACGCCAACCTTGGCGCCGCAGTTTGGGCAGACCTTTGGACGCGGATCCGTGGCTGCTAGGCGAAGCCGAAGGCCGCACACAGCCTTGCCATTGAGCTTCTTTGGGTTCTTGCACACGACCGAGATGCAGAACGTCGGGCGGCGCGGAAGCACTCGTTGGTCCGACGGATTGGCATCGTGGAACGCCTGCCGAGAGCCTCCTGCAGCGAAGGCCTGCCGAAGAAGAGCGAACGTCCACCCGTCGTGGGCCATGCGTTCGACCGCTGCCTTCACGAATTGCATCGCGAGGTGGTACGGCGGGTTGAACACGATGAGGCGAGGCCGGCCCCAGTCCATCGTCAGTGCGTCACCGACCTTCGTGTCGAAGCCTGCCTCCTCACACTCGAGCGCGTACTTCGGCTGGAGCTCAATCGCTCCAAAGTGGTTCGCGCCAGGAAGCAAAAACTCGTCGCGGAGGGTCTTGAGAATGGCTCCTTTGCCCGCGCACGGGTCGAGCACTCCGAAGCTCGAAGCACCGACAGCCTCTTTGATGTACGGCACGATTGCTCGAGTCGCCCATGCCGGTGTCTCGAAGAAGTCGCCTGTCGCGAGGTAGCGATCCTTGGCGCTCATGTGGCACCCGTGTGGCCGAATCCGCCTTCGCCGCGTTCGGTCTCGGAGAGCTTGTCGACGGCGTTAGGGTCGACGAAGGCGACCGGAACAATGAGCAGTTGGGCAATGCGTTCGCCCGATGCAATCCGCTGCTCAGTAACGCCTGTTCGGACAATGGCCTGGAGCTCGGCGCGAAAATCCGCGTCGATCACTCCGAGGCCGCCTGGCATGTCCAAGTGTCCAGCAAGGGACGTCGAGGAACGCAGCACCACGATGCCGACATGTCCCGTCGGAATCTCGCACGCGAACCCGAGTGGCACCTTCGCGACCTGGAAGGGTGCGATAGTGTGGTCGCCTCTCACGTAGCAGTCGAGGCCCGCAGAGCCTTCGGTCTTGCGCTCGGGGAGTCTCCCGCCTTCCATGAGCTTCACGTCGAAGGTCGCCGACTCCTCGTCTTCCTCGTCTTCCTCGTCTTCCTCGCCTTCCTCGCCTTCGTCGCCTTCGTCCTCGTCTGTTGGCAGAAGGTCGACAGGGTCGTCGATGAGCACAGCGTTGCGGATCTGCTCCAAAAGGAGCTCTGTTTTGGCGTGCGTTCTTTCGCTCGCGAGCCACATGGCAGCGACGAACACGAGCGCGCCGATGGTCACAATTGCTTCAATGATGGTCATTCGGTCTCTCCCTCGAAGTCGATCCCCAATTGTCGAACGAGTCGGTTGCAGTTTGCAGCGATGCGAAGCTGGCCCGGGTGAGTGATCTGGCCGAGGTCCGCAGCCTCGGAATAGGCGACGAGAATGTCGTAGAACTGCTCGGCGATGATCCCGTGGGCCACGCCTCCGTCGGACGCGAGAACTCGATGGCGCGGGGCGTCGCAATCTGCCCGTATTTGCTTGGCAATTTACCAAGGGCTCGGGGCAGGTCTTTGATTTCGGGGGCGTCGCTACCGCCCGACAACGCTCGAGAAACTCCGCGTTTCGAGATGACTCGCGTCTTGTCCTCGAGCACGTAGCAGTCCACGAGCCCGCCAAAGATGGTCCCGCTCGCGATGGCCTTCATTGCCCACCCCCGAACGCGCGGTCACGAAGCGCAGCGCGATCCCGCGAGATGCGCCGGCCTCTTCTCGACGAGCACGCGCCCGCCGCGTAGGCCGAGAGTCTCTCCACCTCCGGGAGCTCGCGGCACATCGACAACGACGTGCGGAGGACCCTCAGCGCCACCGTGGCACATCGTCGAGGGTCCGCCGCGAGGCTCTCTCCGGTCCAGCCTTCCTTTGTCCGTCGGTCGAGCGGGAAGTGGACCTGAGCCCAACACCACGACGACCGATGGTCTCCGACCGCATCCGACCGAAAGCTGGACTCACGCCACGCGATTGCGACAAGCCAGGCGGCCTCTTGGTCTGTCGCGTCCGACTCGGCAATAGCCGTCGAGATCGCCATTCGGTCGTCGAGGCCTACGTCGGGAGAGATGCTCTCCATGGCCGCGAGTAGAATGGCGACTCTCGCCCACAAGTGCATGATTGCAAACATGATTCAGTTCCTACGCGCCGACCGAATCGGCGCTCCGCCCCACGCGGGGCCGTCTTGGTTTCGAGTCATCCAGTTCCGATTCGCGAGCTCTCCGAGGAGCTGAATGCGCCATCGAAATCCGGAATTGATGGTGACCAGCGCGAAGTAGGTCGCTTCGACCGCCCACGTCGGCCAACGCCTCACGGAGCGCGGGTGATGCGGGCCTCGACAGCCGCCGACACCACTCCGAGCACGAGCAGAAATACGAGGACTCCGTCGTAGGCTTGGCCCGGGCTCATCGGAGTCCCTCGCCGCGAAGGTCGACTCGAAGCATTCCCTCGATGCCTCCGATCGTCCAACCACGATGCTCTCGGAGAACGCGGAAGAACTTTTGACGCTTTGGCTGCATCGATGCGGCATCGGAGAAGATCTCCGAGACGTGGAGGTCGGCTGCGAGAAGCGCGTGCCGCACATCGCCAACGAGCTCCATCGGAAGCTCGATCTTCATCGCCCGCAGGACCGTCTGAATCGACAGCCGGGTCATTCCGTCGGCTTCCGCTCGCGTGACGTCGCTCATGCGACACCTCCGCGCGAAGGCCACGGGTGGAGCTCTCCCGCAATTCGCCTCGCCACCTGTCGCTCGTACGCATGAGTGACTTGGCGTCTGCGGTGACAATTGGCGGCAAAATTGCGGGCCTCCACCTCCGCGGCAGCCTGCTCCCAGATGGCCTTGCCACAGGCCAACCCGCCCAACCATGCCAGCGTCCCGAGCAGGACGCGCTTCCCCATTCTTCTGAACATCGGCGCCACCTCTAGTAACATCTTCACTCTAGGTAACCTTTCAGCGAGGCCCATGCAAGTCCGAATTGAAGTCCGCCGTCATTCTTGAGTGCGGCTTGTCGAATTGGATCGGGAACTCTCCCGCCATCCCGCCCTCGCGAACCTTCGTCAGGACGCCCACGAAGTCGTTCGGCCCACGCTCCCAAATGTACATGACCCCATCGGACTCGCGCTCGACGTCGCGGCTCCAGTCGACCATGCCCTCTCGGGGCTTGAGCTGGTTGCCGTTCCTGTCTTCCTTCATGCTCTCTTGCGCGAGCTCCACTGCGACGACGCCAAGCTCTTGGGCCATCGACTTGATTCGCATCGTGCCGTAGTGGTTCACCGCGGCTCGGTTTGCGTCAGGCCCCATGTGTTTCGGCTTGGCGAGGCGCTGCAGGTAGTCCACCACCACGATGCCGAGCGGTACCCCGAAGCGCGCCATGAAGGTGTGGTGCAGCGCAGTGGCCTTCGCCACGACGTCGTCCACCGTCATGCGGTAGTCGCTCTCGACCACCATCGGCAGCCTCGCGTTGGCCTGTCCTGCCACCGTGATGCGTTGCCATTCCTCGTTCGACAGCGTGGGCCGGTGCATGAACTGCATCACACGCTTGCTGTCGATCGAAGCCGTCGAGGCCAGGAGTCGAACCGCAAGCTCGTCGGCCGTTTGCTCGGTGGCGAAGAATGCCGAGCCAACGCCGTTCTGAGCATTCACTCGAGCGAGTTGGAGCCCGAGTACGGATTTGCCTCGCCCGGGTCTCGCGACGATCGTGAACTTCTTTCCTGGCAGAAGGCCGCCCGTCATTTCGTCGAGCGCAGCAAGCGACGTGGTCGCTCCGATTGGCGCGTTCCCGCCGTTGGCGAGCGCTCTTTTTACGACCATCCCTCCGGACCGAAGGACCCTCGTGAGCACGTCAAAAAGCGACTCTCCGGAGGCTCGCGGGTTGCGGCTTGCGATCGCCATGGTCTCCCGAGCCTGTTTGTCGAGATAGGCCTGGAGCGCACTGGCCCCAACGTCGCCTAGGTAGAGCTCGGCCTCGGTCTTTTGGCAGACGACGATCATCTGCCTTCGGCGCCACATGTCGTAGACACATTCGGCATGTTCGCGCGGGTTCAGTGCCGTCGGGGCGTCCCGCATGATCTCCTTCAGATAGACCATTCCGCCGACCTGGTTGAGTCGATCTTGGGACTTCAATTGGTTCGCGACCGTGGCAATGTCCACGTGCTTGCCACCCTCGTGGACGAGCAGCACGGCCTCGAAGATTCGGCGGTGCGCTTCCGAGTAGAAATGGTCGACTGTAAGCAGCGAGCACACGGCTTTCAGGACGCGGTTGGAAGCATCGTCGTCAAGAAGCACGGCTCCAAGCACCGAGACCTCCGCGTCGAGGTCGCAGGGCGGCGCAGTGCCGTCTTTGACTCGGGCCTCGAAGACCGGGACTTGCTGCCCGTATTTTACGATTCCGCTCATACGTCCTCGAAGTCGTCTGGGAATGCCAACTTGGCCTTGGCGAGGGCCTTGGCTCTCTTTGCCTCGAAGGCCGCGACCTCGGCCTCACTCGGCTTGCGCTTTTCGGTGGGCTCGAGCGGGACGGTCGTCAACTCGATCGGGGCCGAACTGAGGGCCCGAAGGTTGGCGAAGAACGTCGCTCGCTCCTCGTCGGTTGGGATGTAGACCTCCGGCTCTGGTGCCTTCGGGCTCGGCGGCGGGGGCTTGGCTGCCGCAGGTGCCGCCCGACTCTTCCCACCGAACCGATCGGCGTTCTGGATCCACTTCGACCACTCGGCCTCGCAAACCGGTCTCACGACGCCTTGCTCGCGGAGGGTTGCCAGGTGCGTGACGAAGGCCAGCCACTCACCTGGCACGTCGAGGGAGATCCCCTTGGCCATCCGGATGGCCTCGTACCTCGGCATCGCCCACGCGGCCATCGGCTGGTCCAGGTCGATGCCTTTGCCCAGGTCCGCCACTTTCGCTCCACGTTGGACCAAGACGGGCTTCTTGGGCTCGGGTGCGGCAAGGGTGGCTGGACTGGTCGTCTCGGCGGCCCTTGGCCCTGGCACGGCCAAAGGCGATGGGTTCGGAACGGTCGCGGTCGTATGGCTCGGGCCCACCTGCTTCGGCTCTGGATTCTGCCGACCGGATTCTGCGGGCCGCGGGTGTGTGCTCTCGCTCTCGCTCTCCGATCTTTGTTTGGGATCGGGATCGGGATCGGGATCGGGGCTAGGATTTTGCCAGGGTGTTTGCCAGCCGTTTGCCATGGGTTTGCCAGCCTGTTTGCTAGGCGGTTTGCTAGCTTTGCTAGGAGCGTTTTCGGCCTTTGCTAGCCCTCCTCTGCGGCCAATTTCTGCTCTGGTTTTCGATATTTGCGCCCTACTCTCACGCACCTCTTCCGCGGATGGGTTGTACTCAAGAAACTTCGGAATTCTGAACCCGGTTTTTTCCTCGACCACGAGACCGACCTCGGAAAGTTTTTTCCAGATTTTCTTCTTGGAAATCGTCAAAGCGACCGAAAATGGGACGTGGCCGTCGGTCAGGTTCTCCGATGCCCACGCGCCGGCTCGGCAGAACGCGCCCCATGCCTCATTGCCAGCCGCGAGCACCTTGGCGTTGTGGTGGCTCCGATCGTCGATCTTGAACCAGCTCACTCGCACACCACCCTGTCGGGTCGAGCGGAGCTCTCTCCGACGAGAACGTAACGCCACTGCATCGGGTGGGTAGACTCGGCCAGATGGCGGAGCACCTCCACGACCTCGACGTAGGACACGCGGAGCATGACCTTGGCACCATCCTCCGATGCCCACACACATCCCGATTCGTGGAGTACCTCCCACGCCTCAGGAATCCCGATACGTGCCGCCTGTTCGGGCGTGAGCGATAGGCTCGAATGGCCCGTCCCTGGAGATAGCAGGAGAGCTGTCTGAAGTGCCGTCGCGTAGACCCTTGCTGCCTCGTGCCCTGCAAGCAGGGTTCGGGCTCGCATGTTGTGGACCGGATGAAACGACCCGAAGAATGCCGCGAACGGCTCACCACAACTCTCGGTATGCATGGGGGCGCTCACCGCGCACCCCGCTTGGTTTCCGACGTCTCTTCGGCCTCCGCCTTCGCAAGGCGTTCAAGGAGTCCTCGGTTTGCAGCGATGGAGGCTTTGGCGTACTCGATGGCTGGATCGGCGTCATACCCGCCGCAAATCTCCGGCCCTTCGGATAGGGCCTCCATGACCGACTCGGGCCACGCTGGCCTTTGAACCGCAGCGTGGAGGCGGGCCATGAAGTCTTCGCCGGCTAGAGCCTCGACCTCCGCGTCCAGCTCCGCACGACGCTCGGGGGCGATTCGGGTCGCCAATTCGCTCCAAGGTTTGGGAGTGCTCATTCGGCTGCCTCCGCGACCGGAGCGGCCGCACCAGTGGAGAGTGCGATCCGACGAGTGAACTCGGCCAGAATCTGAAGCGGAGCATCCTTCTCCGCTGGGTCGATTCCGATGAGGTTCGACAGGCGAGCCCTGGACGAATCCGAAAATGCAGCCACCGAGCACGCCAAGATGGCCACGGTGGACACGTTGCGGTCGCCAAGCGCCTTGGTCACCGCGGGGTGATTGGTGCTCAGATGGACGTGTCCGTTGGACGCGAACTCGCCAAGCGTGCCTTCCGAAAGTGCCGCGTATACCACCGTCAAGCGCGTGAAGTTTCTCGACGCGAACGTGCGTCCAGGCTGAATCACTCGTGCGTCACGGTGCTTCCGTCCGGAACCCTTTGGCTCGATACGGCCACGCTTATCACCTTCACTGCGAACTGCCTTCGAGTCCGCCTCACCGGCAGTGTCACCGAATGCCGCCAGGTTGAGCATGTTCTCCACTTCCAGTTGGAAGGAGTCGTTCTGTTGGCTCTGGGTGATTTTCTCCGCACGCTCCAGGATGGGTCGGATTGCAGAGAATACCGCAGCGAAGAGCTTGTCTGACGAGCGGTTGACGTTGTCCTTGTTTTTGGTCAGTTGCCAACCGGACTTCAGTTCGACCACTCCCGCAATGCGAGCGGTGCTGAATCCCTCGCAACCTTCCGCGGTCGGGCCAAGGATCGTCCGATGGCCGTGGTAGTACGTCAGCCCTTGGCGGTGGTTTGTCTCACCGTCCGCCACGAGGCCGCAGTGGACACGAATGGTCTTCCCGTCGACCGTGAGCTCCTGGTCGATGGCGGCGCCATCGAACCGAGGAAGCCTGTATGCTCGAAGGACCGTGGCTTCCTTACCCATGAACACGCGGATGACTGCTCCGGTGTTGATGGCCGGAGAAAAAAGGTACCCAAGTCGCATTAGCAACTCGTCCAGTTTTGTGTCCGTAGGAATACGCTTGTCGACAGGCGACACACGTATGGTGGTCCCGACGTCGTGCGAACGCTTCGGGACTGTAGGCTTCGCATCTAGCCACCGTCCGAGGTCAGCGACCCTTTTCCAACTGAAGTCGAGCGTTCGCAGTTCTCCAGCGAATACAGACTCAACGCGAATGCGATGGTGAGGTCCCCCGATGGAGAATGCGGCATCTTTTGAGCCGATGCCGTACCGTCCGAGCTTGGTTGACGTGTGCTCCTTTCGAGCCCCAAGACGGACCAGCACGGGAAGTTCCTCGATGCCCATGCCATCGTCCTTGACGATGAGCGTTCGTTCGCTCGTCTTCGATGATTCCGAAATCGAGATGTCGACCGACCTGGCTCCAGCGTCGAGAGAGTTGTCGATGAACTCCCCGAGCGACTCTGCCCACGAAAGCTTTTGACTCGAAAGTGCCTGAAGCAAGTGCACCGACGGGACTGTTGAATTCTGCGACATGTTCATTCCTTCCAATCCGGGTGCTGAGCTTCGACCGCCGACCATCCGCGAATTAGCTCTCTCATCGAGTATTGAATCGAAGTGGACTTGAATCCGTGCGACCACCATCTGGATACGAGCTTGTCCAACTCATCCAAAGCGTCCTGCGAGTCAGCCATCGTGTCCGGCGGGTCTCCGCGAGGAGGCCCGAATGATGGAGCTTCCGGACCCGGAACGAACGCCACCCCAATGGTGCGCTCCGCCTTCGCCGTCTCCCGAATGTCCTTCGCCATGGCGGCAACGGTCTTCTCCGCGACGGCCTTTTGCTGAACCTCGACAGGCAACTTCGCGACAGCTGCCGCCGCACTGACCGAGACCTCGCCTCTTTCGAGGGCGCCCACAAGCTCGGGAGTGCCGGTCTTGAGGACTTCCTTGGCGCGATTCACGTTCGAGCGCGTGACGTTCAGCAGCTTCGCTGCTTGCGCGATGGTGGTTGGCGCGGCAGCTGTCTCAATTGAGACAGCTGAATTGGAACGACCTCTCGTCAACTCGGCAACCGTTTGCCCATTGCTCAGATTCGCCAACCTCGCAGCCGCGACCGCTCTCTGCCCATCGGTGAGGTGCCTCCGGTGGATGTTGCGGGAGACGACGAACTCGACGTGCCCGCCTTCGGGCTTGTAGATGAGTGAGGCGCACTCCACGCCCGCGCGCCGACAAGCCTCTCGGCGGTTGCGCCCGTCGAGGAGAAGCCACTCGCCATCGAGGCGGCAAATGGTCACTGCGTCACGAAGGCCATTCGTGCCGATGTCGTCGGCAAGGCCATTCAGTTCCGCCTCGGACATCATCGGGAACACCGATGCGGCCGGGTGTTCGGGGAGCTCGAAGACGTTCACTTGACCCCCCGGTCGGACTTCAAACTGTGTTGCTCCAACACAGTTACCCAAGGCGTACGCTCGGGGTCTGCGAGCTTCTCGATCTGGGCCTTTGGGTCGAGTCCAAACGCCTCACACATCTGTCGAACCGATACGCAAGCCGTCACGTCTTTGTCTTGATTGCTCATTTTCCAGCCCTTCTCGTTGACGCCCACTCCAAAACTCGAACCTCCAGCGCCACCATGAGCGCGAGGTAAACCAACGCCTCCGCCGCGTCGCCCCGATGGGCAAGCGGCTCCCACTCCGGCCCAACCTTCGCCACCTGCGCACCAAGCGCGCCCAGCTCCGCTGCTCTCATGTCGCCAGCCTCCACGAACCTCACCAGCGCGCGAATGGCAGCCTCGACGGGCGAGAGCTCCTTCCGCCGGCGCACGCCATCGAGTTCCCGCTCTGCCTCGAACACGTGCGGAGAGATGGCCTCCACGACGTCGAGGTACGGATCGTTGTTCGCCTCCACCGCGGCCCGCATCGCGAGCGTGAGGTGAAGGAGAACCTGAGAGAATCCAGCGGTGTCCCGCTCGGCGCGCTGGTACCGAAGGACCTTCGTTACGCGTACGTCCGCCAAGGACGGAAACGACACTCCGCCGATCTGACGAGGCACGATGGCCGCGTCGAGGTCTGCATCCAAGTTTTCCAAGGTGTCCCTCAAATGGAAAGGGCCCCTTTCGGAGCCCGGTCCATCACGCTTCTTCGGCCTCTTCGGGGTCCTCTTCCGGAACCTCACCGGGGTCTGGCGCCTGGTCCGAGTCGAGTTCGAACCCCTCCGGGAGGCCCGGCAACTTGGGCTGCCGCTCCTGCGCCGTCATGGCGCGTTCGACGACGACCGTCCCATCGTCGATGGCGCACCTCGGTCACGGTGTTCGTTTCGATACGGAACATCCGCTCGCACTGAACGGCGCGCTCCTCCTGACCATCGCGAACGATCTCACGGAGCGCGCGGACCTTCACGTTGGCAAGCTCGATGCGCGGCTTCGATGCGAGGGCTGCCTCCTTCGCGAGGCGCGTCTCGTTCTCGACTTCGGTCAAAGCGCCCTCGAGCTCCTTTCCGCGATGTGCGTGCTCCTCGTCGGTCAGCTTGACCGGAAGGGCCTGCGTGAACCGCACCGCTGGGTACTGCTCGGCCCATTGGGCCCGCTTCGCCTCGGACTCACCCTCATCGCTCGCATTGGACGCTTCGGCCCATTCTGAATTCGCCATCGGTTGCTCCCTCAATCTCAAGTGACAATTCTGGACGGTTCAATTCATGCCGCTGCGGTGCGCGCCGAGGCCCGCTTCGCTACGGGTTTCTGGACACGCTTCGTGCGCTTCTTCGGAGCCGCTTTGGCGGCAAGCTTGGCCCGGCGCTTTGCTCGGACCTTCTCTGGACGACTCCCATACTCGGCGCGAGGTTTGATGAGGATCGGCGCGAGCGACACGTCAATGGGCTCGGACCATGGCGAGCCAATGGTCCACAAGACCGCGGGCACGCGGCCCATGGTGACCTGCTCGATCTTCACGCAGTGCTTTGCCGTGGGCTGCTTCACGCCCTTGCGCCAGTTGTGGAGGGTGACCTGGCAAACGCCGAAGCGGCGCGCGACGCCCTTCATGCCGATGGGCTCTCCGGTTTTGGTTGGGACTTTTGCAGCGACGAGACACCACGCGTCGAGCGTCTCCGCTGCGTTCATGTTGGAATGGACCATCGCCAAACCATAGTGACATTGTAACTCGTGCGCAACCTCGGAACGGCGCTGGACGTTCGTGCAGTCCTTGCGCGGAGGTTGTCTCCGGTTACGATCTGAACACGAAAGATGAACGATCCATGTGGAAACCCGATGAATTCTGCTGCTACAAACTCCGTGGAGGTTTACCCCATGGACGAATCGAAGGGCCCCAAGGGCGCCACCATGACGCCCGATCGGATGTCCGAAATCTCGGAGTACATCCGCGACAGGATGCGCCGAGAAGAGGCCGCCGAGGGCCGGGGCTACCAGTTCTCGTTTGCCCAGAAGGCCGAGATGTCGCCGGGCGGCATCAGCCAGTTCCGCGCCGGCAAGCGCGAGGCAGGCCTGAAGCTCATCAACGCTGCATGCAACGCCTGGGAAATGGGCTTCGACGACCTCGCACGGGAGGCCAAGAAGCTGCACCTGGCCAGGAACCCGGCGCTACCCAACCGAGACGCAGCGATCGCGTTCCTAGCCTCCGAGACAGCGCCCGAAGTGCTCACGGCGATCCGCCTCTTGGCGGTCAAGAAAGACCTCGCCAAGAGCGAGTGGATCGCCCTCATCGAGGCGAAGCAGAAGGAGCACGACATCCTGAAGGACAAAACCTAGAGCTCTTCCAAGAGCCTGGCTGAAGGCGCTGGTTCACTCCAGCGCCTTTTTCATTTTGTTTTGGTAGGGCCTTGCATATGGGACCAAGGGCCCTATAATAGACACATGGAAACGGCGGACATGGACTGCGAATACGAGGCCTACGACGACGACATGGAGACCTTCGAGCGAGACGCACTCGCGCTGGACGACGAGGGAGGTGAGGGCGAGGACGCCATCAACGACGCAGACTGACCTTGGCCCGGCCCGTACCTCTCCCGAGGTCGGGCCTTTCGAGGTATGAGCACCACGACCTACGGCACGAAGTACGCGGCAACCAAAGACCTCAAGCGCGTCGAGATCGCGAAGTTGATCCGCGCGGACATCAAGGCGGCCGTGAAGGCCGGCACGCTCCCGAAGGCGAAGTATTCCGTCACCTGCGAGGCCTTCTCGGGCGGTGGGTCGATCGACATCCGCGTGTCCGAAGCCGTGGGCATCCGTGTGTACAACGCCGACCGCTTGCTCTTCGAGCACGACGAGCCGCATGGGAGCGCAATCCACCACATGTTCTACTCCGCCGAGATGACGGCAGTGATCGAGGCGCTCGACGCCATCCACGCCTCGTACAACTTCAACGGGTCGGACATCCAGTCGGACTACTTCCACGGCCGCTTCTACGGCGACGCACGGCCCGTGACATGCGAGACCACTAGGGAGGAAGAGCTCGAGGCCGCGATCGACGCACGGGCCGCCCGTGAGACCCCGAAGCGCCCGGCCCTCACCCTCGTGCGAAACGTGGCGCCCGTCCAAGCGTCGCAGAACGACTTCCTCGCGCACATCGGAGCCCTCTGATGTCCGTCATCCTCTTCGACGTCACCGAGCTAGCCAACGTGTGCATCGCCCTCGTCGGGCGTCCCATCGACGAGAGCCAACACCTCCAGTGGCACTACGTGTCGACCGCCAAGCGACTTGCAGCGTTCAGTGCAGAGAACGCCAAGGCCTTCGAGCGGTCCTACCGCGAGGCGGCGGAGCCGATCACCGAGGCGCAGATCCTAGCTAAGGTTGCGGCACTCCACCACGACGGACCGCTGGTCTTGTCGAGGCACCGCCTCCTGGCCTTCGTCCTCCCGCGAGCCCACCGAACCGTCGCTGGGTTCGCGACGCTCGCCCGGTGCAACCTCGTTGCCCAGGACGGGACCGACTTTGCCACCATGGGGACCGTCGACATGATTCTGGAGCTCGCCACAAACCGGCTACGGCGGGCAGAATCTTCCGTTCACTGACGATTCTGTTTGCGCGTGAAGTTCACCGGAGTTACTAAGTCACTACCGGAACGGGCCGCACAACGCGGCGAGGAGAGACTATGTCCCAGTCCAGCATCCAGCCCGCAAACCAGACGCCCACCGATCCGTACCTTGCCGCCTCGGGCACGTTCACGGACCCGCGCAAGATCCGCGACAACATGGCGTGGCTTAGGCTCAACTCGCACCTCATCAGCCCGGCCACGGCCGTGACGCAGCTCCCCGAAGGCTGCGCGGTTTCGGTCACGATGGTCTACCTCAACCAGGCGACCGACGCGCACTCGGTCGGCGGTGGGAAGTTCGCGCTCCTGAAGCACGCCGTCATGGCGCTCGCGAACGCCGCGGGCGTCGTGTTCGACCCGATGCTCTCGTGCCGCCTCGACGACGGAAGCGACCCTCGCTACGTCAACTGGCGCGCGGTCGGCGGATGGCGCGCCCTCGACGGCACCATGCTGTCGCTCACGGGTGACAAGGAGCTCGACCTCCGCGACGGGTCCGACCAGGCCGAGGCAATCGCTGCCAAGGCGAAAGACCAAGCCACTGCGAAGACGCAGCTCCGCGAGGTGCGCACGCACATCCAGAGCCACGCGCAGACGAAGGCCGAGCTTCGCGCCATCCGCAAAGCCCTCGGGATCACCTCGTACATCGCGAGCGACTTCAATCGCCCGTGGTGCGTCGTGAAGCTCTCCTTCACGGGACACTCCAACGACCCCGAGATCCGCCGCATGAACGCTCAGGCGATTCAGCAGTCGATGCTCGGCGGCATCGGGACCATGTTCCGCCCTGCGGCTCCGATCCCGCACCAGCAACTCCAGGGCACGTCGCAGGCGCACCAGGCTCTCCCGAGCGTGCACGTCCAACAGACTCACCGGCACCTCCCGCCGCCTCCGGTGGGCTCCTCGCGCGACTACGACGAGGACTCCTATCCCGACCTCAGCGTGCAGGCTCGCCCGGTCCAGAACCAGGCGCCCGCAACGCCGACTCAGCAAGCCATCCCCACGCCGCGCACGCCCGCTCCCGAGGGTTCGAGCAAGCCGTTCGCGTTCGGCTCGTGCAAGGGCAAGCTCCCGAGCGAGGTCACGGAAAAGGACCTCGAGTGGTACATCGGAGCGAGCCTCAAGTCGGCCGACGACCCCGCGAAGGCGAACTTCCGCGACAAGAACCTGGCCGAGGTCGAGGCTCTTCGAGCGGAGCTCGCGCGCCGCAACTCCGCACCGGAAGGGCAGTACTGATGCGCATCCTGGCGTCGGGAGACCACCACTTCGACCAGCATTCGCACCGCTGGTCGGAGTGCCTCCGCATCCACGAATGGATGCTCGACGAGGCCAAGCGCCAGGGCGCGGACCTCTTCGTTTCGGCGGGTGACATCTACGAGCGCGCGTCGACGCCGATCGAGCGCCACGAGGTTCGCCAGTGGGTCACGGCAATGGCCAACATCTGCCCGATCATCATCGTCCGCGGCAACCACGACGCGCTCTTGGACCTCCGCATCCTCGGCGGCCTTCGAGCGGCCCACCCGATCCACGTCGTCGAGGACGCCCAGGTCATCCGCATCGGAGACACCCTCGTGGGCGCCCTGGCGTGGCCCTCGACGAGCCTCATCGCGGCGCAGGCCGAAGCGCTTGGGGTTCCAGCCGATGCGCTCGCGGAGAACGCGATGGCGGCCGTCTGCCGTGGCATCGGAGCCCAGTTCGACGCTCTCGAAGGCTCCGAGCCGCTCTACCGAATGCTCGTAGCGCACGCCATGGTCGACGGTTCGGTCACGTCGCTTGGGCAGCCGCTCATCGGCGCCGAGATGCGCATCGGGCTCGATACGTTGGCGCTCTCGCGTGCGAACACGGTCGTGCTCGGGCACATCCACAAGGCTCAGGAGTGGACGACTCGTGTCGACGACCAGGAAGTGCGTGTGCTCTACACGGGGTCGCCGTTCCGCACCGCCTTCGGCGAGACCGAGGAGAAGTCGATCTTGTCGATCGACACGGAGGCGGGAATCACCCGCATCCCGACGCCGGCCACGCCGATGCTCTTGCTCGAAGGTGTGGCCCGCATGGGCAAGCCAAGCGATTCCGTGGAGGGCGCGATGGAGCTCGTCCTCGACGGTCGAAGCACGGCTTCACTCGAGCGCATCAAAGGCGCTGAGGTCCGCCTTCGGTACACCGTTGCCGCGTC
>JAYUKI010000357.1:0-4772 GCA_043764595.1 Myxococcales bacterium | reverse complement strand
CATCCGGTCGCGCGTGCGCTCCAGCACCGCCGCCACGTCCCGCGTCGACAGGTGCCCAACGGCACGGAAGTCGAGCTCGTCTCCCTTGTCTCGATAGGTGCCGTCTAGGAATACCGCGTGCACGTGCGGGTTCAGCTTCAGGCACCTTTGGCTATAGTCGCCAAATGAAACGTCTCGCGATGGCCTTCCTACTGGCGACTGCTGCTTGTCGTCGGGGCCACCCAACATCCGTCGACGGGGGCCCGCCCCTTTCCGCTGCCGAGCGCGGCCCGAAGCTCGAGTCCTTCATTTCGGAGCTCTTGGCGATCTCGGGCTCGCCGCCAGGGGCGTCCCCCATGCTCCCGTCGAGCGTCGGGATCACACCGGGCAACACGCTCGTGCTTGCAGGCTACGAGCTCGCGCTGCTTCGAAAGGAGCCCGCGAGGTCGACGGCGCACGCGCCCGCACGTCTCCCCCTCACCGAAATGTTGGTGGAGGCCCGTGGTGGGGCGGTACACAATCGACTCTTTCTCACGGATCCCGCGCGAGACACCGCGTTCGCGACGATGGACAAGCTCGCGTACTTCGCCATCGTCGAAGAAGAGGCATGGATCACGGAAACGTCCATCCAATCCGTTGCGATCTGGGACCGAGCGGCGAAGAAGTGGGTCGGCACCTTGCAAGTCGCATTGCCGCTGACCGAAGCTCCCGACAAGGAGATGGCGCAGTTCGTCGGCGGCAAGCAGTCCGGCCCTTCGTTCACGGTCGGCGAGAAACCCGAGGAGCGCGAGAAGCGCCATCGTCACGAGGTCGACCAAATCGTCGTGAAGGCCCTGACGAAACGCAAAGAGCAATGGGCCGAACAGTCCGGGGTGGATAGTCCGACCGCGTTTCGCCCCGACAACGAGCGCACGTACACCGTTCCTTTGCCTTCCGACAGTCCGTCGTTGGGGCGGGCCGATGCCAAGGTGGTCGTTCAAGTCTTCACGCCCCACGGCGATGGCGGCACGGTCTTGCTCATTCACCGCATTGCACAGGCCTACGGAGACCGCGTTCGCATCGTGTGGCGTGATCGCATGACCGCAGACAATACCGCCGCCGCCAACGCCGCACGTGAAGTGCTCTCGGCCAAAGGCACGGTTGCATTCTGGAGCTACGTCGACCGCCTCTGCACTCCTACGTCCGCCTTTCGTTCGCTCACCGTCGACGATCTCGTCCGGGAGGCCGTGGCGCTCGGGGCCGCCCCCGAGCGAGTCCGAAACGCCATCAAGGGCAACCTCTACCGAAAGGCGATCGAAGCGGACGGCGCCGCGCTCCGCGCTGCACGACTTCCCACGCGCCCCACGCTCGCGACGTTCACCAACGGCTGGACGCTCTCGAACAGTTCCTTCCATCTCCACGCCGCGAGGATCGACGCCGCGTTGGGATCTACCCGGTGACGCGAAAGCCTCCGATCTTTCGAAGCCCCTGACGACCGACGATGGAAAAGCGGCGCTTGTGGCCCTCGAGCCCAGCGAGCACGACCTGCGCCGCAGCCTGAGGCGTGAGCGTTTCCATGCGGTGGTCCTAGCAGGTGGATGGGAAATCGGGCCATTGCGGAAGGTGTGGGGACGGGGGAGCGCTGTTCGGACCGCGGACAAAAAAACGAAGCCGCTCGCGACACGAGTCCAAGACCTCACACGAGACGCGCGGCTCCCTCCCCGCCCCGCTCTACCCGCTTCTCGCCAAAAAGAGACCCGCGCCGCCCAAGACCTCACACGAGCTCCGCGGCCCCCTCCCCGCCCCGCTCTGCCCGCTGCCCGCTTCTCGCTCCCCGCCGAGCCCCACCCATTCGGCACCAACGGTGTAGCGCCGTTGGGCGGCGTGCCAAGCGGCGTCTACCCCATCCACATTGGCCAATGCGGCGGAAAGCCGCCCGCGGACGACGTTTACACCGCGTGCAGGTCTGGAGACACGCTTTGGCTAGGCCAGAACGTGGATGTTCGAAAGTCCCACAACGTTCAGTGGAAGTTTGTCATCGCCCACGAAATCGGTCACCTCATCTTGGCAAAGTTCAACGCCAGCCCCAACCGGAGCGCCGCGGACGCGTACAAGGCGGTGGTTGCCGAGCCGATCTGCGAATGCGAGCATATCCTCGAGTTGGACGACAAAGCCCATTGCATCCAGTCGAAGGAGTACCTCGCAGACGCTCAGGCCGAGGGCCTCGCTCACATGATTGCCGCAAACACGTGGAATCCCCTTGACGAAAACGAATGCAAATTCGTGTACTACAAGAGCGTGAGGACGATCTTCACGAGGACAGCCCCCGTTCTCATCGACTGCCCGCCTCGTATGGCGACACTACACGTCGCTCGTCCGCGCGACCAAAAGTCCAAGTGGCTTGAGACCTGGTGCCTGCAGCCCAGCCGCGGAGTGGAATTGGACTGGATGAACTGGATGCACGCGGTGAACGTAGCGCCGGTGGCACAGCGAAGCACCGTGGAGGATGTGGCAAAGATCTTTGCCAGGGCGTGCGGCGGCAACTGCGCATTCAAAGAGCCTACTCCGGAAGCTCTGATCGAGGCGATGAAGCTCGAGTATTCGGACCCGAACGATTTGCGTCGGCCCGTTTTCACGGCCGCCATCAACGAGTACGGGGCGAACCACTAGTGGCCTCCTTCGGTCGACCCTTCTTCGTGTTGCCGCTCCTTGGCGCTATCGCGTGCCATAGAGGTTCGCAACTCGAACATGACGCTTCCGACCCACCGCCCGCAGTTCCGACGGGGCTTGCGGTTGAAGCCGCGACTGATCCGGTCGACGCGGGCGACTGTATCAGCTCGTTCAAGACCTCTTCAGACTGCCAACACCCAAAGGTCGAGAGTCGGTGCATCGGCGCGTACTGCAAGATCGCGCCGGGGTGCTTTGTCTCTGGTTCGCCGCCCTGTCAACCTGGACGAGGTGCCAACTCCGAGCCGGAGGCCCAGATTACGCTTACCCACGCGTTCGAGATTGGCCAGCACGAGGTCACCGTCGAGGAATGGACCCGGCTCGGATTCAAACTTCGCACTCAGAAACCGCGACCCGGTGACCCGCTCCCCGGCTTTTGCGAAGAGGTCGACTGCCCAATCATTGCGATGACCTGGTTCGAGGTGCTCCTTTTTGCGAACGCTGCCTCTCGGACGCACAGTCCGCCATTCCCTGAGTGCTATGAGCTCGTCGGCTGCACCGAGGCCGATTCTGTGACCAAGTGCACGGGTGTACGGTCGGCGCCCGAGGATGTTTATGCGTGTCGCGGGTACCGGCTCCCAACCGAAGCCGAATGGGAGTATGCGGCGCGTGCGGGAACGCGAACCGCATTCTACGCTGGACATATCGTCACCAAGGCAGAAGGATTCTCCTGCAAGGAGGAGCCCGGCCTGTCCTCCATCGCATGGTATTGCGCGAATTCTACGGATGAAGCGCTTAAACCGGCGATGATGAGGTCTCGCCCGGTGATGAAGAAGGCGCCCAACGGTTGGGGACTCTACGACATGCTCGGGAATGTAAGCGAGTGGACTAGCGATGAGTACGATGGCCTCGGGCTACGGGCAGGGCCGTACGTAAATCCGGGCCGATTTCTAGGAACGTCGCGCACCCGAGCAACGCGCGGAGGATACTTTTTGAGCAAAGGGGCCTCGACCACAGCATCCAATCGGCTTGGAGCTTCGTGGGACGCTGTCGACGCCCAGGGCTTTCGGCTCGCCCGAACGCTCGATTGACGCCAGCCAGGATGCGCGCGCCTGTGTCAAACCTCGGCTCTCGACCGTTCGCTTCCTGCGCCGCTCGCGGAACCTGTATGCGGTAGCGTACGGGACGCCATCACGGACGGTGGGGTCGATCCTTGAGCGCAAGCGCTCCGCGGCGGCCGCCGACCCGACCGCCCATCATGGGCGCCCGCCAGCACCGCGCGTGCCCCGAGCGCCTTCAGCAGACGAGCCCGCTCCGGATCCCTCCGTCTTCGGCGGGAACGTCACGCTGCGCCTGGAGAAGACGACTCTCCACGCCGAGTACCTCGTGCCGCGCCGGTTTTCCTCAAACCATCCCGGGAGGCTCAAATTCGTCGTCTCGGGGACCCATCTCATGAAGCGCGGCGCCTACCTGGAGGTCGAGTCAACGAGTGATTCGACGCGCATCCCCGCTGGACGCGTCACTTCACGCCGAAGCACGCGTCATGGCTGAACCAGATCGAGTGCTGGTTCTCGATTTTCAGTCGACCCGTCCTCGCGCGCGGCTCATTCACGGCGACCGACGACCTCGCGGCGAAGATCGACGCCTCCGTACCGTGAACGTCGCGCCGGTGGCGCAGCGAAGCACCGTGGAAGATGTGGCGACTTTGCCAGGGCGTGCGGCGGCAACTGCGCCTTCAAAGAGCCTACTCCGCGCGCGTTGCTCGACGCGATGGAACTTGAGCATCGCGATCGACGTCTCGCTCGGCGCAATGGCGTTCGAGGAGGCCTCGGTAGCGCGCTCGACGATGTTCGAGGTGAGCCCTGGTGTGAGCCTCCGCACGTGCTCGGCGGAAGACCTCATCGTGCAAGACGTTCGCAGCGCGCGACAAGGACTGGCTCGACGTTCGCGGAATCGTGAAGCGGCAACGCGGAAAGCTGGACGTCGCGCTCGTGTGGAGCGAGCTTCTGCCGCTGCTCGAGCTCATTGGCGACTCGGAGCGCGAGAGCCGCCTCCGCGCGCTCCTCGTCTGAGCGGGAGGACGCTACGCCGAAATCGGCGGGGGGCGTCTCCTGGGTTATCCGGCGGGCGGGGCGCGAGAGGCGGGC
>JAYUKI010000356.1:0-4773 GCA_043764595.1 Myxococcales bacterium | reverse complement strand
CGATGTGGTCGTGATGCCGGTTTCAGGTTCGGCATTCGAGCTTCTCGCCGAGCGTGCCTTGCGCGCGTTTTCGGGCGAAACCCATGAGATCGCTCCGGGCGGGAAGATCACGGCGGATGGGCGACGGATGACGCTTGCCGTAGCCGCTTCGGGAGAGAAACGATTCTCGCTCGATCTGCCCGAGGGTGGCAGGTATGGCGTGTTCACCCAGCACCTTCCGGAGGAGTTTGCGATGGGCGTTCTCTCGGCGGACGGAAGCCGCCTTACGCCGCGCCATGCGCAAGCGTTCGCCGCGCAACACACGCACGACGCGAGCGTCACGTCGGTGGGCATCCACGCGGACGGTGCCGTCGATCCTGAGGCCTTCAACGCGTGGCTCGGAAGGCTCCTTCGGGAAAACGGGACGGACATCTTCCGTACGAAGGGCATCTTGAACTTTGCCGGAAACGACAACCGCTTTGTCTTTCAAGGCGTCCACATGCTCCTCGACGGTCAGGAGGACCGACCCTGGGGGGATGGCGTTCGGGCGTGTGACCTCGTCTTCATCGGGCGCAAGCTCGACCGGGAAGCGCTCGAGCGAGGATTTCGGGCATGTCTCGTTTAGCCCCCAATGGAATCCAGGAGCTTTCCACCGTCTTCGCGAAGCAATTCGAGGGCTACGGCGTTGCGGTCGCGTATTCCGCGGCAGGCGATCGAGTGCTTGCGCTAATGGGCGAGGGAGATCTGGTCGGCCTCGATCCGACGTCAGGCGAGGATTGCTTCCGAGTGCGGGCCCATGCCGGGGCGAACGGGATGGCGGTCAATCCGAAGCATCCTGTCGTTGCGACGGCTGGGCAAGACGGTCGCGCCGCCGTCTTCGACACGCGGAGCGGTGAGAAGCTCCAGGAGCTGCCATCGGGATCTCCATGGGTCGAGCACCTGGCCTACAGCCCTGATGGCGAGCTCCTCGCGACCTCGTCCGGAAAACGCGTACGCATCTGGCGCAAAGACGGCGAGCCGGTCTTCGAAAGCGAAGACCATGAGAGCACCGTAGCGGCCGTGCAATTCGGGCGGGACGGCAAACGGTTCGCCACGTGCTGCTACGGCGGGGCGCGGGTCTACTCCTTGGCCGAACGCAAGGAAACGCACCATTTCAAGTGGAAGGGGTCTCTGGTGGCGCTTGCGTGGAGCCCGGACGACAAGGTTTTGGCGTGCGCCAGTCAAGACGCCAGTGTTCACTTTTGGAGGCTTTCCACAGGTCGAGACTCCGAAATGTCCGGCTATCGATTCAAGCCGAAGGAGCTTGCCTGGGACGGCAACGCTTCCCTCCTTGCGACCGGTGGTGACATCGCCATTACCCTTTGGGACTTCCGAGGCAAGGGTCCCGAAGGAACGCGTCCAATCCAGCTCGGTGCCCACAAGGGTGTCGTTTCGGCGTTGGCCTTTGCGCCACGCAAGGCGCTTCTTGCTTCCGGCGGCGAAGAAACGGCCGTCTTCCTTTGGGACCCAAGGAAGTCTCCCATGGCGCTCGGATTCGCTTTGTTGAACGACGTCGTCACTGGTCTTGCGTGGCATCCGAAAGGGGAGACGTTTGCGGCTCTCTCGGCGGCGGGCGACCTCAAGATGCTTGCCGCTCGGAGTGCATAACTGAGATGCAGTTGCAATAATTCGGGCGCTCCGCTAGGGTAGTCCCATGCATACGGCGGTGGCAGAAGCTCGAAGTGGTGTTCGTCGACGCAAGACCTACTCGATGGTTCACCGGCGTGGCGAGGTCGGTCGTATTGTCGAGCCAAGCCTGAATGCCTGCGTATGGCGTCGAAGTCTCCCACCGGAGCTCCTCAGCCAATGGGCATCTCATGTGTCCGCTCAGCCGGGGCGCGTTTTGAGGGGGGAGCCAACAACGGACGCGGGATTGGTGGTCCGGACCTTTTTCGGGGACAGCGAAACCCGGGCAACCGAACGCCTCGCGCGTGACGCGTCATCGATTCACGAGGCGTTTCGCAAGCTCGTGGATGGCAAACCCACAGTGGCCCAGATCGAGATTGTCACCAGTGACAAGTGCAAGCGCTTCCACTGCGATTTCAAGCAGATTCGCGCCGTCTGCACCTACGTCGGACCAGGTACCGAGTGGGTCGACGAGCTCGATCTGAATCGTGCGTCCCTCGCGATTCACGACCATGCGGGCAACTTCGAGCTTCAAAACGCCAGGATTGTACCGGACGAACGCACGATCAAGCGTGCCACGCCTGGCGATGTCGTTTTCCTAAAGGGTGAGAGCTACCCCGGAAACCAGGGGCGTGGCGCAGTCCATCGTTCCCCGCCTATCGAACAAGCGGGACTGAAGCGCCTCGTTTTGACTCTGGATAGGGTCTGAGCATGTCGCCATCCGAGAGTGTCGCGATAGGCCTCGTCCTGGGAATGCGTCACGCGCTCGACCCCGACCACGTCGTGGCCATGAGCACCATGGTCGGACGAACGGGTCGCGTTCAGGATGCCGTCCGTGCGGGCGCTCTTTGGGGACTCGGCCATAGTCTGACCGTGCTCGTCGTCGGGCTTGGTATTGGCTTCTTCGGCCTTCGCTTTACGGGACGAGCGGAAGTGGTCGTCGAGCTGCTCGTGGCGGCAATGCTGGTGGTGCTGGGGCTCTCGGCCCTTTTTGCACGCGCCCCGTCCGCCGTCGAGAACACCGAATCGAGAACGTCGACCCCAGCGGTGGGAGCTCGACGAATGGCGAGGCCCGTCATTGTCGGACTGGTGCATGGATTGGCGGGCTCGGCCGGCCTCTCGCTCGTGGCCATGACGACTCTCCCGACGCGGGCTACGGCCCTCCTCTACCTCGTCTTGTTCGGGCTCGGGACCGTGATTGCCATGGCCTCTGCGACGGCCCTTCTTTCGTTGCCGGCGCTCTACTTCCGCCGAACGTTCGCGTCACTCGTTTTCGTGCGGGCCGCAGGGGTTCTCGGCATCTTATGTGGCGCGCTTATCGCGTTGCGAGTCGTTCGCGGGCACTGAGTACCCCTGGCTCCGATCAAGGGATTGCATATGAGACAGAGTTGCGATAGTAAGCGTTCATGACGCTACGATTGCCTGTCACGGTCCTCTCTGGGTTTCTTGGGGCCGGGAAGACCACGGTTCTGAACCACATTCTTCAGAATCGAGAGGGGCTTCGAGTCGCCGTGATCGTGAATGACATGAGTGAGGTCAACGTCGACGCCCGCCTCGTCGAGGGAGGTACCGCGGCCCTTTCCCGCGTCGACGAAAAGCTCGTCGAGATGCAGAACGGATGCATCTGCTGCACGCTTCGGGAAGACCTCCTGCTCGAGGTCGCGAAGCTAGCGAAGGAAGGCCGTTTCGACTACCTGCTCATCGAGTCCACGGGCATTTCCGAGCCGCTTCCGGTGGCCGAGACATTCACGTTCGAGGACGAAGCCACGAGCAAGAGCCTGTCCGAGGTTGCGCGGCTCGACACGATGGTCAGCGTGGTGGATGCGAAGAGCTTCCTCGCCGATTGGCAAAGTGAGGACGACCTTGCCGCGCGGAAAGCGGCCCTCGGCGACGACGACGAGCGGTCCGTCGCGGATTTGCTCGTGGAGCAGGTCGAGTTTGCCAATGTGATTGTCGTCAACAAGACCGACCTCGTCGAAGAGGAAGACCTTGCGGGGCTCGAGGCGATGCTTCGCCACTTGAATCCGGAGGCGAAGATCCTTTTTTCGGATCACGGTCGGATCGACGCCAAAGCGATTTTGAACACATCGCTCTTCGACTTCGAGAAGGCCGCGCAGGCTCCCGGCTGGATGAAGGAGATGCGTGGCGAGCACGTCCCCGAAAGTGTCGAGTATGGAATAGCCAGCTTCGTGTACCGAGCACGGCGCCCATTCCATCCCGCTCGTTTCTGGGCGCTCCTGCAGGAAGGATGGGACGGCGTGCTTCGCTCGAAGGGTTTCTTCTGGTTGGCGACGCGCATGGACGTGACGGGGGTGTGGTCGCAAGCCGGGAGCTCGGCTTCCGCCGAGCCGGCTGGAATGTGGTACGCGGCACTCCCCAAAGACGAATGGCCCGACGATGCCGAGGGACTTGCGCAAATCAAGGGGGATTGGCAAGAACCTTGGGGGGATCGGCGTCAGGAGCTGGTGTTCATCGGCTCGAACTTGGACCAGGCGGCGCTCGTCGCCGGGCTCGACGCGAGCCTTTTGTCCGATCAGGAAATGGCGAAAGGGGCGAAAGGCTGGTCGAAGCTCGAGGACCCGTTTCCGCAGTGGGATACGGACGAGTAAGCGTCTTCGGGAACTGTCCAGGTTTCGGAAAACGGGTAGTTAGTTCGTCGATCAGCTTGCCGCCTGCGAGCAGCGCACTCGCGCGGTTCAGGGCGGAGATGTGCTCGCGTTCGAGGACGTTCGGATCGAGGCGATGCCCTTCTTCGGTGAGCAGCCGACGCGGGACGCTCCTGGCCCGCCCGCGAACGTGCGCAACTGGGGCGCGACGTACTGGATCGAGACTGCCGATCTTCGCATCGCGGTGCTTGCCGACGCCGGTGCCGATCCGGCGGGCGATATCGCCGACGCTGTCTTGGCGGTCGCGAAGCGGAGGGGCCCGCCGGACGTCGTAACGGCGTGCCTGCGCGCGTTTCCGTCGCCGGTCTACGGGGGTCTGTCGCTCGACTGGCTCACGCTCGACGTCGATCGCCTCCGGGACCTTTGCAGGTTGCATCACGAAGGGCGGCTTCCACCCGTCACACTCGGCCCCGCAGGCCTTGCTCGCGTCGCGCTCGGGTGCGGTGCGAGGTGGGTCGCGCCG
>JAYUKI010000355.1:0-4779 GCA_043764595.1 Myxococcales bacterium | reverse complement strand
CGGGCGAGACGGTTCACGACTACGTGGCCACGGGGCGATTCTTCTTTCCGGGTGCAATCGAGGGTGGGGGCTTCAAGCTGGAGCTCGACGACCTGTCGTTCGTCGGACGGCGCTGATCAAGGGATGACGACGGCGATGGGAGCGTTACGGTCGGCCGTATCCCCCAAGCCAAGCTGACCGGACTCGTTGTCGCCCCAGCACAAGAGGCCATTTTGGCGCAGCGCACACGCGTGGGAGTATCCGACATCGACGTACGCCACGTTGTCGAGAGTCAGGATTCTTCCCGGCAGGGCCGACGTCCCAATGGATCCTCGACCAAGCTCGCTGTTGGTGTTCGCGCCGAACGAAAAGACCTGCCCACCCACTTTTGCGACCGAAAAGGTGCTCCCGGCCAGAGTGGCATCGGACAAGAAACCGTTCGGAATTTGGGAGGGAATGGTGCGATCGATGGCGTCCCCGACACCGAGTTGGCTCGATTGATTGCCACCCCAGCAAAAGGCCGAGCGGTCGTCTTTCGTGACACACGTGTGGTACGCGTTCGCCGAAACCTGAGCGACGTTGGTGAGCCCGGGAACCTGAGTCGGAACGTTCCGATCGTTGCCATTCCCAGACAGACCAATACCGAGCTGTCCGTCGCGGTTTCCACCCCAGCACCACACCGTCTTGTCGTTCTTCAGGACACAGGTATGGCTCCGCGCGGCAACGACGGCTCGCACGTTCGAGAAACCTTGAATTTGAATGGGAGTGTCGTTTTCGACCCCGCCAAAAATGCCACGTCCAAGCTGCCCGGACGCATTCGAGCCCCAGCACCAGACGGTGCCGTCGTTGGCCAATGCGCACGCGTGGTTTCGTCCGTGGCTGACACGCGCGAATCCCGTTCCGAGAAGCTTCGGGACGGCCCCGTAGAGGCGACCGGCGCAGTAGACGCTGCCTGGCGCGCGCACCGCGCAGGTGCCATCGTACCCGAGCCCCAAGTCCAAAAGATCGTAGTCGCCGACCTTCGTGGGCGTGCGAACGTCGGCCGATACGGCGCCGAGCGAGAGCTGGCCAAAGTCGTTCGCGCCCCAGCAATGGAGGGAACGTCCTCGGGTCGCGCACGTGTGGTAGCCGCCCGTGAACACACGAAGCTGCGTCGCACCCGCGTCGGCCCCGGAATCCATGCTGCCCGAGTCCGTCCCGCCGGAGTCCACGAGGGCTCCCGAGTCGCCTCCGTCGAGCCGTGCGGCGTCGGCGCCTCCGTCGGCCACGGAGCCGTCCGCCGTCGCAGCATCGCGTACGGCAGAGTCCTCGGCCCGGGCGTCACGGGGAACGTTTGCATCTTCCGCGGCCGAAGCGTCGAGGGACGAAGGGGCGTCCGGAATCGTCACGATGTCGCCACACGCCGCCACGACGAGCACACAGGCCAAGGACGCGGACGCACGGAGCCACTTCGTTTTCTGCATCTCGATCTGGAGATACGCGCCACGACGCGAAGCCTTCCCTCGGGCAGGGGGCCCGGCAACGGAAGCTCCGTCGGCCTCCCCGTCACGTCACCCTTTGGGCTCGCTCGGCGCCTTCGTGCCGTCCTCTCGAGCGCCTTTCTGGACCGACGAGTCGTAGGACACCGTGAACACGATGGCCGTCTCGCTTACATTCAGGGCTCCCCAATGAGCCTCGAGCGAAGCCGACTTCGCCGACCGAAGGCGAGCCGGTAGTCCGATCTGGAAGCTCAGAGTGTCGAGAAAGTCCCAGGTCGGCCGGGCGTCTTCGGCGAGGAGGGCTGCGTTGACCTGGTCTTGGATCTTCGCGTCGATGAATGCCGGGACATGGCGGAGGTCGGCGCTCTCGAGCACGAGTGAGAACCGCAAAACATCGCGCTCTTCGCGACGCCCGATCTCGGGCACCAAGAGGATGCTCGCGGCCTGGACCGTGACAGGAACGACGACTCCCGCGATCGCCCATCGGAGCCTGGCCACCGTCGCAATCCGCAGTCCGCGATCGGGCACCAGAGTTACTGCGGACGGACGCTCGACGACGAGTGTGCGCTCTTGGCCCTCGGGCTCTCCAAGGTGTATCTCGAGCGGCGTGAGTCGTTCGATGAGGTCGGTGAGATCGTCGAGACCGATGGTGGCTTGAAGAAGCATGCCCGAAGCTAAGGCGTCCGCACGGAAATAGCTTGCGCGTCGGCCGCCGAAGCGCGGACGAGCCAAAGCGCAACCCCGGCTACGGCGGTGTCGCAAGCAGATGTGCATCGACGGGCCTCGCACGCCGGATCGAGGCGGAGGCCCTATTTCAGGGGGTGTTTCCCCAAGGACGACAGGAGCTCCTTGGGCCCACTTGCCGCCGTAACGGTCACTTCTTCGGAGGTGAGGGACAGCTCGGCTCGCGCCGATACACTCGACGGAGGTTTGTCTTTTCGCAAGACCGCCAAAAGCGCCGTGTCCTCCGGAGAGAGGGACTTCGCATCGGCCGGATACGTTTGTGTCTCGGTGACGGCGAGGACGAGAGGGCCAACGCATTTGGCAGGATCGTCCCCCTCGTAGGCACACACGGTCGCTTGTTCGATCGTCACCGTCGCAACCGAAAGTCCGCCATAGTCCGCGTCCGAATGGGAGTGTCGCCCGTGAACGGCGGCCACATGGCGCTTGCCGAAGACCGTCTCGGCGGAGCTCGTATAGGTGTATTCCTCATGCACCCCGAAGGCGCCGGGATTCCACGTTCGGGCGAGCTCGGCGAGAGGCTCGAGGGCCTCGGCCGACGTCTTGCGCACGAGCAAATACGAGACGAGCCCAACGTCGTCGTTGCCATAGCGCACGACACGAAAAGGTGGGACGAGCCCACTCGCCGGCTCGTTCGCCGCCACGAGGGGAGTCTTCAAGAATGCGTCGTCCGAGATCCCCTCGAGGCACTGAAAAAGGGCGAGGTCCTCGGCGAACTTCCGGCCGCAGGGCAGTGGCGCCACAGGCTTCCTGGTTTCGGCCTTCACCAAGAGGTCCCCTTTCGTTTTGGCCACGAGGTCGTCGAGACGCTTTTGCACGACGGCATTCGGGCGTTTGTCGAGGGAAGCGCGGTACTTGAGCGCAGCCTCGATGACCTCGCCCTTTCCTTCGTACGCTCGGCCCATGTTGTAAAAAATCTGCGCCCGCGTCCGCGCATCTCCGGAGGACTTGAGAGCCTGATCGCCATGGTCGATCGCGGCCTGCCACTCCTTCATGTTCACGTCGACCCACGAGAGCTCGGACAGCACCGTTCCGTTGCCGGGGTCGATGAGCAGGGCCTTCTCGAACGCCGCGCGGGCTTCGGCCCATTTTTCGGCCTTGGCCAGCGTACGGCCCGCCTTGAGATCGGCGAGCAGGTTCGTCTTGTCTTGCGGGGCAAGGGGCGCCACCGAAGCGTCGCGCGAGCGCGCAACCTTGTCGGGCGACGGCGAAGCGTCCGAGGCCGGAAGCGCGACCGCTGGTTTTCGAGCCTCGGCGTCGCCATCGACGGCCTGCGCGGGGTCCTTCTTCACGCACGCCGGACAGCAAAGAACGAGGAATGCCACAAAGGCGCTACGAAAGGAGGTTCGCACTCCATGGCATTTGCCCGCAACTCGGGCGGTTCGCAAGGGCTACGAAGCGGCGGCCGCTCGGGCTCTTTCGCCCGACCGAGGTCCGGCCCTTTACGGGGCCGGCTGGCGGGACTACATCCGGCCCGATGTTCACAGGGCTCGTCGAGGCGGAAGGTACGCTCGTCTCACGGACGAAGATCGCGACAGGTGCTCGGCTCTTCGTGAAGGCACCTTTTTCGCCGCTTTCGCTCGGCGAGTCCATTTCCACCGACGGGGTGTGCCTCACCGTCGAGAAGATCGCCGAGGGTGGCTTTTTCGCGACGGCGTCCTCCGAGACGCTCGAAAAAACGACGCTCGGCGCCAAGCTTCTGGGCAAAAAACTCAACCTCGAGCGCGCTCTGCCCGTCGGCGGGCGGCTCGGCGGGCACATCGTTTCGGGCCACGTCGACGGAGTCGGCCATGTCGAAAGCGCCCTTCCGGACGGCGGCTCCACGCGGGTAACGTTCGCGTATCCGGCGGAGCTTGCCCGGTACATCGCCGAAAAGGGCTCCATCGCGGTCAACGGAGTGAGCCTCACCGTGAACGGCGTTTCGGGTGGCCACTTCCACGTCATGCTGGTGCCCTACACCCAGCAAAGCACCGCGTGGACCCTCTCTCCGGGCGAGCCGGTCAACCTCGAGGTGGACGTGCTCGCGCGTTACGTGGCGCGCATCCTCGACGTCGGTCGCGTGGGCACACACGGCCCGGACACGGAAACGCAGCACGAGTCATCGGACCAAGCGTGGCTGAAAAAACTGACCGGCGCGGGGTTCATGTGAGCCTTTCGGACCTCGCGGCGTGGCTCGTGGTAGGCATGCCTTTCGAGGCCCAATCGCGGAGGCGCCCCTCCCCGCTTTCCTCCATTCTTCCGAACCTTTACGGACGCACATGAGCCCACTCGTCAACATGAGCCCCGACCTCCTCGCGCGTATCCAGGGCGCGATCGAGGACATTCGTGCGGGCAAGATGGTCATCTTGGTCGACGACGAAGACCGCGAAAACGAAGGCGACCTCACCATGGCCGCCCAGTTTTGCACGCCGGACGCCATCAACTTCATGGCGACCCACGGCCGCGGCCTCATCTGCGTGTCCCTCGCCGAAGACCAAATCGAGCGCCTCCAGCTCCCGCTCATGAAGTCCCCGAACCGCAGCGGGCCGACCTTGGGCACGGCCTTCACGGTCAGCATCGAAGCCCGCCGCGGCGTCACCAC
>JAYUKI010000354.1:0-4784 GCA_043764595.1 Myxococcales bacterium | reverse complement strand
ACGGCTACTTTGCCGGACGGATCGATCCGGTCCTGTAGTTGAGGGTATGCCAAGTAGCCCTGCCGAATGCTCGAGAATCACGACCGCTGATTTAGCGGGCCGCGTCCCTTGTCGAAGTCAGTGAAGCCGCGCGGAGAGTCACCAAACGTGGGGTTCCCATGAACATGCGAAGGAGCCGAAGGCGACTGGCTTGTCTATGCCGAGCGACCGAAGGGAGGGAGGCATGAAGACCGAGGAAACGAACGACTACGTGGAGAGCCCGAGCGAACCCGACGTTGTGCTTCCGGTTGGCGATGCCGAAGATCGTCGAATCTACTTCCGAACCGCACCAAACGTGAAGAGCGCTGTCACGACGCCCGAAGTGAAGAAGCTTCGGTCCCTGGTGGAGCACGACGCACGTTTGCAGGACGGGCACCGGCTGAAGGTCGGTGGCGACAAGGTCGAAGTGGACCTCGATCTGTTCGTGTCGGCGGACCAACGGGCGCAGGATTCCTCGGCGATGCAGTCCGCCAAGGCGCACGGTAAAGTTGCGGATCGGAAGCCAGTGATCACTGCTCCGATGCCGGCACCTTCGGAACCCATGAACGGCGTGGGCCACACAAGTCCAACGTCACGAACCGCCGAGAGAGTGCGTCGCGAACCCGATGAGCTGCTCGAGTCTCCAAAAGAAGCGCCATTCTTGCCAAAGTGGGCGTACCCAATCCCGGCCTTGTTCGTGGTCGCCGTGATTTCGTTTGGGCTTGTTCGTATGTTCTCGAACCCGTCCACCGGTCCGACGGTTGGAAGTGCGTCGAGCCGACCGCTGCCGACCAACGGGACGTCGGCAGTACCCACCGCGCCACTGCCCACGGTGCTCACGGCGAATCCCATGATCCCGGTGAGTGTCAAAACGTCCGTTCCGCCCCCAGCGACCACCGCGACCACCGCCGTGCCGAGTGTACCAACCCCTCCGAAGCCTTCGAGCTCGGCAAAGACTCCGACCAAACCCCCGCCGGGGAAACCGACCGGCGAGCTTCCCCCCACCATCGACTGACGTGACTTTCTGCGTGGAGAACCGAACAATGAAGGCGAGGATGACAACGACGCTCGCGGCGATGGCCGTTTGCCTGCTTGCAAACACGGCGGCGGCACAGGGCGATCCGCGGAGGGCCGAGGCGGAAGCGCGATACAAAGAGGGGAGTGCGCTGTTCGAGAAGGGCCGCAAGGAAGAGGCGCGCCTAAAGTTCGAGCAAGCGTGGGCGATGTTGAAGAAGCCGGGAATCCTCTTCTCGCTCGCGAAGAGCGAGCAAGCCACGGGGCATCCGGTGGAAGCGGCGCGCCACTTTCGGGAATACCTACTCGATGCGTCCACGACGGACGGCAAACACGCGAAGTTTCGAGCGGAGTCCGAAGCCATGCTTCGCGAGCTCGAAGGGGCCGTGGTCCGTATCGAAGTCGCCGCTCCTTCGGGCACAAAAGTCACTGTGGACAACGATTCACCCGTGACTTGCCCGCTTCCCGCTGCGTTGATCGTGGCGGCGGGCGCGCACCACGTTCGAGCGGAATCGGGCGAAAAGGTGTGGAACAAGGACATCACGCCGAAGGCCGGCGAGCTCGTGAAGCTGGAGGTCGTGTTTGAGACGGCCGCTGTTGCGCCGCCGTTTGTCCCTCCAGTGAAGAAGGACGATCCGCCCGTGAAGATCGCTGATCCGCCGCCTGTCACGAGGACCGAGACAGGAAGCTGGATCGTCCCGGCGGTTCTTGCGGGGGTCGGGGTGGTCGGGGTCGGGGTGGGGGTCGGGTTTGGGCTTGCGTCGCAAAGCAAGCGTGACGGCGTTCTTGCGAGCGCTCAACAAGGGCCGTGCTCGGTGGCGGAGTCGGCGGCGTGCGTAGCCTTGCAGGATCAGCGATCGAGCGCAAATGGCCTCGCGACCGGGTCCGTAGTCGCGTACGTCGGCGGGGGAATTTTCCTCGCTGGCGCTGTGGTGGCGGCGGTTGTGATTCGTCCGTGGGAAACACGGGAGGTGCGGACATCGATGCGTCTCGTGCCAATCGTCGGGCAAGGTACTGGCGGCTTGTCTCTTTCTGGGAGCTTCGAATGAAAAAGCATTTGATTTTGGTGGGCGTGGTGGTGCTTGGTGCTGCGATTCAGGCTTGCCCGGGCTTCGTGGACTCCGGCCTTTGTGCGGACAACGCGTGCGACGGTGGGAGTGTGGATGGGGCTAAGGATGGAGAAGTCCGTCCTGATACCGAAGCGCCCGACGCGAAGCCGGACGCGGATCCGCCGCCTCCCGGATGTGACACGCCGAACGAGCCGCTGAAGAACCCGGAGAAGTGTTTGGTGGACGCGTTTGGAGCGTTCGTTTCACCGACGGGTGACGATGGCGCAGATGGGTCGAAGGCGCGGCCATTCAAGACAATCGGGAAGGCGCTTAGTCGACCGAAGTCTCGCATTGTCGTCTGCGAGGGGACGTATCCCGAAACGCTCGACATCCAACGCGACGTGGAGGTCTACGGCGGGATCGCATGCTCGTTTACTGCAGCGGGTAAGCCTGCGTCGATCGAGAGTGGCAAGGCCACCGGGCTCACGGTTAGTCGCGGCACGGTGCTTCTCTCGAGCATGAACGTGACGGCGGTGAATGCAGTGGACCCTGGGGAATCGAGCATTGGGGTCGTGGTTGCGTCGGGTACCTCCCTGAAGGTTGTCGGCGGTACCGTGGTTGCTGGGACGGGAGCGGAGGGCGGAGCAGGCGCGCCGGGCGCGAACTACAATGCCGGGCTCGCGAATAGCGATCCGACCATCAAGGGTAAGGATGGAAGCGGCAATACCCCGGGAGGCACTCAGGCGTGTGCGGCCCTTTGCACGGAGGCCCCGAGTCCGATCACCGAGGGCGGCGGTGGTGGTGTGGGCGGGCCCGCGGGGGGTGGTCAAGGGGCCGATGGCAAGACGGTTGTTCCTAGCGCTCTTCCGAGCCGCGGGAAGGGAGGCCTGTATGACACCCTCAACATGCAGTGCACAAACGGCAATCGGGGTGGAGACGCGGACCCAGCCAACGGCGGCGCTGGCGCCACGACCCCCGGCACAGTGGAGGCGAACAAGTGGACTCCCTCCCGCGGCGGCCCCGGTCAAACGGCACGCCCTGGCCAAGGAGGCGGAGGAGGCTCTGGAGGCGCGTCCGCCACGGTCGGCGGGGGTGGCGGCGGTGGATGCGGCGGGTGCGGAGGCGGCAAAGGTCAAGGAGGCCAAAGCGGAGGATCGAGTTTCGCGGTCCTGTCGTTGGGAGCGACGGTCGCGCTCGAGAATGTGACGCTCACGGCGGCCGCTGGTGGAAAAGGGGGTGAGGGCGGAGCTGGTCAATCGGGCCAAGCGGGGGGAGCATCGGGTGCCCCGGCATCGCTCGGCATCGGCTGCCCAGGAGGAACAGGTGGAATGGGAGGCCAAGGCGGCGGTGGCGGTGGCGGAGCAGGAGGCCATTCCGTGGCGGTCGCATACACCGGAGCAAAACCGTCCTTGAAGAGCATCACTCCACAGGTCGCTGCCACGGCCGCAGCCGGCGGCGGGCCAGGTGCTACGGGAGCGGCGACCACTCCAGCAACAGCAGGCGCCCCGGGCAAGACTGCCGCGGACCTTGCCCTGTGACGCACCAACACGACGACGAAGACGACGTCGTCTGGATTCCAGACCCGCAGTCCGAAGTGCGCCCGTACTTCGGATTTCACGAAGGACACCTGACGCTCTTCGTGGGTTGCGCCGCGTGTGGGTGCACGACGCGAGCCTACCCAGCGCCGTTCATCTTCGTCGCGTGCGTGCGATGTAGCGCCGAGATTCCAATCGCGTGGCCCGTAGGAGACGCGTGAGCGACGAGGCCGGGCGAACTTGTGGATCGGCAACGAACCTGGTCGAGTTTGAACAAGGGAGCGCACATTGAAGAAGCCGCCGGGACGTTTCCAGGTCGATCCGAAGCTCGCCTCGCTCCTCGGCGAGGGATATCGCTCCTCCGAAGAAGCGTTGCGCGAGCTCGTCGACAACGCATGGGACGCGGACGCTTCCAGAGTTTCCGTAACGGTCCCGATGGTCCTCGATACTAGCCCGATTGTCGTGGAGGACGACGGGAGCGGAATGACCGAGGAAGAAGTGCGCTCGGAGTACTTACGAATCGCGAGCGATAGGACCTCCCGGAAGGGAGACAGGACGACTGGAAGGAACCGAAAGGTAAAGGGTCGTAAGGGTATCGGGAAGTTTGCTGGCTTGATGGCCGCCGCGGAAATGTCCATCGAGACGTGTGCACGCGGTCGAAGGACGGCGGTTACGGTCACCAAGGAACACCTCACCAGTGCGCGTGCGGATGTGGCGGACCTTGAAGCCGTCGACTTGCCCATCACGTCAGAAAAATGCAACGACCAAACGCACGGAACGAAGGTAACGCTCCGTTTGCTGAATCAGAAGTTTGAAGTTCCGAGCGCCGAGCGACTCCGGGCGCTTCTTGTGGCGGACTATGGGCGCCAAAACGACTTTCAAATCTCGGTGAACGGCGTCGTCGTTGCATTGGATGATGTCCCTGGACAAAAATTCGAAGAGGTCCGAGACATCCCGGGCATCGGGCAAGTGAAGGTCCGCTTCACCATCTCGGAGGAGAAGGCCGTCCGCGAGGCGGGACTGGTTATCCGTGTGAATGGCAAGCTCGTGGGCCGGCCTACCACCCTCGGCCTAAATCAGCGGTCGTGATTCTCGAGCATTCGGCAGGGCTACTTGGCATACCCTCAACTACAGGACCGGATCGATCCGTCCGGCAAAGTAGCCGTCG
>JAYUKI010000353.1:0-4787 GCA_043764595.1 Myxococcales bacterium | reverse complement strand
TGCCGACGGCTACTTTGCCGGACGGATCGATCCGGTCCTGTAGTTGAGGGTATGCCAAGTAGCCCTGCCGAATGCTCGAGAATCACGACCGCTGATTTAGTGCCTCGACGGCCGCAAGTTCCCGAGTGGACCTCTCCCCTAGGATGAGGGTGCGACTACCGCGGGGCGCGTCTAGCGTTTTTAGCCGGGAGCGGCGGCTTTCTTGTCTTGCCTCTTATCGGTAGTTCCGTGGTTTGGCCCGTTTGGGGACAGGCTCCAAATAAGGACGGCGCGCTCTTTTTCTCCGTCTGGGTTCCTTCGATATTGGCGCTCGGCTGTTCCGCCAAGCGTGCAAGGAAGGGCCGCCGCAATGGGTGATTTTTTCACCGGAGGCGTGTTCGTAACATTGCGACTCGTCTCCTTTTTCGGTTCTTCGGCATTTCAACTGCGGAAGACGGTAGCCCTCTTCCGTTGCCCGGAAAGGTGAAGCGCGATGAGTTGTCGAGCCGTCGACCTCAACCAACTCATGACATCCCAAGACCGACCGTCAACCTCGGATCTTGATTTCGTGAGCCAATAGCCAGACCTTATTTCCCACGCCTCCCGCATAACCGGTGATCGATCCGTCGCGCCCCACGACCCTGTGGCACGGCACCACGATTCCAATCGGGTTCTTGCCAATGGCCCCACCGACGGCACGCACGGCTTTGGGCGCGCCGAGCGCATTCGCGATGTCCGAGTACGCGCACGTGGTGCCATACGGGACGTCGAGCAACGCCGACCACACGCGCTCGCGGAACGCGGTGCCCGAAGCTCCGAGAGGGAGATCGAACGTCGTGAGCCGGCCGGCGAAATAGGCCTCGAGCTGAAGCCGTGTTTCACGAAGCACCGGGTTTCGCGCGTGTTGGGCGTCTCCGCCCTCGAGCAAAAAGCCTTGGCTTTCCATGGTGATGCCAAGAAGCTTGTCGGCCGTTGCGGCGAGCTCGAGACGCCCCACTGGCGAGTCGACGTGAAGAATCGCGAGCGCGGCCAAGGGGTCAATTGGGGAGAGTGCAAGCGGGCTCATCGAAGGTCTCCTTCTCGGGCTGCCGTGTAGACATGGAGGGCTGCGTAAGCTCGGAACGGGCGGAGAGACTCCACACGCCGCATGAGCGCGGGCCCGGACGATCGGGTCTCGCCGAACGCACGCCCGAGGACGAGATCGCCCTCCGGAAACGCGTCCGGATCGGCGAACGCTCGCATCGCGACGTAGCCCGCCGTGAATGGGCCAATGCCTGGGATCGCAAGCAGCGCCCCGTGGGCTTCGCGCGCACTGGGTCCGATACGACCTTCATGGACGGCTCGGGCGACCGCAACGAGCGCGCGCGCCCGAACGAGAGGCACGCCGAGCGAAGCCACTCCCTCTTCCCCGAGCGATGCTACGGACGACGCGGTCGGAAAAAGGCGGGTCAGACCAAAAGGTGCATCTTGCACATCTTCGCCGGCGCGGGCCACGAGCCGAGCGAGCAGCGTGTGGGCCGAGGCCACCGAGACACGCTGCCCGAGCACCGCCCGCGCGCACATTTCGAACGTGTCCACCGCACCCGGCACACGAAGCCCTGGTCGCTTCGTGACGAGTGGGCCGAGCACGGCGTCGCTCGCGAGGTGGGCATCGATGACATCCGGGCGCGCGTCCGTATCGAACAACCGACGGAGCACACGGGCGACCTTCGCGGCGTACGGCAAGAGGTTCGCGGAGATTTCCGCCGCGATCGAACGCTCGCCCAACGCGCGCACCGAGAACGCTCCCGCCGTGGTCCCGACGCGCAGCGTGCGTGCATAGGACGAACCCGTGAAGGACTCGACGCCTGCGAGAGCGCGGCTCGCGAGAAATGACACGACCTCGAGCGCCCGAAAGGGGGGACGCGCGTCGATTCGAATTCGGAACGTCGCGCCCTGCACATGGGCTGCGCCACGCAGCTGCGAGCGACGAAGGCGCGAGGGCGGCATGCCGAAGCGCGTGGCGAACGCGGAGTTGAACCTTCGCAGACTCGAAAACCCGCTCGCGAGCCCGACCTCGATCATCGAGAGCGACGTGTCGTGGAGCAGGCGCTTCGCCGTCGCCAGCCTCCGGGATTCGGCGATCTCGTGGGGCGAAGCGAAGACCTCACGGGCAAAGGCCCGATGGAGCGTGCGAGGCGTCACGGAGAGACTGGCCGCCAAGTCCTCGATACGGCATTCGTCCAGGGCGCCGTCCTCGATGGCCGAGAGCGCGTTTGCGACGAGCGTCGACACGGGCGTGGCGGCGCCGGTCGGCGCGAGCTCGGGGCGGCACACGAAACACGCACGGTAACCCTCGCGCTCGGCAGCCACGGACGAAGGAAAGAACGCACACCGATCGCGCCGCGGGGTTCGCGCCGAGCAGACGGGCCTGCAGTAGATCCCGGTCGAACGAACCCCAACGAAAAAGAGGCCGTCGAAGCGCGGATCGCGGGCGCGCAAGGCCTCGTAGCGTTGGCTGTCGTCGAGCTCCATGAACCACGATGTAGCGAGCCCACGTGCGGCAGGCTCGCCATTTTCGGACAGGGCAGCATCTTCGATGCCCGAATCAGGGATTCACACCGCGAACGCGTGCTTCGCGTTCAGCGCTTTTGGCCGGGAGCGCACTTGCCATCCATGAAGGCCCACTCGTCGCAGCTCGAGCCGTCGGGGAAGACACAGGTACCCGCTTCGTTGCCTTTGGCGTCGGCGCGAATCTCGAGACGCCCGCCTTTTGTGATGCAGTTTTTGGAGGCCGGGTTCGCCATGCTGGGATTCTGTCCCGGACCGCCCATCGGCATGGGTCCGCCGGGAGGCGGCGGTGGCGGTGGCGGGGTGGGTGCTCCTCCGCATGCGACGACAGTGACGAGCAGGGACGCGAGCACGGCGAGGGGAGCCTTCTTCATCGATGCGGATGTTAGGTCAGAGAGCTCTCTCCTGACTAGTATGGGAGCGCGAATCGACGGTCGGTCCGGCGAACCCGGGCTCGGATCGGATCCCGCGATGCGAAGATCGGAAGGCGGCCGAAGCCAACGAAACAAACCCGGGCCGGTTTGGAGCGCGACACGCGCCTCGCGTTTTCCGCGTCGTCGCTTCCAGAGCGAGCGTGCATGGACAGGCCCGCTCGAATTCGCGATGATGCGAGCATGTCCATGAATCCAAAGGATGGCCGCCCCAATAACGCTCCCGACTCGCCCTCCGCGCGTCGGTTGCCCGCGGCGGCCGCTCCCGTGCCGAGCGAAGACGGATTCATGTCCACGCAGGCGAAGATGTCGCTCGCCGACATCGCGCTCGCCTTGCGCGACGAACAGCTGGAAGCCAAGGTCGTCCACTACAAGGCCGACCTCGAGACGAGCCCCGAGCTCGACGCCATCACGGCCCAAGTCGTCCGTGAGCTCCAGTCGCTCAAAGCTTCGCGGCCCGCGGCCACCGTGGCCAAGTCCACGGACCGCGGACAGCTCGAGATCGACCTCATTCAGTCGCTGAAGGAGATGCTCTCCAAGCTCTTTCGCTCCGACAAGCTCGCCACCGTGCTCGAGCGCAAGCTCGCGGAAGTGGCGAAACGGTTCGCTCGCGTCTTCTTCGAGAGCGAGCTCCATGACAAAATTCGCGGGTCCGAGGGCGAAGCCAAGACCATGCGCTTCGCAGAGCAAGCGCTCTACCAACTCTTCGCGAAAAACCAGGACGCGCTACTCAAGCAGCTCGGCTCGTTCGACTACGCATCGAAGGAAATCGCAGCGAGGGCAAGGGAGGAGTTTTTGGACCACGTGAAAGAGCTCCGGAACGGCTTTCTTTCGCGCACCACTCCGGAGCTCAACACCCTCGTGAAGTTCTTGAACGAAGTGCTCTCCACGTTCTTCACGCGCGAGCTTCCACCCATGGTGGGCGAGCTCTCGTGGGAGGTCGTGAAGGAAGCTCGTCTTGCCGACTCGGCCCCACGGGAAGGCTACAAAATACCGGCCGAATCGTTCCCGCGATTCCGCCAGACGTTCGAGCGGCGCTTCCTCCAGAGGCTCGTCCCGTTCGCCGAGGACGAAATGCTGAAGCGTGTCCGCGAGAGCCAAGGCACCTTCCGCGCGGAGACCATTCGTTTCGTCGCCGACCCGCTCATCTTCAGCGACGTCTGCGAGATCATCTGTGGAGCGGTCTACGACAGCCTCTACAACGACGGCTTCCTGGACCTCCCAAGCGACTGGAGAGCCCGCCTCCAAGCCGGCTGACTAGAGGGACAAACAGGATGACTCCCTTCGGATTTCGCACGGTTGGCGGCCCTGCGCGTGTTGCTCCTGTTTAGATAGAAGACTATCCGTCGTCGTCGCGTCTAGCTCAGCTTGCTAACCGTGTAAAATCTCGGTCCTTAATCCTATTTGTCGCTTTAGAACTTCGCAACTTCGGCGGGGTTCGCGCGCGTGCGGTGCTCGGCACGATCACGCATGGCTTCTGCTGCCGTTCCGGCGGCGTCACGGAGCTCTTCGTCGAGGACCGACTGCGGAACCGCCATGTTCGGCAAGACGAGGAGATCCATCCGGAGCACCGTGCGGCGCGCATCGACGGCAGTGAGCGTGTAGAGCACGCTCGCGTTCTTCAGATTGCCTCGAACGTAGCGCCCTTCGAGACGCTCGACCGCGCTCCCTACACCGACCACGGGAGCGAACCTCATCACTTGCCAAAGAACGACCACGCCTCCCAAGACGGGAACCTGCATGTAGACGTCGGTCTCGCCGTTCTCTTTTGCGATGATGCGCGAACGGTTGAACTTGTCCGGGGCAAGCTCGCGGTAGCCGTTGTAC
>JAYUKI010000352.1:0-4789 GCA_043764595.1 Myxococcales bacterium | reverse complement strand
CCTGAGAGTCCTCGACTTCTCCGCTTCGCTACGAAGTCTGCGGGGGTCTCGACCTCGAAGACTCGGCCTCGACCCGGCCCGAAGACTTGTCACCCTGCGGGCGTCTTTGCCGGGAGAGCGGCGCGCACTGCGCTCGAACCCTGTGGGCCTGAGAGTCCTCGCCTTCTGGTCTAAGCGCTTCTGGTGACCAAAACATCTCCGCCTCTCCCGCGGGCCCCAGGGGTCAATTGGGGGAGAGCCGGTGAGGCTACCGCAGGCCCTTCGTTCACCGCCCGGAGATGCCGTAGAGCTCGTTCAGTCGGGTCGCGAGCGCTCGGGCGTCCTCGATCGAGTAGATGCGCGCGATGCTCGGCCGAGCGCTGCTATTTTCGTACGTGAGCTCCTCGTCGCACCGCTCGCGAAGAGCGCCGTTCCGGTCGACCGGGAACGCCTTGCACACTTCCAGGATGTCATCGGTGAGAGGGTAAGGCTGGACGCTCGCCCCGACTCCTTTTGCGACGTCACCCTCGTTTGCGCTGAAGCGTAGCTTCTCGTGGAGGAAGGTCGACACTTGGATGGCTTCCGAGGGGCTCAGTGCGTTGATGCGAGGAAGGGTCGCCGACGTGGCCGGCGAACAGAGTGCGGCGTTGCGCAAGGTCGAGGCGAGCGGACCATTCGCAAGGCACTCGGCGACCACTCGCTCATCCCCGTCCGGACGCGGAAGCATCGCGCGCGAGCCATTGGGATCCACGATGACGATCCAGTACTCGCGTGCGAGCTTCACGTTCGGTTCTTCTCGTAACGATAGCCGTCCGTCAGCGCGAAGTTCGTCGCGTGTGGATGACTGGCCTGCGGACTGCATCCGCCAAAAACCGCCGAGAGGAGCAACGGAGCGAAGCAAGCGCGGGCTCGAAGATTCATGCCGCAAAGTAAGCACGATCAATGCCAATCAAGAAAACCCGACACGGAAGGCGGTGGGGCCTGATCGAGGGACGAAGCACTGTGCAACGTTGTGCCGCGTTGAAGGGCGACGTCTTCGGGCCGAGTCGAGGCCGTCGGCGAGGTCGCTCTCGAATGGAACCAAGTCTTCGGGCCGGGTCGAGACCGACTCTGCGAGGTCGAGACCCCCGCAGACTTCGGAGAAGTCGAGGACTCTGGCCCGTACTTCTCGCAGGAGCTCGACGGGCTGCGCCCCTCGAATCTTGAGGTCTGGCCCACAGGGTTGAGCTCACGGCGCGACGCTCTCCCGCCAAAGCCTTCAGCAGGGTGACAAGTCTTCGGGCCGGGTCGAGACCGAGTCTGCGAGGTCGAGACCCCCGCAGACTTCGGAGCGAAGCGGAGAAGTCGAGGACTCTCAGGCCCGTACTTCTCGCAGGAGCTCGAGGGGCTGCGCCCCTCGAACTAGACCAGACCTCGAGGACTCTCAGGCCCGCATCTCGCAGGAGCTCGAGGGGCTGCGCCCCTCGAACTTGAAGCTTCAGCGGACCCAGGCGTTTCGGGCGAAGTTTCCTCGCCCGGTCGACCAAAGCACGCAGTTCGTTTGCGCGCTGTCGACGCCGTAGACGAGCACCTCGGTCGTGCCGTCGGGGTCCTTCAGGTTCACTAGGATCTCGAGCTTTCCGTCGCCGTCGACGTCGGCGATGGTCGGAACGGCCATCGAGCCCCGTCCTGGGAGCTTGATCTCGTGGAGCTTCTGGCCCGCGGACGAGAGCACGAAGAGGGCGACTTTGCCCGCGCCGCCGTACGTGGCAAACACGATTTCTGGGGCGCCGTCGCCGGACAAGTCGGCAATGGCCACTCCCGCCGTGAACACCTGACGGTCCGTCGTGAATGCGGTCGCCCAGAGGTCCTTTTTGGCGGACGATACTGCGTGAATTTTGCCGTCGAACCCGGCAAAAACAATCTCTTTTCCTTTTTCGGCCGGCAGGATATCGGCAATCGAGACTTGGTTCGTCTCGGCCACGAGATTGCCCGCGAGGTCCACGAGGCCTCCCAAATACTCCGGCACGTGGAAGGGGGTCTCCCAGCCGGTCACGCGTGTGGCGTCCGGATGCATGACCCACAATCCGACGCCGAGCTCGCGTCGGTTCTGCGCGGCGTTCTGCGCGCTGCCGAGCATCACGATGTCGAGCTTTCCGTCTTCGTCGATGTCGGCAATGGCCGGGGCCGTGTTCGTGAAATGGGCTTGCAGCGAGGTCTGCTCGGTCTCGGAGTAGCCCTGTTTTGCCTCGGCAAAATCGTGGAGGTAGCGCACCCCGGGAGTCTTCTTCACGTCCTTGAAGACGGACGCCGCATCGAACGCCTCGCCCGTGCCCTTATGGAAGCTCGCATACGCGTTGTCGTGCGGAACCACCACGTCCTGTTTGCCGTCGCCATCGAGGTCCGCAATGGCGAGGTTCTGGTCGTACGCGCCGGCGAGGTAACAGGGGCTCGGTGCCGCGCGACCGGTGCAGCCGCTCACGTTGGACGCTTGGGGCGGGAAGCCCGCGACCTTCGTTCCGTCGCCTTTCCATGCGGCCACGACGTCCGGTGGGTTCGAGCGCCCGGTGGCCGCGACGATGTCGGCTTTGCCGTCGCCGTCGAGATCTCCTGCGGCGATCGAGCGCATTTCGTCGGTGAACGTGACCGGGAAGCCTTGGACGGGCGCTCCGGTCGCGTCGAACACGTAGAGCTTGTCGCGCGCGGCCACGGCCACTTCGAGCTTTCCGTCGCCCGCCAAATTCGCGATGACGGGGCTCGCCCAGATGCGCCCACCGCCGGCACGAGCGGTCCACTTTTGCGTGCCGTCGGAGCCGAACACGACGACGTCCGAGTTGCGGGTCGCGACGATCTCAAGCTTTCCGTCGCCATCGAGGTCCACGACCGCCGGCGAGCCGAGCCAGCCGTTTTCGCCCGCGGCCTTGAGCGAGAGCTTCACGGCGGGCGCGCTCACCGTGGCGCTTCCGCCCGTGCCCGGCTTGCACGAAGCGGCCGGGGGCTCGGTTCCGCCTCCGCCGCCACCGTCCGGACTGCCTCCGCCGCCACCTCCGCCGCCTCCACCTCCGCCGCCTCCGCCTTCACCGCTCGTGCCGCCATCGGAGGTGGCCGTCGCGTCGCCCCCACAAGAAGGGGCCGCGAAAAGGCTGCCAAGAGCGAGCAACGGCACGAGGACACGGAACGTTCGGCGCGCGGCGCCAAGAGCGCGGGAAGAAGACATGCCCCGAAGTGTACACGCTGGCCCGCCGACGTCACCCGTGCCGGTTTTCGCCGGGAGGTCGCCTGCGCGCCCGGCACGGACGGGGACCAACGGCACGGTCGTGCTATCGTTTTCTCATGACGTTTCGAGGAGGAATCCACGGCATCGCTTTCGTCCTCGCCGCGTGCTTCGTGGGCTGTGGGCTCTCCCTCACGACGACCGAGGTCGGTGCCGACGGAGGAGCGGATGCGTCGAGCGATACCGCAGTAGACACCTCGGTCGACGCACCTTCGCTGGTCGAGCTCGACATAAAAGCGGAAGAGGGTGGAGCGAAGCTCGAGGTCGACTTCGTGGCCATGGGCGCGGACGAGGCCTCGGGAAAAATCGTCGCGCTGACGCACGAAAGTGGAACCGCTTCGGTCTACGAGCTCGGCTCCGCAACCCCGTATTTCACGTTCCCGACCACGTCGGCCCCCTCGAGCCTCGTGGCGTATCCGTTCCCGCCAGCCTCGAAATCGCCTGCCCTGCTCTTCGCATTGCCAGCCAATAGGGGTCTTTTTTCCGTGCTCGAGGACACCTCGACGGCCGCGTTCGGCGGGCGCCCGGAGACGAGCCGTGTGCATGGGAGCGGAAAGCGCGTCTACCTCGCGACCGGCTTCGAAACGGCGACCGCGAATGGAACGAAAATCGTCGCCTGTCCTGCCGCCTTTCCAGCCGATCCCTCGTGCGCGACGCCTCAAGTCGTCTACGACGCCCAAGAGCTTGGTGGGTTCGCGGTCTCGAAAAGTGGACTGCTCCTCATTGGCCTCTCCGGAGGAGGCGAGTCGGTGCGCCTCTTGGCCTTCACCCGCGCGACCCTCGACGCCGCGTTCACGATCCCCAAAACGGTATTGGCGAAAGACGGCGTCCTCGTGGGTGCCGAAGAGATTGTCACCGTTTCGGACGACGCAAATGAGGTCCGATTCCGGGCCCCGTGCCGCGCCAATACGGCGGGTGCACGAACATGCCTCTTCACGCTCGGGCGCTGAGCTCGGAGGAACATTCATGCGATACGAATCGATGCCGTTCGCCCCTGGGGGTGAGGGGTATTTGGGGCACGCGGGCGCGTTTCGACGAAACCGAATGGGCGTCCTCGGCTCCCTCGCGCTGTCGCCTCACCCCATGCAGCGCCTTCGCACGGCGGTCCCAGTGGCCCGCGCGTGTGTGCTTCATCACCCCGACTTGATCCACGAGGTTTTGGTCGAGAACGCAAAGAGCTTCGACAAATCGGACATGCTCCGGTTTTCGCTGTGGAACCTCGCGGGGGAAGGTCTCTTCACGTCGAACGGCGAGCTCTGGCGTCGTCAACGAAAGCGCATGGCGCCGCTCTTCACGCCAAAAGCGCTCTCCACCTATGCCGACGACATGATCGCGTGTGCGCACCGCACGTGCGACGCGTGGAAGAGTGGCGAGACACTCTCGCTCGCGCACGAGACCACGCGGCTCACGATGGGCATTGCCGGCAAGACCCTGTTCGAGGCCGACACGTTCTCCGACGCCGACGAGATCGGCGACGCGCTCACCGTGGCCCTCGATTGGACCGGTTGGGTCATTGGACGCCCGAGCGCCCTCGTTCAGATTCTCACGAAGCGCGCC
>JAYUKI010000351.1:0-4791 GCA_043764595.1 Myxococcales bacterium | reverse complement strand
TCGAAGGCCTCGTGCTCGCGTTCGAGGAACAGCCCTCCCTCCACGTGGACGTCAGGCCGAACGGGGACCTCACGCTCGACGTCTCTTGGTAACCGTGGAAACGAACGCGCACTTCGACCTACACGCCCGAAGGCCGAAGGAAACCGCGAACGTTCCACTGGCGTGAAGCCTCCGATCTGACACGATGAACGTCCGACGGTGGGGGCCCAACTCCTTCGGGCGTCGCGCGTCGAAGCACGAACATGACCTACCGAAGCGCCGAAGACGCCCTCCGTGAACGCACCGCGGCCCTCGAGGCCCAGCTCCTTGCTCTGGAGGAAAAGCGGAAGACCGCCGCGGAGCTCGAAGCCGACGTGGAGCGCGTAGTCGCGGAGCTGAAGAAGAGCCGCACCCTCATGGATCGCTTCGCGAAGAAGCGGGCGCTCCCGATGCTCGACGAAGTGCGTGTCGCCTCGGCGTGCAACGCGAATTGGAACGACATGGTCGGCGACGACAAGTCGCGTTTTTGTGGAAAGTGCGAAAAGAACGTCTTCAATCTGTCGGCCATGAGCCGCGAGGAAGCCGAGCTTCTCATGCTGGAAAAAGAGGGAAACCTCTGCATCCGGCTCTACCGCCGAAAAGACGGCACGGTGCTGACGCAGGATTGCCCGGTCGGAGTGCGCAATAAGCGCCTTCGCCTCGTGGGAGTGCTCGCGATTGGTGGTGGCCTCGCCGCAACGGCCGCAGGATTCGCGGCGTCGAGGCAGGTCGTGCACCCCGCGACGATGGGCGAAATGGAGATGGTCCCGCAAGCGCCTTCCGCCACCGTGGCGCCACAGCCGGCCGAGATGGACGACGCTCCGGAGAAGTTCGAAATGGGCAAGCGCGCGATGGAGCCCAGCACAGGTCCCAAGCCCGCTCCCCAACCCGCTCCCAAGCCTCCCCTGCATGCCCCCAAGAAGTGAGCACGCTGAACATCCGTGCTCGAAGTGGCCTTTTTTCCCGGGCCTGGAACTTTTGGTCCCTTCACGCGTTCGAGCCTGACCGATGACCTACCGAAGCGCTGAAGACGCCCTCCGCGAACGCACACGCCTCCTCGAGCAAGAGCTCGAGTCTCTCGAGCGCACACGCCGCGAAACGGCCAAGCTCGACGGCGAAGCCGCCCGGCTCCAATCGGATTTGGAGAAGAGCAAAGTGCTCTTGGAGCGCTTCGAGCAAAAACGGGCGCTCCCGATGCTCGACCAAGTGCGCATCGCTTCGCCGTGCAACGCGAGCTGGACCGAAATGGTCGGGGACGACCGCAGCCGGTACTGCGGGAAGTGCGAAAAGAACGTCTACAACCTCTCCGCCATGACTCGGGAAGAAGCCGAGCTTCTCATGCTGGAGAAAGACGGCAATCTATGCGTAAGGCTCTACCGTCGCACCGACGGCACCGTCATTACCGAAGATTGCCCGGTCGGAGTGCGCAAGAAGCGACTCCGGCTCGTTGGGGTTCTTGCCATTGGCGCGGGTGCGCTGGCCACGGCCGCTGGATTTGCCGCTTCTGCCGTTCGCCCGCAGGTGACTCAAGGCGCAATGGAGGCCATGCCCACGACCGTGGACTCGGCCATTCCGCAGCAGACCTACCCTGAAATGGGCGACATCGCAGAACCCGCGCCGGTGGCGCCCAAGGTCGATCCGACTCCGCCCAAAGCCGTGATGGGACGACCTTCGGTCCACGAGCCTGCACCGAAAAAACCTGGGAACTGAACTCTCTCCTCTCCGTCGAACGAGGCCCGAATGAGCACCCGCGATCCGGTCGAAGCCCTGCGCGAACGCACCGCTCTGCTCGAAGAAGAGCTCCGAGGGCTCGACCAAAGACAGCGCGAACGCGCGGCCATCGAGAGCCAGGTGACGCGTGTGGAAACCGAGCTCTCGGAGTCTCGTGCGCTCCTCGATCGACTGCAGAAAAAGCGTGCGTTGCCCATGCTCGAGCGCATGAGCATTGCGTCGCCTTGCTCGGCGAACTGGGACGACATGGTGGGCGACGAGAAGTCGCGCTACTGCGGAAAGTGCGAAAAGAACGTCTACAACCTCTCCGCCATGACCCGCGAAGAGGCGGAGCTCACGGTCCTTGGCAAAGCCGGTGACCTTTGCGTTCGCCTCTACCAGCGCGCCGACGGCACCGTGCTCACGCAAGACTGCCCAGTAGGCGTTCGGCGGAAGCGACTCCGTTTGGCAGGAGTGTTGGCCATCGGGTCCACGCTCGCAGGCGTGTCCGCGGCTCTTTTTGCCCAAGCGGCAGACGAAGTTCTTAGTGGAGACCCCGAATCCATGGCCGCGGTCATCGTCGACGCTCCGGCCTTCGTCGCGGAAGAACCCGTTGCCCCGCAAGTGGTCACGCCTCCCCAGGGACGCTGGGTGGCCGGAGGTCCCGTCTACGTGTCGCCGCCGCCGCCGCCCCCACGAGTGGTCGTGGTGGATCCAAAAACCGACCCCAAACACTCCAAAGAACCCAAGCACGTGATGGGGAAATTGCGGGGCGGAAACCAGCTGTGAGCAGATAGGCCTATTTGGGTGGATGTGGCCGCGATCTCGTGACGAGAACCCACCGAAGCCCGAACGCGACCACGACGAAGAGAACCACGAACAAAAGCAGCCGAACCCACGTCGACGAAAGAACCGAAGGCGCGGCTGGAGCTCGGTGATTGGGTGGTAGGCTCGGGCGGTGTGCGGGGCCCATCTCGAGGGCATTTGGAGCCCGACGCTCGAGCACGAAGGCCTGAGTCATTGGGTTTCCAGGATCCACGTGGTCGTGGTCCCCGGCGTGGGCCACGACATCGCGCAGTGTGGGTAGGTTCGACGCGCTGCGCGGTTGACTCGGATCGAATCCCCGTGTGGCAAGCGCTGCTGGCCCCGCTTCGCGTGCGGCCCACTCCAACGCTTCGCGCATCGCGTGGGCCGTCGGGAAGCGCGCGTCCACGTGGAACGACACGGCGCGCTCGAAGACACGAAGGATTTCGCGTGGGCCACGTAGCCCCATATCCTCCGCGCTCGGCAGGGCCTCGATGGCGGCGAGTGCGAGCTCGTTTCCCTCGCGAAGAGGACCGCCTTTCAAGAGCACCAGCGAAGAGGCACCGATTGCGAAAACATCGGTCTGGGGACCCACGAGATCGCGACGCGCGAGGGCTTGCTCGGGGGCCATGAACGCGGGTGTGCCGAGCATCATGCCGGACTGCGTGAGCTCGTCGAGGTCGACCGAGCGCGCGATGCCGAAATCCAGGAGCTTTAGCTCGCCGGAACTGCATCGAAAGAAGTTCGAAGGCTTGAGATCGCGATGCACGATGCCCATGGGATGCGCCACTTCGAGCACCGAGAGCATGGTCCGGGCGATCTCGACCACCTCGCCGAAGGTGCGCGGCTCGCCACGTTGCACGGACGCGCCAACCGGCTCGCCTTCGAGCAGCTCCATTACGAAAAAAGGGAGGCCTTCTTCGGTGGTTCCGTCGTCGAAGACACGCACGACCGCGGGGTGGCCGATGCGGTTGGCGATGTAGGGCTCGCGGCGAAATCGCTCGAGATCTTGCGGGTTTTTGAGCTGATCGGCGTGAGCTATCTTGACCGCGAAACGACTGCCGGAGCGATGTGTCGCGGAGTACACCGCAGCACAGCCTCCGATGCCGAGCAGCTCGTCGATCTGCCACTTGCCCATGAGCACGGAGCCCTGGCGCGCGCGGAGGATCGCGTACGGATCGAAACGGTCGAGCCCGTGCGAGGCCTGCATCGGTGACACAGGAGACCTTCGTCGTCTGCAGAAGGCAACTTCCACGACGCCTCGGGGTGTAGGTTTTTGCAGAGCTCGGCTCGAGCAGATAGATTCGGCCCATGCAGAAGACTGTGCTCGTCACGGGGGCTACCGACGGCATCGGGAAAGAGACGGCACGCGTGTTTCTGGAACGCGGATTTCGCGTATTCGTGCACGGTCGCTCCATGGAAAAGGCCCAGCGCACGTGCGACGCGCTCGGCGGCGAGGCCGTGGCCGGAGACCTTTCGCGAATGGCCGAGGTCCGCGCCCTCGCCGAGGCCGTGGGCGCGAAGACGTCGAAGCTCGACGCGCTCGTCAACAACGCCGGCGTTTTCGTCCACGAGCGTTCCATCACCGACGACGGATTCGAGCTCACGATGGCGGTGAACCACTTCGCTCCGTTCGTGCTGACGCACCGGCTTTTGCCTTTGCTCGAGGCCGCATCGACCGAGTCCGCGCCCGCGCGCGTGGTCCATGTGAGCTCGGTTGCGCATCAACGAGCGAGCCTCGATCCGACGGATCTCGAGTGGCCGAACGGGTTCCAAGGCTACGCGGCGTATGCCCGCTCGAAGCTCGCGAACGTGCTGCTTTCTTCGGCCCTTTCGCGGCGTTCACGCACGACCCACAACGCACTTCATCCCGGAGTCATCGGCACGAAGCTCTTGAAGGGCGGCTTCGGGATGGACGGCGCGAGCCTCGCGGACGGCGCGAAGACCACGGTGAAGGTCGCGACCGCAGACGAGCTTTCCACCGTGACCGGCAAGTACTTCTCCGACGAACGCGAGGCGGCTCCATCGAAGCTCGCGCGGGACCTCGAGCTCTCCGAGAAGCTCTATGCCGTGTCTGCCGAGCGCACTGGGGAAACTGCCCTGCCTTTGCTGTGACAGGGGTGTGAGGATTCCTTCATTCGGGGCATTTCTCGACGAAAACCGCTTGTGCGATGCGCCACAAAGGCCGACTCTTCCGCCCCGAATGGCTAAACCATCGGCTCTCGTCCTCCTCGCCATGCTCGGCGCCCTCGCGGCCGT
>JAYUKI010000350.1:0-1444 GCA_043764595.1 Myxococcales bacterium | reverse complement strand
GAGGATCTCCACCTCTTGTCTTCGGAGCTCGACGACATCCTCGACCTCGCGAACGGCGCGGCCCGTGCCGCCATGCTCTTCGGCGTCGAAGCGTGGACGCCGGCCATGAAAGAGCTGATGCGGGTGCTCTACGAGTGCACCGTGGTGGTCGACAAGGCCATTCCGAACCTTCGCAAGCACGCTTACAACGACATCGTCGAGTCGTCGCGCGAGCTCCGCAAGCTCGAGAAGGAAGGCGATCGCATCTACAAGGCGGAGGTCTCGCGCCTCTTCAAGGATGCCCAGGTCGACGCGAAGATGCTGCTCCGCGAGAAGGCCGTCCTCGACGACCTCGAGAACGCGCTCGACCACTGCGACGAGCTCGCGAGCGTTCTCGCCAACCTCGCGGTCAAGCATGCTTAGCTTGCTCGTCGCGGTGGTGATCGCCGCCATCATCTTCGACTACATCAACGGATTCCACGACGCGGCCAACGCGATTGCCACCATCGTGTCGACCGGAGTCTTGCCCGTTCGGACCGCGGTCATCTGCGCGGGACTGTTGAACTTTTTCGGTGCCGTCGTCGGTACCGCGGTGGCCAAGACCATCGCCTCGGGCTTCGCCGATCCCGCGGTGGTGACACAAACCGTCGTGCTCGCCGCGCTCGTCGGAGCGTGCGCTTGGAACCTCATCACTTGGTGGTTCGGCATTCCCTCGAGCTCGTCGCACGCGCTCATCGGCGCGCTCGCAGGGGCGGTCGTGGCGCATGCCGGGCTCTCGGCGTTCAAGTGGTCGGCGCTCGTGCAGAAGGTCCTCATCCCGCTCGTCGTCTCGCCCACGCTGGGCTTCATCGTCGCGTTCTTCGTGATGATCGGCGTCCTGTGGATCGTCCACTTCTTGAAGGCCCGGGTCTCGGCCGTGAACCGCGCCTCGCGCAAGCTCCAGCTCGTCTCGGCCGCGCTCATGGCGTTTGCGCACGGCTCGAACGACGCGCAAAAGTCGATGGGGGTCATCACCCTCGCGCTGCTCTCGTATTCGAAGTCCGGCCACGTGCTCCCGCACTGGGCAGCGCCGAAAGGCGACGCCGTCCCCATGTGGGTCGTCCTGGTGTGCGCCTCGGCGATCGCGCTCGGCACCATGGCGGGCGGCCAGAAGATCATCAAGACCATGGGCTCGAAGATCATCCACATCTCGCCCATCCAAGGCTTCGCGGCCGAAGCTGCGGGCGCCCTCGTCATTCTCGGAGCGAGCCATCTTGGCGTTCCGGTTTCCACCACCCACTGCATCAACGCTTGCATCATGGGCGTCGGAGCCTCGAAGCGTCTCTCGGCGGTTCGCTGGGGTGTTGCCGGCAACATCGTCATCGCGTGGGTTCTCACGCTGCCGCTCAGCGCGCTCATGGCCTTCCTCGCCATGAAGCTCTTTTCGCTGTTCTTCTGAGCTCGGGCCGTTCGGCTCAGCGCTCCA
>JAYUKI010000349.1:0-17718 GCA_043764595.1 Myxococcales bacterium | reverse complement strand
CGCGGCTGGTGCGCCAGAAGATGTGGAAGGCAGGGCGAGTTGCGCAGCCACCGGCCCGTCCGATTTGGAGCTCCCCTTCATGAGGCGCGCCACGATTTCAGCCTTCTCTCTCCCGGCGTCATCGAGGGACAGCTTTCGACAGAGCTCCTTGAGTCGGTCCCGCGAGAGCCCAGGGAGAGCGTCCCGGAAGGCGGCCGCCTTCGCCTTGCCAAGCGATTCGAGGAGCTCATCCTTGCGTGGGCGACCGTCGATCGAGACATCGAGGCGCTGCGCCACGACGAGCAACTCGTCGCGGGTAAGGTGAGTAAGGATCTCCTGATGCGAGGGCATGATGACGGCCTTGAAGAGAGGTTCAAGCACGTTTGTCGTTTTGGCGAGGGCGAATCTCGTCTGGGCGGTCAAACCCGGGGCGTTCCGGTTCGACTGTTCCCGCCAATCGTCGCCCGCGACAAGCGCCGCGAGCGCTTCGCGGGCCTGCTTATGCACCGTGGCCTCGTTCGACAGGGCGGCGTGGAGGTCCCTCTGAATCTCCTGGATGGCGGATGCCTGATTGACCGTATGCTCCCGCATCCTTCCGATGCTCCGCACTCCCTTCCTGACGCTGCTCGATTCGCGCGCGGCCATCAAGGGCTCCCGCGATCCGCTGGGCGTCCAGTCGATTTGGTCCCGCTTTGGACGGCGGGTTATCGGCAACCTCACGACGGTCAGCAGCTCGGTACGCGACTTCACCGTCATGCTCCTCGGCTATTACTTTGCCGAGCGAGTTGCCGACGAGGGCGGGACCGAGGGCGAGCTCGCGACGTTTCTCAAGTGGGAGCAGCTTGCGGCGTATGCACGCGCCCACGTGAACAAGGAGCGGGGCTTTCGCGGGACGGAGCGGGTGTGGAAGCGCATCGCCGACGAGGATCGCGTTCACCTCGGCGTGGACGCGGGGGCCCAGATCCTCGGCAGCCAGAAGACTTACGGGCTGTGGGGCCTCTATACGATGCCCGGCAAGGCCTCGGGTCTTCTCGAAGGTGATCCGACCAGGCTAACCCCAGCCGCGCGGGAGCTCGTCGAACGTCAGTACCTCCCGCTGCTCGCGGATGGGCGCGCGATCGTGGAGCGTTTGAAGGGTCCGCGCTGCGACCTCGACTTACGTGCACACTCCAAGGACGCGCCAGTCCTCAAGGCTGTGGCCACGCTTGTCGGGAAGATCCGTCCAACCGAGGTTGGCCTTTACCGCGAGCACCTGCTCCATGGGGGGTCGAGCGATAGCGACCCATCCCGTGGAACGTGCGGCAAGCAGCGCATATTCGCGGAGTTGCTCACCGAGACTCTTGTCGAGTCCGACTGGCGGCTCACTCCGGAGTCGATCGCTACGCTCGCCAACCGGGCGCGCGGGCGCAGCGAAGTGGGCGTCGAGCTTGCTGAACGGCTCGAGCGGATGCGCACTTGCGAGCTTCTCCTGGCGCCGGCCACAGCATTTTTCGATCATGCCCTTGGGTGCGATGGGCTGACGCCAAAGGCGATCGCCGAGCGGGTGGAACAGCACTGGGGTGACGCGCCAGGGGGTACGATCGACGTGGCCGCGACAGAGGGAATCGAGGCCGAGCTCGGTGCGCATGACGCCGAGGCGGGAGCTCGATGGGTCGCGCTGGGGCGAGCGTTTCATTCGGGAAAGTACGAGGACGCCCTCATGCTCGTGCTCGCGCAGAACGCTGCGGTCATGAAATCGCGATCGGCGGCGGCGCCATGGGCGAGCGTCAAGGCGGGGACCGTGCATGTAGCCTTCCGCGACGACGCGCTTTCGGAGCTCCCCCTCGGATCCGACCTTCCTCGATACTGGCGGCATGCCTACTTCGTCGACGCTCTCCGCAGGGTGGCTGCGACCCTCCAGGCGGCGCCGTGACTGACATTCCTCGAACCGTGCTCTCCGAGCATTTCCAGGAACGGATGGAAGGCCGACGGCTCGTTTCGGCGATCTTTACGACGTTCAAGTTCGAGCCGGCCTTCTTTGAGACCGAGATCCTCCCCGTCTTTTTCGACGTTGGCCTCAGTCACGCGCCAGCCATCCGACTGCTCCAGCTTGAGGAGGCCCTACGCTCGCTGCCGGGCAGCATAGCCGTTTACTACGATCGCCACGGTCTCGTGCCTGATGGCGGCTCCGCCAAGCTCGACGTTCGTCGCATCCCCCTCTCTCACCCCACGGGGATTTTTCATCCAAAGAACGTCATCGCGCTCGTCGAAGCCGTAGAGCCGGATGAGGACGGCCATCGCACTCGGGCGCTCCTGTGTGGGTGCCTCTCTGCCAACCTCACGCGCGCAGGCTGGTGGGAGAACGTCGAGGTTGCGCACGTCGAGGAGGTCAGCGCCGGCGCGCACACGAACTTGCGTGATTCGCTCCTTGCGTACCTGGATAGACTGGTCAAGACCGCGGCAGGCCAACGGCCGAACGACAAGCTCCGGCGCGAGCACGGCGCTGTGCACGATATACGAGAGTTTCTTCGTGCCACCACGCAACGGGAGCACCGATCGGTGGACGGTCGACTCCGCACTCAGTTTCACGACGGAGATGAATCGCTTCCGACGTTCATCCAGAATGCGACTGGGAAGAACACATTGCAGGGGATGTGCCTCGAGGTCATCTCGCCATACTTCGACGGCGGGGGCGAGTCGGCCCCGCTCACCGCGCTGATCGAGACGTTTGAGCCACGGGAGGTTCGGGTCTTCCTACCGCGGAACGATAGCGGCGATGCGGAGTGCCCGGAGGCATTGTTCTCGTGGGTACGCGCGCAGCCGAATGTCTCCTGGGGCGCCCTCCCGGCGGACCTTCTTCGCGCGGGCAAAGCCGAAGACGTCAAGCGCCGCACGGTTCACGCGAAAGTGTACCGATTCTTCGATCCCGGTCGGAATGGGAGGGAAGTCCTCTACGTGGGCTCGACGAACCTGACGCAGGCGGGATGCCGTCTCGCGGGGAAGGGCGGAAACTGGGAGGCGGGATTCGTGGTGGAGGCGACCACAAGCACACGACCGGACTGGTGGCTCGCGTCCGACACGCGCAAGCCTCCCGCGTTCGTGACGAAGTGCGAAGACGAAGGCCTCGCGGCGGCCGGCGGTTCGAGCCTCGTGGTGCGGTACCGGTGGGACCAGCACGAAGCAGCCGTCTTCTGGGGCACGCCAAAGGCCTCGCCCTCGCTCAGGCTAGAGCACGGCGGAGTCGTCGTTCTCGAGCTCTCGAACCTCCCGCCCCGTGAGTGGGTCATTCTCGACGCGACCGCAGCCGCGAGCCTCCAGACGACTCTAATCGCGACCTCGATCCTGCAGGTGATCGGCGAGGGGGCCGAGCCGGCACTCCTCCTCGTGCAGGAGGAAGGAATGCACGCGCGGCCCTCGCTGCTCCATGAGCTCAGCGCAGCGGACATCCTTCGGTATTGGGCACTGCTGACAGTCGAACAGCGGGCCGCCTTCATCGAGAGCCGCGTGAAGATCGCGGGCGACGACGATCCGCTCGTGACGAAGCTCTTGCCCCTGCCGGTCGAGACGACGCTCTTTGACCGGTTCGCTGGGGTCTTCCATGCGTTCGGTTGTCTCGAGCAGCGAGTACGAGAGGCTTTGGACGAGGGACACACGAAGGAGGCGGACTATCGGCTATTTGGCAAGAAGTACGACTCCCTCGGAAGCCTCCTCGAGCGGGTAGTCGACGAGGTGAACACCGGCAAAGGTGACCGCGTAGAACAATACGTGGTCACGCTCTGTACGAGACAGCTTCTGCGTGAGCTCGGGCGCGGATATCCTGAGTACTGGGCGGAGCACAGCGAGGCAGCAAAGGACCTTGATCGGCTGATGGGAAGTACGGCGAGCCTCCGAGCGTCGCTAGCGGCCGGCGGCCCGGAGATGCCAGCTTTCCTGGACTGGTTCGAGAAATGGTTCCTCAAGCGGGCCGAAGCACTCACCGAGGAGGATAAGGCGTGATCGACCTCACGGCCGCCCGTGCGCTCCTCGACTTCGAGGCCGGCCGCATCTCACCGGATCGCGCGGAAGAGCAGCTACGTGGCGCGGTAGCCATCCACAACATCCTCCGGAAGCACCGCGTCGCCTACCTCGCGGACGAGGTGGGGATGGGGAAGACCTACGTCGCTCTCGGCGCGCTGGCGCTGTTTCGCCACTTTGATCCTAGCTTCCGCGTGCTGGTGATCGCACCGAGAGAGAACATCCAGAAGAAGTGGCAGAAGGAGCTTCGCAACTTCACGAGCAACAACGTTCGGATCGACGATCTTCGTGTTCGCGCACCCGACGGCCGGCCGGCGCGGTCACTCGTGAATTGCGGCAACTTGATCGATCTGGTCAACGAAGCGAGTCTTGATCCGAACCGCGACTTCTTTGTGCGCATGACGAGTTTCAGCTTGCCGCTCGGCAAGTCGGGCGACGACTGGAAGCGAACGCGTGACGGCCTACGGCGTCACTTGCCATGGTTGAGCGACGACGCGTTCGATCTCAGGAACAAGGAGGAGTTCAAGAAGAACTTCGCTCGAGCCCTCTGCTGTGCCCTTCCAAAGTTTGACCTCATCATCGTGGACGAGGCGCACAACTTCAAGCACGGGTTCTCTAGCCACGGCTCCGCGCGCAACTATGTGCTCGGTGAGGCGTTTGGTCGATATTCGGCCGATGACCCGCCGAATCCACGCCTATTTCCGGGATACGGCCCCCGCGCCGGGCGGGTTCTGCTTCTCTCGGCGACTCCACTCGAGGAGACGTACCGCCACATTTGGAATCAGCTGGATCTCTTCGGGCTCGCGGGCCCATTCGGCGCGTTGAAAAGTGACGACGTTCCGGAGGACCAAAAGAAGAAGGTCGCGGGTGAGTTCCTTGTGCGTCGTGTAACCGCCATTCGGGTGGTCGGACACGAGCACACCAAGAATATGTACCGGCGGGAATGGCGGGGCGGCGGAGTCGCGACGCATGACGAGCCGATCCGAATCGAGGACGAGCGACAGCGTCTCGTCGTGGCGCTGGTCCAAAAGAAGGTGAGCGAGCTTCTCAGCGGGAAGCGCTTCAACCGCTCGTTTCAGATCGGGATGCTCGCGTCGTTCGAAAGCTTTCTCGAGACCGCGCGCTTGAAGCGAGACGACGACGCGGAGTCGGTCTTCGATGACGCGGAGCAGACCGACGTGCTCGCGGAGCGAGAGGGCATGGACGTTCACGATCTCAACAGGCTCGCCCGTGACTATTCCAAGACGTTTGGCGGTCGAACGCTCCCGCACCCGAAGATGGACGCCGTTGTCGACAGTCTCGCGACGGCGTGGATCACGGGGAAGAAGTCACTTGTCTTCGTTCGCCGTGTCGCGTCCGTGAAGGAGCTCAAGAGGAAGCTCGACGAGCGCTATGACGACTGGGTTATTCCCGCGCTCCGAGCCCGCCTCCCTGAGGTGCTCCGGGACGAGCTTGACGCCGTCGTCCGAGACTATCGTGAAGCAAAGAGTGCGGCCGGAGGTCCGCAGGGGATCACTGCACCCGTAGATCTCGTCGGCAAAGACATCGAGGTGGAGGATACGGGCGGGAACGACACTTTCTTCGCATGGTTCTTCCGAGGCGAGGGGCCGAAGCGTGTCGTGAGCGGCGCCAACATTCAGGGTCGTTTCATCAAGGCGAGCGGCGCATATGCGACGTTCTTCTACGACAACCACGTGATGGATCTGCTCGGGGCTCCGCCGGGGGGGGTAGTCGAAGCGGCAGCCATGGCCCTCGGGTTGTCTCGCTCGGACCTCGTCGATGCGCTGCGCTCCCGAGGCGGCCGCTACATCAGCAAGCGGGCGAAGCGGGTGACGCGGGCTGCCGCGATGGAGGCTGCTCAGGGAGCGACGCTAGAGCTTCTCCGCGAGCATGTCGCTGGGCCGCACGCGCTGCGGGCGGGGATGATCTGGGAGGAGCGTTATCAGGCGTCGGTGCTACGCGAGCACGCGAGCGTCGGCCCGCCGGAAATCGCCAACGCGCTGGAGCAGAGCACCTTCTTCACTGAGCTGCGTCGGCCTGAGCGCGCTGGGCTCCGCGCGAGGATTTGGCCAGCAGCCGAGCCTTCGCTCGAGGGCGCCCCCGATAAGCTCCGCGAGGAATTTCGTGAGCAAGAGATCCGGGCACAGTTCCTTGCGACAGCGGCTCGTCTCGGACACGCTCTTGTCGACCTCTACGTCGCGGCGATGTCCAGTCGAACGACATTGGTGGCAGGTCGAGCTGACGACGACGAGACGGAGATCGGCGGGGCTGACGCGCGAGGAGGGGACCAACTCCTTGGGCACTACCTAGACATGCTGGAGGCGCAGCGGACCAAACCGACAACGTGGGGCGCATTCCATGAGCTCGCAGACCTCGCCACCAACTTCAACCTGATCATCGACACAAATGCGTCTGACGCTAGACCGACGGACAGGATGCCTCTCGCCGAGGTGGCCCGATACGTGGGGAGCCTTCTGCGGCAGCAGCAGCCGATTGGCGGCATGGCAGGCCAGGTAAACCAGACGTTGGTCCGACAGTTCCGGATGCCAGGCTACCCATTCGTCCTGGTCACCACGGACCTTCTCCAGGAGGGCGAGGATCTCCACACGTTCTGCTCGGCGGTGCACCACTACGGCATCTCATGGACTCCGTCGGCTATGGAACAGCGTATCGGGCGGATCGATCGAGTCCGCTCGCAGACCGACCGACGCCTCTCCGCGATGACCGGAGCGCCAGGAGGGGACGACTGGCTACAGGTCTACTTCCCGTACCTCGAGGATACGGTCGAGATCCTCCAGGTGGAGCGTGTCCTCGAGCGGATGAACACGTTCATGCGTCTTATGCACGACGGGCTCGCGGTACCGGAAGCAGACCAGCGCAAGATCGACGTCGGGCGTGAAATGATCGCAGGCCGCAAGCGAGCCGGAGTGATCCGTGGCGTTCTGAAGAGCGCCTTCCCCATCCCCGACTGGGCCACGACGGGGTCGAAGACGACCCTCGCCGTTTCGGACCAGCAGGGGAGGGAGGTGCGGCGCCGCTTCGCTGACCTCATGGTCGCGACGGTGGGCACCCTGCCCGTCGAGTGGGCCGCCAGGTCCCCCTCTGGGTCACTGCTCGGGACGGCTCGCCTTGAGAATGGGCGCGCGCAGCCCTTCATGCTTGTGCTGCGGGCAGAACAAGGTCACGCCGTCGTTCGCTGTGTGAGTCCGATCGGGCGCACCGATCCGGAGGCTGATCCCCACACGATTGCGAGCCGTGCAGCGCGGCTGCAGTCGCGCGTAGGAGCCATCCTCACCAAGGAAGCGCGCACTTACGATCTGACGGTCGAAGACGACGTTCTCCTTGGAGCCGCTGAGCACGACGCTGCGCGTATCGCGCTTTTGGTGCGGCGAGTGGTTCACCAAGCGGATGGAATGGAGCAGGAGCACTTCGCTGGCGAGCGGGATGCTCCGCTAAGCGAGTTCGAGGACGACCTTCGGGAAGAGGGCGATAATGACGACTGACTGGCGTTCCCTCTGTGGAGGTCCGCGACTCGAGTTCGCGGACGACTACGTGACCGTGACCTTCGAGGGTGGACGCAGACATCGCGTCCGCGTGAGCGAGACAGCTGACACCTTCGAGCTCCACGCTATCGTCGCGCGCTCGTCGGCCATCTCGGAGGTGCACGGCCAGCCTCTTCCGGTTCGCGTCTGGGGACACAACCGAGCGGCGCAGCTCGTCAGCTTCCGTGTCGACACTCGCGGGCGTGTCTGCGCCGTGGGTTGGGTGGCCAAGGCGGGCCTCACCGCTGAGGAGTTTCAGCTCGTCTTACGGCGCGTCGCAGCCGAGAGCGACCGCTTCGAGTTCCTCCTGACGGGGAAGGACGTCGAGTGATGCCACGAGGAGGAGGATGGCGGTGGGGAGCAAGCATGTGTCGCTGCTCCCTCGCATCGCGTTCCCCTTAGGATGGTTGCGCGGCCCCAGTCATCTGATCCCGGCTCTTCTCTGCTGGCCGCGACGCTCTGTCACCGCCGGTCCCCGAGGGTCGCCTTTCCAGCGGGATCACTGGGGCCAGGCAAAGAGCGAGCACGGTCTGCACGAAGATTCGCGTAATCGCCGAGACTTCGTACCCGCTTTCGGCTCGCCGCTGTGGTTCAGTCACGCATTCCTGCTCGTGGTAAGAAATTCATTGACCATGGCCAAGGATCAACCGAAAGCATCCCCCTCCACCTCGGTCAACTCGAAGGCGCCTCTCGTCTCGAGTCCTGCCGCGACCGGCGGCGCGGGTACGTTCTTCGAGCAACACGTCAACGCGTATTGGCTCGTTCAGCTTCTCGTGGGAGCCATCCCGCCGATCCTTCACGACTGCTCGGGCGTCGAAGTCCATTTCCAGACCGAGGTCCTTGGCTGGCATACGGATGACTTCCTCATCGTTGGCGAATCGGCGCCCGGACGGCACCGAAAGCTCGCTGGGCAGGTCAAGCGCTCCTTCACCGTCAGCGCGACCGACGACGAGTGCAAGAAGGCGTTCCAAGACTTCTGGGCCGACTTCCAGGACGCCGGGCACTTCAATCCCGCGACGGATCGCTTCGCCCTCGTGACCTTGCGGGGTACGAACACGCTGCTCGAGTACTTCGCGAGCCTTCTCGACGCTGCGCGCGCTGCCCCCGACGCCGCGGAGTTCGAACGGCGCTTGGCAACGAAGGGCTTCCTCAATGCTCAGTCGATCAAGTACGCGAACGCGATAAGCACGATCATCGGCGCCGTGGAAGGACGGAGCGTCTCCGTCGGCGAGCTCTGGCCGTTCCTATGCATCCTGCACGTATTGAGTCTCGATCTCAACACGGCCACTCAGCAGACCGAGGCGTCGATGAAGACGCTGCTCGCTCATACGGCAGGTGGAGGAGACGCCATCGCGGCTGCGACCGAGTCCTGGAATGCTCTCCTCCGCGAGGTCGGTGACGGCATGCCGACGGCGCGGCGCTTTCGACGTGAAGATCTGCCGGAGAGCGTGCGGAAGCGCCATTCCTCAGTTGGCGGTGCCGAGCAACAAGCTCTTCGCGCGCTCGGCCATCATTCGTCGCTCATCTTGGATGGCATCCGAGCGACCGTCGGCACAGGGCTTCATCTCGCTCGGGCGGGCATAGTTCAGCAGGTCCTCCAACAGGTCGCGGCCTCGCAGATCGTCCTCGTGTCAGGCGCGGCCGGCAGCGGGAAGTCGAGCGTTGCGAAAGACGTGGCACAATCACTCGCGAGGGATCACTTCGTATTCGCGTTCCGTGCCGAGGAATTCGCCACGCCTCACTTCGACGAAACGTTGTCTCGAAGCCAGGTATCGGCGAGCGCCGCTCTGCTCGGTGCGGTCCTCGCAAGCCAAGGCCGCAAGGTCATGTTCGTCGAGAGTGTCGAGCGCCTGCTTGAGGCTTCGACGAGAGACGCGTTCACTGATCTGCTCACCCTCGTGGCGAAGGATCCGACGTGGCGCGTTGTCCTCACCTGCCGAGACTATTCCACCGAACTTGTTCGAGCCGCGTTTCTCAGCGGGGCAGCCGCCGGCTCGGTTGTTCGGGTGCCGCCGCTCGACGACGAGGAGCTGCAAGCGGTCGAAGCTGCCAACCCGTCTCTCGCCCATCCTCTTTCGAGCGCGACGCTACGTAGACTCCTTCGGAATCCCTACGTCCTCGATAAGGCTCTCCAGGTCTCCTGGCCCGCGGAGGATTCGCTCCCGCAAAGCGAGCGTGAATTTCGGCGACGCGTCTGGCGGGATATCGTTCGCGCGGACCACCAAAGTGCAGCGGGAATGCCGCAGAGACGCGAGAACGCTTTCGTTGAAGTCGCGCTCCGGCGAGCTCGCGCGCTAACTCTCTATGCTCCCTGCACCGATCTCGATGCGGAGGCAATTGGCGCCCTTCGACGCGACTCTCTCGTCGTTTCTTCAGAGGGGGCCGCCGGACTCCTCGCGCCCGCCCACGACGTGCTCGAGGATTGGGCGATTCTGCAGTGGATCGACGAGCAGCACGCTGTGGCCGACGGCTCTGTGCGCGCTCTCTCCTCCGCCATCGGCACCCACCCAGCCGTGCGACGGACCTATCGGAGGTGGGTGGTCGAACTCGTAGACCGCGACAACGACGCCGCCGACGAATTGTTTCGCGCGGTGATTCAGGACGCCGATCTCCCGGCGCAGTTTCGCGACGACACGATCATCTCAGTTCTACGGTCGTCGTCCGCGTCAGCGTTTCTCGAGAGGCATGCAAGCGATCTGCTCGCGAACGACAAGCGCCTTCTCCGGCTCATGATCCGTCTGCTTCGGGTTGGGTGCGTCGTCTTGCCCTCCTGGTTGGAAGGGGTCGGCGCCGCGCCGTCCGTGCTCTCCGTCCCGGAAGGGCCTGCGTGGGCATGCGTGCTGCGTCTCGCGGCGAAGGCTCTCGCTTCGTTCAAACCAGTCGAACGTGGTCTTTTGCTCGGATTTGTTGAGGACTGGGCGCGCGGCGTGCACTGGCAGACGCCCTACCCCGACGGCGCGGATGCGGCCGTCGCCATCGCCCACTGGCTGCTGCCCTTCTTTGACGACTATCGATCTGACGATCAGCAGAAGCGGACGCTACGCGTTATCGCCAAGCTCCCGCTTGCCAACCGCGATCGTTTTTCCGCCCTACTGCAGGGAGACCGCAACGAAGAAGACCGCGATCAGGTGAGCGAGAACTTCCACGAGATTGTCTTCGATGGCATAGAGGGCATGCCGGCGGCGCGTGACATACCCGAAGAGGTCGTCTCTGCCGCGACGAGCTACTTGCTCCGCACCGAAGTCGAGCACGATCCCTACGGACATTCTGGGATCGACCTTGAGCCACTGTTCGGCATCAACGATCGGCTGCGCCACGACTTCTTTCCGGCGAGCGCTTTCCGCGGGCCGTTCCTCCCGCTAATGAGGCATCACCCTCAGACGGCGCTGGCGTTCATGGTGGCGGTCTTTAACCACAGCGCGGACTGGTATGCGCATCCTCCCGCATCGTCCCGGTCGTCCATTGAGCCGCCCTTCGAGGTGACGCTGACGTTCGCCGACGGGACGTCGAAGACGCAATGGTGCAACCGACGTCTCTGGGGGTGGTACCGCGGGATGTCGGACGGTCCCTACGCCCTGCAGTCGCTGCTTATGGCGATGGAGCATGGGCTCCTTGAACTTGCGAACGCGCGTCCTGGGGAGCTGGACGCGCTTCTGCTGGACATTCTACGAAAGAGCGATTCCGCCGCGATCACGGCAGTGGTTGCGAGCGTCGCGACCGCCCATCCTCGTGTCTGCGGAGAGACGCTGCTGGTGTTGCTCGGCTGCCAGACATACATGCAGCTCGACCGCGCCCGACTTTCTAGCGAGAGCCTTCCTCCATCGACGATGAACAGCTTGTTTCCGTCGCTCCCCGAGGACCAGATCTACGAGCACGAGCGCGCGACTGCGGACGAACGGCCACATCGTAAGAGCCACCTCGAGCGTGCAGTTCTCAATCTGCAGCTTGGCCCTATGGCGGCGCGCGTACAAGACGCTATCGATAGTCACCGAGCCGCGCTTGCGGCGCCCGAGAAGCAGGATGAAGGGGACCGCGTCTGGCGGCTCGCGCTTCATCGAATGGACGCTCGCCGGTACAAGGCCGCGGAAGACACTCGTGTTCAACCGAGCGCTGATCGAGAGTCAGCGCAAGCCGCGAAGCCGGGATTCGTTCGCCTCGATCTCGACGTACCCGAGTTGGACGTGAAGGAGATGGTCGACGAGGCCGCCGCTCGTCTCGAAGACATGGACGCTCGCTCCACGTTCTATCTGTGGGGAGCGAAAGTCTTCGAGCGAGAGCACGGAGACCACGATCACGCTCAATGGCAGCAGCACCTGAAGGAAGCGATTGCGGCATCCGTGCAAAAGTCGGATGGCGAGTTCGATTGGGGCCGCGGCGGTCCGGGGCTCGTCGCTGCAGTGTGCGTTCGGGACCATTGGGATGAGATGTTAGCGACAGATCGCGACTGGTGCGTGGACAAGGTCTGCTCGGAAGTTGAGCAGAGCGACAGGGGGAATTCGCTGGTTCGCATGCAGCGAAATCTGATGTCCGCCGACCGGGCGTGCGCAACGGTCGTCCCGTTGCTTGCAGGAAAGCAGCTGGATGAGCGCCGAACTGATCGCGCACGGAAAGTGCTCGTACTCGCCCTTACGCACGCCGTTGACGAAGTGCGCGCGCACGCAGCTGCTGGGATACGCTGGCACCTATGGCCGATCGACCGAAACCTGGCATTGAGGTGCGTTCGAGCCCTAGCGGCCGAAGCGATGCTCGTGCAGCAGGCTATGGACTTCGAGGAGAGTCGACCGCGCAAGCGACGCGCACCGTTTGAAGTGCCAAGCGATGAGCAATGGCGCTCGATCGACGAGATTAAGGCCGAAGCGGCTTCGTCGATTCGATGCCGATTCTTCGAAGAGGGAAGCATCGCTGGAGACGCCGAGAAAAAAATGGATCCGACCTCGTCGTTTGGCGCGGAAGCGAATTCCAGAATCCTGTTGATCCTCGAAGGAGCGCCGGGAGAGTCGGCAGCGACGGATGCTTTTGAACATCTGGCGCGCACACTCGTAGCTTGGTGGGACTCGGATGATGACGTCCGCTCGTCGCATCGGGGGCGGCGCGCGCGGAAGTTCAAGACGGAGCGCGCCCAGTCGAGGCTTCTCCAAATGTTCGTTCTGCAAACCTCACTCGCTGCGGCATGCAAGATTCTCCAACCGATTCTCGACGCGGTTGAGCGTCATCCGAAGGAGGCGGGCCAGACCCTTGAGGGCCTTATCTACGCAAATGATTCGAACCCGAACACTCCGCAGTTCTGGTCACTCTGGTCGCTTTTTGCTGAGCGAATGCGAGCCGCGAAGTGGTTGCGCGGAATCGATAGCAAGTACGGCCGAGGGAAGGAGCTGGTCTCTGCTCTGTTCTTGGGGATTAGGTGGAAAGATGGCGTTCGCCATTGGCGCGGTCTTGAAGGTCATGCGCGTCAGGTGCACAACCTCTTCGATGCACTCCTCCCATCGGCGACGGTTCTCGAGAGGTATCTTACGCTCCTCTACCACGTGGGCGAGCAGTCGCTTCCCGAAGCATTCATTCGCGTCGCAGCGCGCCTGAATTCCGGGGAGCCTCAGTACCTGTTGTCGAAGGCGAATAGCATCTCAACGCTCGAAGTCCTTGTCCAGCGTTACGTCTATGGGCGGCCGCTTGAGCTGAAGAAGCGAAAAGACCTTCGTGACGCGATTCTTTTCCTTCTCGACCAACTTGTGGAGGCAGGGTCCTCAGCTGCATTTCGCATGCGAGACGATTTCGTCACTCCTGTTTCGACGTCTTAGCCGTCGTCGTGTAGCCGTTCATGCTGACGCAATGATTCCTCTTGCCGCTTGATTCGCCCTGCTGGTCGCGCGGCCCCGGGAAAGACGAGAGGCTGGCATGCTTCGCGCTTTCGAGACGCCGAGGGTGAGCTGCGGCCTTCCTCGGCGACACCTCGAACGAGGTCGCTTCGGCGTTTACCGGCTCGCTCAGACGTCTCCGTACGGCTTCCGCCACGTCCGAGCGTTCGGGCCATACGCTGCCCCGTGCGTCGACTCTTGAGAACGGACGCGGCTCACGACACACAGCGCGTCGAGATTCGTGGCACCGAGCGGGCGGGGCGGATCGTCGGTCCTTCACAAGTAACGCGTCGCGGAAGGCCAGCGGCTCGACCCGCGCCAGGAGCAGCCGACCGGCACTTGACGCCGTCAGACCGGCACTTGGAGACCATTCGACCGATGGTTGGGGACCGCCCGATTGGCACTTGGCGCCATTCGACCGGCACTTGACGCCATCAGACCGGGACTTGGGTGCCGTTCGACCGGCAGTTGGCGCCATCAGACCGGGACTTGGGTGTCGTTCGATTGGCAGTTGGCGCCATCAGACCGGGACTTGGGTGTCGTTCGACCGGCACTTGACGCTGTCAGACCGGGACTTGGGTGTCGTCAGACCGCAAATGTGAGCCGTTCGACCGCCGATCGCGTGGGCAGGCTTGCGCTGCATGCTCGCCAACCCCTTGGTTTTACGTCGAAAATCCCTTCCTCGCCACAAAACGAAAAAAAAACGACGGAGGCACGCAACGACTTTCGGGGGGCCGTCGAGAGAGGGGCACCAAGTCGCAACACCGCGGCTCTGCAACCGAAGGAAGGCTCCCCATGAAAACCAATATGTCTGCGAAGGTCTCGTCCAAAACCACCAACGGTCGTAAGGCCAAGTCTGTCCAGAAGGCGGCAGCCAAAGTCGATCGGTCGGTCGCCACGATGGAGACGCGATTGCTTACGCCTACCGGCATCAATCCGAAGGTGCTGGTTGGCGCGATGCGGTTGCGCATCACTCCGGAGGTGCGCGACAAGCTCGAGGCGGAGGTCGCCGCGGAGCCCTCCGGCGCGTTGGACCTGGGCATGCCGGTAAACGTCTACACGAGCGAGGCCATTACGGCAGCGGTCCGCTTGGAGTGGCACTTGCTCCCTCGTGACGGCATTCCCGTCTCGCTCGCGCCCCACGAGGCGCGTATCGGGGGCGATGTCGGTCCGCAGATCGTGTACCTGGTCGACCAGGCCCGCATCTCGGACTCGATGGTCGTCCAAGGGCGAGCGACCGACAGCGACAAGCTGGTGGAGCGCGCGCGGTTCATCCTCGTTCGGCTTCGGTCGGCCGCCGAAGTCGTCGTGGACGACGGAGTGCGGGACGGGAAAGACACGATCGTCGAGGCGCTCCGCCAGGCGCATGCGTCCATCCCGAGCAACATCCCCGCGCTCGCGAGCGCACTCGCCGCCTATGTCGACGTGTGCCGCATGCTCACCTCCGAGCTCGCGACCCTCGACGGCTTCGAGCCCGCGATGGTCGACGAAGGAGCCGAAGTGGCCGACATGCTGTCGGCGCGAAAGGCGACGAGCAAGAACGAGCTCACCCGCAGCGCGCTGCTTCGTCGCAATCGCTTGCTGCAGATGATTCGCGACCGCCTCGCCAAGCTCCGCAAGATCGTGCGCTACGCCTTCGCGAGCCACCCGGAGACGATGCGCGAGTTCTTCAGCGCCTTCAACCGCGACACCCGCCGAGCCCAGAAGCGCGACGACTCGACCGAGCCCGACCTCGACCAAGAGCCGATCGACGGGATCGACGGTTCGACCGACGAAGAAGCCCCCATGCCGGAGCCGAACGACGATCCGGTGTGAGTAGACCGCCGCGGCGGATAGCCCGTCACCCTAGACCCCACGCGCCTTATGGCTCGTGGGGTCTCCTTTTTTGGCGCGAGGAAGCGGGCCGCGGAGGCGGAGGTGGCGGGCGCCAAAAGTGACCGGGAAGCCGGGCACCAAGACTCTGGCGTCGAGCTCGTCGCCACACGAGTCAGCCACATGACAGCACGAGACCCCCGAGACACTTGATGCGTCGTCTTCGAGCCTGAAGTCCGTCCCCCGGGCGTGCCAAGTCGCGCCACGGGCGACGCGACTGAACAACGTCGCCCGTGCGATTTCGGGGCGGTCGCGCAAACCCTCGCGAAAGTCGAGGTGCGCCGGTCCGGCACGTCCCTTGCGATGGGTAAGTCCATGCATTCATTCAGGTCCGTGTGCCTCCGGCTCGCTCCGCTGCTGGCCGTGCTTTCGCTTTCTTTAGGGGCGGGCGCACTCGCCAGCGCGTGCGGAGGAGTCGCCGACGGCGATGCGGACGGCGGAACCGGCGGAGCCACGAAGGCCAAAGGGCCGGCCGTCGGTGCGTGCCCGAGCGAGGTTGTGGGTGGAGCGGTCTGCGGGGGCCTTTGCGGAAACGGGCGGGCCGACTCTTGTACCGTCGGCCAAGGTCCCACGAGCAGCTCACTCGCCGAGGAGTGCGACGGCGCGGACTTTCGTGGGGCGACGTGCGCGTCGAGGGGCTACCTCGGAGGTCAGCTCCGGTGCTCCGCGGGCTGTAGGGTCGAAGTGGCGGGATGCAACGCGACCCGTGACGGGTTCTCGACGATCGATCTGGCGCCGAACGCGACGGACTTGGCGGCGGCGGCCAACCACGGAACGTCGGTCGCCGTGGCGTGGAGCAACAGAGGAGGCCTCATCCACCTTGGCCTCATCGTCGATCGCCGGCTCGTCGAGTCGGACATTTGTTTTGGATCCGAGTCGCCGATTCGCATGGGTCTCGTCGCGACGACCGAGGGATTTGCGTTGATGACCTCGTACTCCAATGGAGTCGGCACGGACGTCTTTCGCCTCGATCCGTCGGCGAAGCTCCTCGGGACACGCCACTTCCCGGGCCTTGGCCTCGCAGAGCTCGCGACGCGCTCGCCCGACGGGAGTGCAGGCGAAGGCACGTTGCTGACCGGGCTAGTCGGCAAGGTGGGAATCGTCACCGAGGTCCGCTGGCTGCGGGCCGATCTGACCGACGTGCACGAGCCGCAGAAGGTCGAATACCCGGGGGCCTCCGACCAACACGCGCTCTCTTTCGGCGACACGATCCTCCTCGCGGCGCAGACGAACGACTCGAAGCTCGTCTTCACGCGGTTGCTCCCGGACGGCACGCGGACGACACGCATCGAGTCGGGTCTGCCCTTCACATCGGGCTGGCTCGGACGCCGTGGCAACACGGGACTACTGACGAGGTACGACGTGCAGTCGGACACGACGCTCGAGGCGTACGACGATTCCGGCACATCGTCGGGAGTCGTGCGGCAGGTTCCGGGACAGATGTTCCCGCCGCGTGCCGTGGATCTCGGCGGCCGACGGTTCGCGATCTCCGCGGGACGGACACAGTCCTCGCCGGCGCCCGATGCTGGGGCGGCGCCGCCAGGTGGAGGCCGGAGTGTCGTGGCTCATGCGATCGACGGGGCGCCGGAGGCACGGCCACTTATGGCAGGGCCCGACGCGAGCGTCCTTGGAACGACTTTGACGGGAGACCTTGTTGTTTTGACGGGAGGTACGCTCAGGTTGCTCACGCCGAAGTGACCGCGTGCGTGGCGAGCTCACGGACGGCTCTGAACGGCTCGTCCAACATGCTCGCGTGCTCGATCTCTGGGACGGCTCGTTGCCGTGGGCATTTCCGGCCCTTCAGCCGCACGCCCCCATCGACGTAAGGTGGCCCCAACCCCAAACGACCTCGCCCCTCCGAGCCCAGAGGCGCGACGACCAAGAGCCGGTCGGGATCGACGATTCGACCGACGAAGACGTCCCCATGCCGGAGCCGAACGACGATCCGGTGTGAGTAGACCGCAGCGGCGGATAGCCCGTCACCCTAGACCCCACGCGCCTTATGGCTCGTGGGGTCTTCCTTTTTGGCGCGAGGAAGCGGGCCGTGGAAGCGGAGGTGGCGGGCGGGCGGGGAAGGTACGGAATCGTGATCCCCCACGTGTCGTGTTTGAGGCCGAGGAGGCAATCGTCGAGCTGGTCGGGGAACACTCGGATGGTCCTTCATGGCCACGCGGCGATCGAGCACTCAGCCGCGGGCGAGGAGCGTTGCGAAGACAAGCAATGCGACGTTCAAGCCATCCAACAGGGCCACTGGAACCCACGCAACGAAGGGCTTTCGCATCGCTTCTTCTTCACGCATAGGAACGTCTCGTACTCGCCAGTATGCCGCGAATACTGTTCCGAACGAGAGGAGCGGTCCCCCAACGGACAGGACGAACACACCCACCGCGACGAGAGGTGACGGTCCGTCGGTGCTGCGAAAGCTCGAGACGAAGAGGAGAGGAAGAGCCACGATGGCCATCGCAAGTCGCGCCAGCCCC
>JAYUKI010000348.1:0-1445 GCA_043764595.1 Myxococcales bacterium | reverse complement strand
TTCTGTTCGTCGGCAGACGTTCCGAGCGTGGCCGTCACGATGGCCTGCGTCTCGCCGCGCTGGAAGAGCGCGGAGCCGTGAACGCGCGGGAGGAGCCCGACCTCGGTCATGATCGGGCGAATCGTCGCCATGTCGCGGCCGTCGATGCGTCGGTTCTGTCCAAGGACGTACTCGCGTACGACGTTGTATTTGCGCTCTTCGAATTCGGCTTTGATGAGCTTCTCGTTGGCGGCAAACTGCTCGGCGCCGAGCTCCGCCGTGAGGGTGCTCGCGAGTTTGTCTTTCGCGGCCTTGTAGCCCGAATAACGCTGAGCCTTGTCGCGGATGAGGGACGACTCGAGGATGGCGGCGTCGACGATCGACGGGATGCGCGCGGCGATCGCGTCGGGGAGCTTCGGGGGGGTGAAGACACGCTTCGGGCGGCCGATGGCGGCGCGCATGCGCTCGATGAGCGCCAAAATCGGCTGCGCCTGCTCGTGGGCGAACATGAGGGCATCGATGATGTCCTTTTCGTTCGCTTCGGCCGCGCCGCCTTCGACCATCACGATCGCCGACTTGCTGCACGCCACGACCAAGTCGAGGTCCGACTCCGCTTGCTGCTCGAAGGTCGGATAGATGATGAGCTCGCCTGCGACGCGTGCGACGCGCATTCCGGCGAGGGGGCCGTCCCACGGAATGTCCGAGATGTGGAGCGCGCAGCTTGCGCCGGTGAGGGCAAGGACGTCGGTGGGGTTCGTCTTGTCGGACGAGAGCACCGTCGCGATGATCTGCGTGTCCTTCTTGAACCCCTCGGGGAAGAGCGGACGGCAAGGACGATCGATGATTCGGGCGACGAGGATTTCGTCGTCACGGAGGCGACCTTCACGCTTGAAGAAGCCGCCCGGAATCTTGCCGGCGGCGAACGTCTTCTCGACGTACTCGCAGGTGAGAGGGAAAAAATCGAGCCCGGGACGCTCTTCGCCGCAGACGGCGGTCACGAGAACCACGCTCTCGCCGTAGGTGACGAGAACGGAGCCGTGGGCTTGTTTGGCGAGACGCCCGGTTTCGAACGTCAGCGGCTTCCCGTTGACGATCACGGATTCACGAACGAACGACATGTGGACCTCGGAGTGCCCCCTTCGCGGGGACGAGCGCCGGACTTCGTGGGCGCCTTTGGTCCTCGGTTCGTGCCCGCGATGCGAACATCGAGGGCAGGAATCGAAGAGCAATAGACGGCGACGGCTGCCGGGTAGAAAGAAGAAGAATCAGGAAAAAGGGGTAAAATGACTCGAGGCGGGAGGGCCGATGCCTTCCCGCCTCGCTTCGTGGGTTACTTGCGGAGGTTGAGCGCGCCGACGGTCTTGCGGTACCGTTCGAGGCTGGTCTTCTTGAGGTAGCTCAGAAGCCGGCGGCGCTTCGACACGAGCTTCAAGAGGCCGCGGCGCGAGTGGTGGTCCTTCGCGTGG
>JAYUKI010000347.1:0-4796 GCA_043764595.1 Myxococcales bacterium | reverse complement strand
CGAGCCATGCTCGCGAACGAGCTTTTTGCGCAGAATCGGGCCTGTTTTTTTGGCTTTGAGCTCGCGGACGAGGACGTCGACTTCGGATTCGGTCATGTCCGGCGCACGATAGCCCGGATCGCCTCGCCGTTCTCGGATCGTGACGAGCTCTACGACCCGGAACGAAATCCGGCCCTAGAGCGGCTCGACGAGCACGTTGTCGAAGCGGATGGTTGCGGCGATGTTGGCGTTCGAGGTGTACGGCGCACCCACCTCGAGGCTGATCCGCGTGATGGGCTCGGCGGTCACGCTTTGCGTGACGGCCGTTTGCCCGTCGATCGAGAGCGAGCAGGAGACTTTTCCACCGAAGCTTCGCAAAGTGAACACGGCACGATGAAACGCTCCGAGAGTGCCAATCCCGACGGGCGAGGATCCTCCCACGCTGCCACCGTCGACGAAGGACCGGTAGACTTCGAGGCGCGACTCGGTGGGTAAGACCACCAACCCGAACACTTGAAAGCTCACACCGGATGGATTTGGGCCAAAGCCGATCGTGACGGGGTCGATCTCGCCAAAAGTCCCCATCGGGCGGTCGAGGCGAATATCGAAGGAGATCCTCGCATTGCCCGAAAGAATGGCGAGATCCTTGCCAAGCAGCGAGCTCCGTTCGCCCGAGTCCGGTTCGACTCGAACGCGCAGCGAGCGCGAAGGGGACACGAACGTCGTCTCGTCGTAGTCGAGCGGCCCGGCAGCGGACCTTTCCGTACGACCAGCGCTCGGTCGGCGGGACTCCTCCCTCGTCGAATGAGTCGCAAAAGAGCTCTCGCCCCGTGCAAAAGGGTGGTGGGGCGGCGTCCGAGGCGTCTCCCACGGGCACGATGGTGGCCGAGCCCGCATCGACCGGTAAAATCGGCATGACGGCAGCATCGACGGCACCCGAGCCCGCGTCGATCTGCGCCGCGACGTAGCTTCCCGAGCACGCGACCAGCGCTAGCGTCGCGAAGGTACCCGAACGAACGATGCTGCGCGAGGGACGGCCCACCACCGTTCAACGTACGAGAGGTGCCCGCCACGCGCCAGGCAAGTCTTCGACCCGATTAGAGCGCTTCGACGAGCACGTTGTCGATCCGCAACGTGGTCGTCGTTGCCACACTGGCCACATAGGGCGAGCCGACGTAGATAGCGGCTTTCGTTGGAACCTGTGCCGGAAACGACTCGGTGGCCCGGACGGTTCCGTCGATCTCGAGAGTGCTCGTGGCCATTCCATTCGCGCCGCGCACCGTCAACCGAATGCTGTGAAAGCTCCACTCGAGAGACCCCGCCACGGTGCTCGCGCCGCGCCCGGTGCCCCCATCAGGAAGGCCGCGGTACGTCTCGAGCTGCATCGACTCGCCGTAGATCGCGAGAGCGATCTGCTGAGTCCCCGCAGGGCTCGGGGTAAGGCGAACGAAGAAGGGATCGATTTCGTCGAAGCTCTTCGGGCCGGAACGATCCAATCGAAACTCGAACGAAAGCCGAAAGCCTGCTGCAGAAACGTCGAGGTCCTTGCGCAACGACGATCCGCTCGATCCCATCGAGGGCGCGAGGCGAAGGCGAAGCGCGCGACCGGGCGAGACGAAGGTGGTCTCGTCGTAGTCGAACGGTCCGGCGGCGCTCTCGGTGCCGGACCAAGGCGCACCGAGGGGAACGACGCGGTCGTCGAAGTCGTCGCAAAAGAGGCTCTTTGCGGCGCACGGCGAGACCGGGCCCGCATCGCTCGCGGCATCTGGGGGACGCGCGTCCGAGCCGGCCTCGACGGGCGCGCTCGTCGTCGGAATGGGCGATGTGTCGGGGGCGTCCGGCCCGGCGTCGGTCAGCGCGCCAAGATAACTGCCCGAGCACGCGATCGAGCCAAGCGTAGCGAACGCTCCGAACCGAACGATGCCACTGGATAGAGGCCCCACCGAGAGCAAGGCTACACGCTGCTTCGGCCGTGTCCACGTTGGGACATGTCCCACGAGCGTCCCAGGACCTTCGTCCTCCTCATCGGATCAGAGCGCTTCGACGAGGACGTTGTCGAAGCGAAGCGTGCCCGCAATTTTCGCGGCGGCCGTGTAAGGTGCGCCCAACTTCAGGGCCATCTTGGTGGGACGTTCCCAGGGCAACGTGTGCGTCAATGGAGCACCGCCTCCGACGGCGAGCGAAGCGGTGAACGACGCACTCGAGCCTCGCACGGTTAGGATCACGCGATTGAACACACCGAGCGCTCCGCCCACGGGCCCATTCGTGTTCGAATTGCCTCCGTCGGTGAAGCTACGAAACGCATCGAATCCATAAGTGTTTCCGAGCAGGCAGAGATAGAGATTTTGCTCGCGAACGCCCGGCGGCAACGGCTGGAAGAGAATCTCCATCGGACAGAGTTCGTCGAAGCTACCGCTTGGAGGAAGGTCGACGCGAACGTCGAACGAGACCCGAAAATCACCGGTAGGAAGGTCGATGTCCTTCGCCAGACTCGACCTTTGCGAGTCGGCGCTCGGACTGAGCCGAAGGCGCAGCGAGCGACCAGGCGACACGAACGTGGTGTCGTCGAAATCAAACGAGCCGGCCGCCGTGCTGATGGAGGACCACCTCGCTGAAGGAGGCACACTGGTGTCGTCGAAGTCGTCGCAGAGTAGGAAGTTTCCAGTGCAAATGGAGACACGGGCGGCGTCCGACGACGCATCGGGCGAGACCACGAGGGGCGCGTCCGAGCCCGCATCGACAGACGCCCCCGTTCCTCCTTCGTTCTGCGACACCAGATAGCTGCCCGAGCATGCGACGAGCGCGGCGGCCGAAACGACCAGAATCTGGAAGTAGCGGCGATGCGGCAGACTCATGTGTTTTGAGTGTATACCGTGCGAGGGGCGCGCGCACAGACCCTATGTCCCCTGGGGGCGTGAGCGTCTCGGGCGCGATTACGCAACTACGGTTTGCCTGAGTCCAGCGCATCGTATACGCACCGGACTCCAGCCTCGGGTCGTGCGGCACCATCGACCTCGCGCGAAGCCCACGTGCGAAGCTCCGTGGCGAGCACCGTGGCGTAGCTTCCGCCTCGAAGCCGAGCACGCGGTCCAAGGGGCTTGCCGCCGAGCTCCACCCACTCGGCCACGTTGCCCGCCAGATCGTGCACACCGAGGTCCGTGTCGCCGTCCGGATGCGCGCCCACGGTGTCCGGTCCCGCCGCACCGTGCGCACATGGCCCCTCCGCGAGCCCCCACGCACCCCTTCGGCACACGGCGCCCGTATCCCCCCAGGGATAACGTCGGGGCTTCGCGCCGGCTGCGGCCACGAGCCATTCGTCGTCGGTGGGCAAGCGCCCGCCCTTCTTCGTGCAGTGTTCGCGGGCCTCGGAGAGCGAGAGGCCACCCATCGCCCGCGCCGGATCGCCCGAAGCGAACAGAGCCGCGTTCGGTTTCACGCACGACGGACAGGCGACCTCGTCCACCTGCGCCTCGAAGGCGTCGATCTCGAAGGATGCAACATGCACGTGCCTCGGCGTGACCCGTCCTTCGGCCTCCCAGTCCGAAGGACCCACGAGCACCGTGGTCTCCGGAATGCGCACGCGATGCGCGGGCGCGACGCACCCACGTGGCCCCGGCTCGAGGGGAGTGGGGCACCGCGAAGGCCCCGTCGTGCACGGTCCAGTCGGGGAGACACAACAGCGAAGCTCCCGAGGAAAATAGCCTTTCCCGCACGCGAGCTCGTCCTCGGGGGCGCGGCCCGTGGCCACGACGACGGCAAGGGCGAGCACGCCCAACACCACCGCCCCGAGCACGACTCTGGTCGTCACACGTCAGCTCTGGGCAAGTGCGCTCACCACGAGCCTGAGCTCGCCGATGCCTTCGATGGCCACCACGAGGGATTCGCCGTCGACCAGCGGGCCTACGCCTTCGGGAGTGCCCGTCACCAGCAAATCGCCGGGCTCGAGCGTCATCACGTGGCTCATGGCGGACACGAGCGTGGCCACGTCGAACACCATTTGCGAAGTGCGGCCGCGCTGGCGCAGAGCGCCGGACACCGTGCAGCTCACCTCGAGATCGCGAGGATCGAGCTCGGTCTCGATCCACGGGCCAACGGGGCAAAACGTGTCGAAGCCCTTGGCACGTGTAAACTGCACGTCTTTTTTCTGGAGATCGCGCGCGGTCACGTCGCACACCGCCGTGTAACCGAACACGAACGACAACGCCTCCGCGGGCGACACCCTTCGCGCGGCTTTTGCGATCACCACGCCGAGCTCGGCCTCGTGCTCCACGCGCGTGCTCTCGGGCGGGAGAACCACCGTTCCAAAAGGACCCACGATGGCGGAAGGAGGCTTCAAAAAGAGCAGAGGCTCTTTCGGAACCTCGTTGCCGAGCTCCTTCGCATGCGCCGCGTAGTTGCGCCCCACGCAGAGAATTTTCGAAGGGCGAACGGGCGCTCGAAGCTCGGAGGGCTTCCACGTCACGCGGGCCGCGGCCTCGTCCAACGAGCCGCCTTCGAACGGCGAGCGGGTGAACGGTGTGGCCGACGTGTCGTCGTCGAGACGAAAGTACCCAGGGCCTTTTCCTTGATCGAGCACCGCAATGCGCATCGCACTCGTTTACCAAAGGTCGAAGGCGCCCGCACGAAACACTCTGAAAGGGCCCCCCGCGAACCATCTCTCGCCCTGACGTCCGCTCTCGGAGGGAAACAAGTCTTCGGGCCGGGTCGAGGCCGAGTCTGCGAGGTCGAGACCCCCGCAGACTTCGTAGCGAAGCGGAGAAGTCGAGGACTCTCAGGCCCGCTTCTCGCAGGAGCTCGAGGGGCTGCGCCCCTCGAAC
>JAYUKI010000346.1:0-1448 GCA_043764595.1 Myxococcales bacterium | reverse complement strand
GCGCGCAAGGTCCGTCGTTCGAGGCGCAAGCCATGAACGTGTCGGCCGCGGGCATGGCGCTTCGGGCGGGATACTTGCCCAACATTGGCCAACCGCTCACGTGCCAGTTCGAGACCGAAGAGGGCAACGCCATCTTGGCCTCGGGCGAGGTCACCTGGTGCAAAGACGGCCCCGAAGGCGGCGAGTTCGGACTCTCGTTCGGCAAGCTCGATGCCCACTCGGTGGGTGCGCTGAAGTCGCTGCTCGCCCCACCCGCGGACGAAAATGCCCATGCTCCGCGGCTGCCCGCCGGACGCGTTCGGCTGCACATCGACGGCCTCGGCGTGCCGATGAAGGCGCGCGTTCGGGATGCTTCGATGGCGAAGGTCACGACCTACAGCGAGCTTGGCTACCTCACGCAGGGCAAAGAGCTCGAGCTCGAGGACGCCGAGACCGGCGAAAAGCGCCCCGCGCGCATTCACCGTGTCCAGGTCGAGACGAACGAAGCGCACGTTCCGCAGCTCGTCGTCACCATGAAATACGAAGACGAGAGCGGTCGCGCTGCCGCCGAAGGCACGAGCGAAGATCCCCCTGAGGCACGCGACAACGACGAGAGCGGTGCGATGAAGCACGAGTTCTCGGAGCGCGCGAAGGGCATCGGGACGCAAGTCGGCGCCGGTCTCATGAAGATCGGACCGGCCATCGGTGGCCTGTTTGCCCGTGCAAAGACCGCGGCGGCCATGCTCGCCGAGAAGCGAAAAGAGAAGGCCGCGAGCGAAGAGCCGCCCGTTCGTCGCACCACGGCGCCTCCGCCTGGTGGACGTCTCCAGAGCTCGGGCCGCAAGATCGTGCGCACCGACGCGAAGGACGAAGTCGAAGAGAGCGTGCCCGTGAAGAAGCTCGACAAGCGCAAGCTTGCGATGGGTGGCGCCGCAGGAATCGCTCTGATTCTTGGTCTCATGGCGATGCGCAAGCCGCACGAGGCTGCTCCTCTTGCGACCGCCCCCGCCGAGCCCGTGGCCTCGGTGGCGGCCCCCGCTGCTCCGCCGGCCTCCGCCGTTCAGGCCGCCGCGGCTCCGCAAGCTCCTGGTGCCATGCCCGGTGCGCCCGGCGCGATGGGTGCGATGGGCGCGATGCCCCAAGGTGGCGCGATGGGCGGCTCGATGGGCGCCGACGACGGCACCGAGACGTCGACCGGAGGCAAGAAGGGCAAACCGAAGCCGTTCACCAACGGTCCCGTCGCTCACGGAACCGTCCTCAAGCTGAAGATGGACGGCCCGATCGAGCGCATGCAAGGCGCGACGCAACCGACCGGATTCACGATTGTTTTGCCGAATCGGCGCTCGCTCGAGGCCGCCTCGCCTCTCGCGTCCAAAGACTCGCGCATTGCCGGCATTCGCGTGTCGAACGACGGCAACGGCGCGGAGCTCCAGGTCACCTTCAAGGACGGCGTTCCGAACTACATGGTT
>JAYUKI010000345.1:0-4808 GCA_043764595.1 Myxococcales bacterium | reverse complement strand
CGGTTGACTTCGGTCTGGGAGACTGCTTTCGCATCTTCCCTTTCCGTCGTCGGGGCGCGAATCCTAGATTCGCGTCTCCGGTTCGTCAAGAGGATTTTTCTCTCCTCTTGACTCCTTCTGGAGGCCGTTTTGCTTTCGCTACCGGCTTCCTTCAGGGCGGCGGACTTTGCATCCTCCGCTTCGTGTCGTCAAGGAGATTTTACCTCCTCGACACCGTCCGGTTTCGCTCTTTCGGGCGCCGCCGTTCGGGAGGCGCAACTTGCGTCCAAACGCCCCCCTGGTCAACACCATTTTTTCGCGCTGCGGCGAAAGGCTTTAAAGGCCACAAATTCCTGCCCTTTTTTGCCCGTCGTGGCCGAAGCGGATCGGCTCCACGTCGGCGGGGATCCGGCTTGCCCACCCGTCCCCTTCGGGCCCGCTCCCGAAAGAGGCCCCAATGAGGTGCGTTCAATGGCGGAAAGAAGGCGGAAAGAACACGGTATGACGGCGCAAGGTTCCTGCATTGAGCGCCAACTCGCTCGAATCGTAGGGATTCTGGACCACTTCGCGGGGTTCGCTCCGGACGTTCAGGATGGTCCGGCGGCCTCGAGGGCAGTGTGTCCTCCCGCGAGCCCTATCGACAACAGAACGGACGCCTTGCTCCTCCCTCTGGTGGGGACCTCTTCTAGAAGAGTGCGAGAGCCCCGTGCTGGAGACGGGCCGACAAAAGAAGAACGCCGTTTCGATGGCCCAAGCCTCGAAACGGCGTTCTTGTGAGAGTGGGTCGGGGAGGCCGGATTCGAACCGACGACAACGAGCACCCAAAGCTCGTGCACTACCAGGCTGTGCGACTCCCCGAAGTTCCTCTGTACATAGCACCAGCACTATCCGGGGGAAACCCCTACCGGCGAAGTGCGTCGATCGCCTCGCCCAAACCGGCGGGGGTGGCCTTGAATTTCACGTAGAGGTGGTCGGCGTCCGTCTCGATGGAACCTATCCCGAGCACGGGCGAAAGAACCGACAGAGCCTTGCGGAGCGCCTTGTTCGCCGCGATTTTTGGCACGCGCATCAGGTCGAGCACGATGCGATCGCCTTCGGCCTCGACGATGGCCGCCGGCCTTTTTGGCAAAAACTTCACGACGTTGCCGGGTTGCGACAAATCGAGGGCGCCCGAGCGCACGAGCATGGAAACGGGTGACTCGACGTCCGAAAGGACCGCGAGCTTCACGTCCCGAAGCCGCACTCCGACGCGAATGCTGTCGGCCGAGATGTTCACTTCGTCGATCTTGATGGAGGCGGCCGCCCGCAGTGGGGTGCCCATCGCGTCGATGACCGCGCTGAAACGAAGCGCGGGCGGCGTGGAGTCGATCTCGACTTCTTTCGGCGCCTTTTTGCCTTGGATTTGCCCAGCGAGCCATCGAAGGCTGGCGAGAGGCACACCGAATTTGAGGGATGTCGCGTTCGAGGCGGCCTTCACTACCTCGTCAGGGTTCTTTCGTAGGTAGCCTATCGCCGCCTTCAAGACCGCTTTCGGGTTCAGCATCTTCCCAGCGTACCGACTCGCGAAGTCTTGGAAAGCACGAAGTTTTCCGCGCGACGCGTCAAAGCGTCCGCCGGTGCTCGTGGCTCGACCTCAGGCGCGAACGATCGCGTCCCAGTTGTCCGCGATCTCGTTGGCGGTCCACACGGTGGTGTCCCCCTCTTTGAACTTGCCGGCCGTCTCGACGACCTTGAATGCGTACATCCGCGCACCCGCGACCGCGAGGACATAACCCGTTCGCGCGCCACAGAGGTCGCTGGCCAAAAAAAGCGCTGCGGGGGCCACGTGCTCGGGGCCCATCGTGGACATTCCTTGGAACATCGGGAGGTCGTCGGTCATGCGGGTCTTCGCGATGGGTGCGAGCGCGTTCACCGTGATTTTGTGCTTCTGGAGCTCGATGCTCATCGTCCGCGTAAGGCCATAAATGCCGGCTTTTGCCGCCGCGTAGTTCGATTGGCCGAAGTTGCCGAGGAGACCCGAGACGCTCGTGGTGTTGACGATGCGTGCGCCTTCCCCGCGCGAGACCGCGTGCTTCGCGAAGGCCTGCGAGCAGAGGAAGGTGCCCTTCAGGTGCACGGCGATGACCGAGTCCCACATGGCCTCTTCCATCTTCAAGAGGCTCTTGTCGCGCAGGATGCCGGCGTTGTTCACCAGGATATCGGCCTTCCCGAACGCGGAAATCGCCTGCGCCACGATTCGCTCGGCGCCTTCGGCGGTTGCGACCGAGTCGAAGCTGGCGACGGCCTCGCCTCCACGACGGCGAATCTCGGACACCACCGCCTCGGCAGAGCTTTCCCCTGGCTCTCCGTCGCGGGCGCCTCCCAAGTCGTTGACCAGGACCTTCGCGCCTTCTTTGGCAAAGAGCAGCGCGTGCTCGCGTCCGATGCCGTTGCCCGCCCCGGTTACGATCGCAACTTTGCCGTCAAGTAGACCCATGACCTTGCGTCTTACGACCATCCCACAATAGCGTGGGAGGATTTTCGTCGGCGCGACGTCGAAAACCGAGGTAGAGGGAATCCCTTCCGTCCGGTCGCGGCAGAACGGTGAGGGGTTTGGGCTTGAAGAATCGCACCACGCAGCGGATCTCGACCTCGCTGCTCGACGTTCCCGATGCAGACCAAGACACGTCGCCTGGCTTTCAAGCCGAGCCCGACGCCAGGGACACCGAGCCCGGAACTGCACCTGCAGCTCCCCCGGTGAAGGACCGCGCGACGCTCGTCATGCTCACTGGGATCAACGCGGGCCAGGTTTTTCCCCTCGAAGAGGACACGCCCTGCGTCATCGGTCGAAGCTCGGACTCCGACTGCCTGGTGGACGATTCGGGAGTGAGCCGCTCGCACGCCCGGTTGGCTCACAGGGGTGCCTGGACGTTCGAGGACCTCGGCTCGACCAACGGCAGCTTCGTGAGCGGAAAGAAGGTCAAAGGCCCCGTCGTCCTCAAGCCTGGTGACCGTATCCAGCTCGGCCCCAACGTGGTGATGCGCTTCGCGATCACGGACGCGACCGAAGCCGCCCTGCAACAAAAACTCTTCGATTCGTCGACCCGCGACGGCCTAACCCACCTCTACAACCGTCGCTATTTCGCCGAGCGGCTCGTGGCGGAGGTCGCTTATGCGAGGCGCCACCAGACTCCCCTTTCGCTGATCCTGCTCGACATCGATCACTTCAAGAAGGTCAACGACACCTTCGGTCACATCGCTGGGGATGCCGTTTTGCGCGAAGTGGCCGAGGAAATCCTTCGGGTCGTGCGAACGGAAGACGTAGTCGCCCGCTACGGTGGCGAAGAAGTGGTCGTGCTGGCCCGCGCCACGAGCCGTGATGCCGGGGCGAGACTCGCCGAGCGAATTCGCGCGTCCATCGCCGAGCTTCGCGTGGTCTGCGGCCACTCGCCCGCAGCGATGCGAGTCACCGTGAGCCTCGGTGTCGCGTGCCTCAGCGAGATCGCCGACGGCACCGACGAGGCCACTCTGGTCAGCATGGCCGATAGGCGTCTGCTTTCGGCCAAGGAGACGGGCCGCAACCGAGTGGTCACGGTGCTGGAGGGGGCATGATGGGGAACATCTGGCGTCGGACATCCATGGCGTGTGCAGCTTTCGGAGCGGTTGGGCTCGCGCTCGCTTGCTCGAGCACCCCGACGGACGCACCACCAAAACCCACTCGGCCTTCCGAAGTGACGTTTCCTTCGGGCTTTTTGATGGGATCGGCCACCGCGTCGTTCCAAATCGAGAGCGGAAACGGCAACACCGATTGGGGCGTTTGGGCGACGTTGCCAGGGAAAATCAAGGGCGGCGACAAACCCGACGACGGCCCCGATGCACTCGCTCACATCGACGAGGACGTCGCTTCGCTCGTGGCCACGAAGCAGAACGCGTACCGGTTCTCGCTCGAGTGGGCGAAGCTCTACCCCACCCGCGCCTCGCTCGACGCCGACACCCCCGACGAGCCAACGCTTGCAAAGTACACGGAGCTCGTGAAGAAGCTTCGGGCGGCGAAGATCACGCTCATGCTGACCATGAGCCACTTCTCGCTTCCCTTGTACCTCGCCGACCCGCGCGTGAAGGGACCGTTCGGCTGGGAGAACCCGGAAACGGTGCCGGCGTTCGCGACGTACTGCGAGCGCATCGCGAAGCGCTTCGGCGCCGACGTGGACCTCTGGGCGACCATCAACGAGCCGGTGGTCGCGCCACTCGCGGGTTTCATCCAAGGCGGTTTTCCTCCTGGGCTCACCCTCGAGGTCGATCGTGCGCTCGCCGTGGCCCGCGCCGAAGCGAAGGGGCACGCGCGCTGTTACGACGCCATCAAGAAGGCGGACACCCAAGACGCGGACGGCGACGGCAAGCCCGCCCTCGTAGGCCCGGTGCTCCACCAGCGCGACATCTATCCACGCGATCCGAACGATCCCGAGGACCAAGCGGCCGCGGAGCGCGTTCGCTACGTCAACAACCTCTGGTTCTCGAACACGACCACACGTGGCGACTTCGACGAGGACTTCGACGGCAAGCTCGACGGACCGAACGACAAAAAGGCCGATCCAGAGCTCGCGAACCGGTCGGACTTCCTCGGTGTGAACTACTACACCGCCATGGAGGTCGCCGCGTCGGGCGGGATCGTGCTGCCCCGAATCCGCGCCGTCATCAAGGCGGACCGCCTCGACAGCGACCGCCCCAAAACCGACTTCCACTGGGACATTCATCCCCAGGGCTTCGCGAACATCCTCGACGAGATTGCACAATACAAGCTTCCGGTTTACGTGACCGAAAACGGCATCGCCGACTCGGCCGACGTGAAC
>JAYUKI010000344.1:0-1449 GCA_043764595.1 Myxococcales bacterium | reverse complement strand
CAGTCCGCCCGAGAGGTCACCATCATGTCGGAAAAAAAGGCCCCCACGCCCCCGCGCGACAAGGACGACGAGCCGATCACCTTCGGCGACGAGCTCCCCGTCCTCCCCATCCGCAACGCGGTGCTCTTCCCGGGCAACGTGGCCCCTTTCGACGTCGGCCGTGAGAAATCGGTCGCGCTCGTGGAGGACGTCGACAACTTCTCGTCGCCGGTCATTGCCATCTTCGCTCAGAAGGACCCGTCGACGGACGATCCAGGCGCGGAAGATCTCCACACCGTCGGTTGTGCGGCGCGCGTCCTCAAGGCGCTCAAGCACAGCTCGGGCAACTACTCGCTCATCCTCCAGGGCATCGTCCGCATTCGTCTCGAGGAAGTGACGCAGACCGGGCCTTACTTGAAAGCCAAGATCGTCCGCCTCGACGAGGCCCAGACCGAGGACGACGAAGCCGAAGCGCTCAGCATGAGCCTCCGTGACATCGCCAAGCAAGTCATCCAGCTCATGCCCGAGCTTCCGCGTGAAGCGGGCTCGCTGATCGACTCGATCCAGGCGCCCGGAGCCCTCGCGGACCTCGTGGCCGCCAACCTGGACGCCCCCGTCGAAGAGAAAGCCCAGCTCCTCGAGACGGTCGACGCAAAAGAGCGCATCCGCAAGGTGCTGAAGCTTCTCACGCGCCAGCTCGAGATCCTGAAAATGCGCGAGCGCATCAACTCCCAAATCAAGGAGGAGATGGGCAAGAATCAGCGCGAGTACGTGCTCCGCCAGCAGCTCAAGGCCATCAAGGAAGAGCTCGGCGAGGACGACGGCGACCAGGGCGATCTCGACGGCCTCGAAGACCGCATCGCCAAGGCAAGCCTCACCACCGAGGCCGAGCAGGTCGCGAAGAAGCAGATCAAACGCCTCCGCAACATGCAGGTGGGCTCGGCCGAGTACACCGTGGTGCGCACGTACCTCGACTGGATCTTGGACGTTCCCTGGCACCTCCAGACGCCGGACAACCTCGAGATTGCCGCGGTGCGCAAGGTCCTCGACGAGGATCACTACGGCCTCGAAAAGGTCAAGAAGCGCATCCTCGAATACCTCGCCGTCCGCAAGCTCAAGAAGGACAAAAAGGGGCCGATTCTCTGCTTGCTCGGCCCGCCCGGTGTCGGCAAGACCTCCCTCGGCCGCAGCATCGCGCGGGCGCTCGGGCGGAAGTTTCACCGCATGTCGCTCGGTGGCGTCCACGACGAAGCGGCCATCCGTGGTCACCGTCGTACGTACGTCGGCGCGCTCCCCGGTCAGATCATCCAAGGCATGAAGAAGGTCGGGACGATCAATCCGGTCATCATGATGGACGAGGTCGACAAGCTCGGGCACGACTTCCGCGGCGACCCCGCGGCAGCGCTCCTCGAGGTGCTCGATCCCGAGCAAAACAACACCTTCGCGGACCACTACCTCGAGATCCCGTAC
>JAYUKI010000343.1:0-4811 GCA_043764595.1 Myxococcales bacterium | reverse complement strand
CGAGTGCCGGTTTCACGGGTCGGTTTTGATTGGGCTTGGGGTCTGGGGTGTGCTCGAGGCGCTTGAAACGCGCCAGGCTTCAATCGTCTCGGACAATGCGAGCTTCGCCTTTCGGCTGGGAACGGGCGACGTCGCATCCAGCGCACTCGCGGTGGCGTCGGTCACCTCGAAATGGGGTAGACGCGGCTCGTCCCCTGCCCTCCCGCGCGCCAATTCCAGAGCAATATCCACGCGTAACGCACCCCGATCCGCCCTCGACTGCAGCCGGAGCGCGCCTCGACCATAGTCGGACGCGTCTCGTCCATGGTCGGCCCCGCGCTCGACCACGGTCGGGAGCCGTCTCGTCCATGGCCGGACCGGGTCTCGTCCATGGTCGGGACCCATCTCGACTGCAGCCGGACCGCGCCTCGTCCATGGTCGGAGCCCGTCTTGACTGCGGTCGACTGTCTCTCGACCACAGTCGGCCCGAGGCTCGTCCATGGTCGGGCGCCATCTCGTCCATGGCGTCCCGCGCGTGGCCTCACCCGAGCGGAGAGTAGGCGCACCCAAGCCCTTGAATGTACGCGCAAAAAGCACCGCCGCACGCGGCTCGTCCAAAAAGGATCAACGCTCCACGCAACGGATTTCGATGGCCCGTCGAGACAGCTTCAGCAGGTCGCCTTTGGCCTGCACCAAAAAGGATGTCTGACCATGAAAACCACGAATTCTGTCACCAAAGCCAGCAAGACGGCCTCCACCAAAGGTACTCGCGGGGAGGCGAAAGAAGCCAAGAAGGCGAAGAAGGCCGACAAGGCTGACAAGGCTGACATGCCAGTGCCGCCTGCCGCGATGGCGCCCACGGTCGAGAGCCTCGTGCTCGGCACGGCGAACGAGTCGGTCGTTCGCAAGATGCGCGCTCGGATCACGCCCAAGATGATCGCGTCGCTCGAGCTCGAGCTCGCCTCGCAGCCCGGGGACGATGTGCCGGTGGGCATGCCGATTGGCACCTTCTGCAAAGAAGCGGTGGGCGTGGCCGCGTTTGCCGAACGGTACTGGCAACCGGTCGAAGGCATCGACGCCTGCCTTGCCCCTCACGAAGCGCGCCTCGGTGGCGATCCGGGCCCGCAGCTCGTGTTTTTGACGGACCAATTCCGTCAAGCCGACGCGATGCTCGTGCAGCGCAGTCTGCCGAGCGGCGATCCCCTCCCGCCACTGGCGCAGAAGCAGCTCACCGAGATTCGCTCGGCGTGCGAAGTGGTCGTCGACGATGGCGTCCAGGACAAAAAGGACGTCATGGTGGTGGCGCTCCGAAAGCAGCACGCGTCGGCGCCAAAAACCGTGGGCGAGCTCACCAACGCGCTGGCATCCTATGTCACTGCGGCACGCAGCCTGAGCGCCGAGCTCGACGAGCTTGCCGGCTTCGACATGCGCGTCTTGGACGCCGCCCAGAATACGGTGGACCACCTTCTTGGCCGCGGCAATGGCGCGTCCAACGAAGCGACGCGACCCACGCGCATCCGGCGCAATCGCCTCCTCGCGATGATTCGAGCGCGCGTCGCGACGATTCGGAAAGTGGGCAAATTCACCTTCCGAAACCACCCGGACCTCCTCCGCGAGATGGCGAGCGCGTACAACCGCGACCGTCGCCGCGCGGCCAAACGAGGTGAGCTGGATGGCGCGGGCGAAGAGGACGGGCTTCCGGTCCCCACCGAAGAGCAAACGCCGATCGCCACCAAAGCGGCCGAAAAAGCGAAAGACAAGGGCAACGGCAACGGCAACCGCAAAGAGCCCACCCCGGACGAGCGGAACGACGAATCGGACGGCATCGACGACGACAGCATGGATGACGGCATCGACGAGATTTGATTCTTCGCTCGAGGCGTTTGCACCGCGGCCCCGCTCCACTGGAGTCGGGCCGCGCCCTTTTTGTCGTTTGGAGACCCAGGGCGGTTGGAACGCCGCGGAATGGCCATCCGGTGACTGCTACCCTGCCCCCATGATCCTCTGGCAGGCCACTCTCGACGACCTCCGTGCACGGGCGGAGCAATGCCTCGAGGGCGAAGCCCCCACGCCTTCCCAGGCCCGCGAGCTGGCGCTCGGTGTTCTCTCGATGATCGCGGTCCTCGAAGCCAGTGCCCCCGAGGGCGACGCCGCGCACCCGTATCGAACGTCGGCGTTCCGAACGATCGCGAGCGCAGGGGCGGACAAGCCCGACGTCGCGGCGGCCCTCGAGCGGGAGCTCTTGGCGACGCAAGAGAGGCTCGCCGACGCCCTCCGAGAGCTCGCGGCCCGCAAGAATGGCCCGAAGCGCACCGAAAACGGCGGGGATTGACCCACGACGCCCGCGCAGCGCTACCCTTCGGCGGATGAACCAAGAAACCACCGCTCGCGAAGTGGAGCCCAGCGCGAAGGCCGCAGCCTTGGGAGAGAGCATCGGCGACGCCATGGTGCCCGGTATCCTCCTCGGCGCGGTTCTCTTTTTGCTCGTCCGGTTCGTGCTGCGCGGCTTCTACACAGTGAGCCAGAACGAGCGCGCCGTGAAAACGAGCTTTGGACGGGCGGAGCGCGTTCGCGAGGACGCGACCACCCTCGAGCTGCCGAGCGCCCAATCCCTGCGCGCCGACGAACGCGAGCGTTATGCCTATCCCCAAGTGGTCGTGATTCAGCCCGGCGGGCCCTACTTCAAATGGCCTTGGGAGGAGATTCACAAAGTCAGCATTGCCACCACGACCACGAGCCTCGCCTACGATCCGGACTCGCCCGAAGCGAACGAAGCAGGCCAGCGTCTCGATGCCGTCACCAAAGACCACCTGAATACGAAGATCAGCGGCCAGATTCGCTTTCGCGTCGCGGAGGAGAATCTCTACGCGTTCGTGTTCGGAGTGAAAAATCCCATATCCCACGTGATGGGCTATTTCGTTTCGGTCCTGCGGCAGCGCATCGCGAGCTTCGAGGCGCCCGTGCGCGCCCCCGACGTCGAGACCCGAAGTGGCGAAGAGGCCTCCCTAGGGCTCGTGGCCCAAACGGGCGTGTCCATCAACGATCTTCGCAAGAACCTGCGCGATCTCAACGATCGCATGGAAGCCGATTGCGCCTCCAGCGCCGCACGGTATGGCCTCTTGCTCGACGCGTGCCTCATCACGGGAATCGATCCCCCGGACGAAGTGGAGTCGGCTTTGGCCGCCATCAACACCGCCCACAACCATGTATCGTCGGAGCTTAGCCTCGCCCAAGCGGCCGCCGATCAGCGCATCGTTCTCTCGCGGCGGGCGGTCGAAATCGAGACGCTCCGGGTGCAAGCCGAGGTCGAACCTTTGCGCGCGCTCTCCCGGGAGCTCTCGGCCCTGGACGCCTCGGGGCCCGGCGCGCTCGATGCCTATCTGCGAAACCTTCGCCTTGGTCTCATCACCAAAGCAAAACGCGCGTTCGTGCCCTTTGGCGGCGGAAACGGAGGAGGCCAATGATTCTCGCTTTTGCTTTTGGCACCTTCGTGGCCCTCATGCTGCTCCTCTCGCTGGGCTTTGCCCTGATGCGCGGATTCGGCCTTTACGACGTGGTGCGCGAGCGCACGTGCCACGTGTACGTGCTCTTTGGCAAAGTGCTCGGCATCGTGAACGAACCCGGGCTCCACATTCTTCCGTTGGAGCTTGGTCCGCGCGCGTTCGTGGTCCGGCTCTTCGGACAGCGGCACGTCCTCGATCTGCGCGTCGACCAACAGTACCTGCGCAGCCAGCCCGTCAACTCGGAAGAAGGCGCGCCGATGGGACTCGGCATTTGGTACGAGATGTTCATCAGTGATCCGGTGTCGTACCTGTTCAAGAACACCGACCCTCGCGGCTCCCTTCGTGCCAACGTCGGCTCCACCACGGTGCGGGCGCTCTCCAACATGCGCCTCTCGGACATGCTCGAGACCCGCCACACCATGAGCATGCTCGTGCGAAACGAGGTATCCCCAAAGGCCCACGAGTGGGGATACAAGCTTGGCAGCGTGTACGTCCGAAAGGTGCACTTCCGCGACGCCCAAATGGTGCACCAGATCGAAGAGAAGGTGACCAATCGACTACGGCAGGTCACGGGAGCCATTCGGCAGGATGGCGTCAACCAAGTGAGCCTCATTCGCGGGACCGCCGAGCGCGAGGCGGCGGTGGAGTTTGCGAAGGCCACGACGCTTCGCCCGCAAATCCTGGGTGCGGCGCTGCGTGAGATGCTCGAGAAGCCCAAAGTGGCCGCCGTCACGTTCGAGGTGCTCGAGGCCCAGCAGCTCCTCGCAAGCAAAGCCGAGCTGACCCTCTTGCCCCCGGAGAGCCCACTCCTCGCGTCCCTGCTCGCCACCAAAGACGGCTCCACCCCCGAGGCGTAGGGAACCCGCGACGCATGCTCGCCCGCGGCGGTCGCACGGTCGCACCGGACAACGAGCCCTCGCGCAGCGTGCTCTGGCATCCCGCCCGAAAACGTGCGATTTCCGCTTCATGAAGCGTGCGCTCTCTTGGGGTCTTTCGGTGGCTTTCATGGCGTGGGGCGTCAGCGCCCATGCGTTTCCGGCGTCGGGCCATCCGGCGATGCTGGATCCAGCGAAAGCGACCGAGAAGTCCCCCGCGTCGTTTCGCGCGAAGTTCGAAACCACCAAAGGCGACATCGTCTTCGAGTGCACGCGCGACTGGGCGCCGAACGGCGTCGATCGCTTCTACAACCTCGTGAAGATCGGCTTCTTCGACGACATCGCGTTCTTCCGTGTCGTGAAGGCCTTCGTCGTCCAGTGGGGCATTCACGGCGATCCGAAGGTGAGCGCCGTGTGGAGCGACGCGAACCTCCCGCCCGATACGCCGAAACAA
>JAYUKI010000342.1:0-1450 GCA_043764595.1 Myxococcales bacterium | reverse complement strand
AGTCCGCGAGTGTCCTGAATGAAGAGTCGAAAACTCTCGCGGTTGCGCAAGATGGTCACGAGCATTCGGTTGTGGGCGTTCTCGCGCTGCGCTGCGAGCAGCTCGGTGGCGTCGCTTATCGTGTAAAGTAGCCCCTCGATTTGTCCCGATGTATCGCGCACCACGCTAGCCTCCGCGCGGATGGCTCGGTCGCCGATTCGGAACTCGGTGCGCGCTTCGGCCAGGGCCACTTCTTCAGGAAGAATGTCCTCGAAGAGCTGTTCGATGCATACGCGATAGATGGCACTCTGACGTTCGTCGAGTCCGAGAAGGTCGAGCAGCGAGCAGCCCGCGGCGGCGGCCGTGCCGAAGAGGCCCGCACACGACTTCGTGAACTCGTCGCCGACCACGAGGTCGGGTCCGACCAGAACAAAGCCGAATTTGACGTTGTCGAGGATTCGACTCATGGCCAGTGTTCGCCTGGCGACCTCGTCTTCCAACGTATGCGAATAGCGGGTGAGCTCGGCGGAGCGAAGCTCGGTGAGCTCGCGCCGCTGCCGGGCTGCGTCTTCGCGTCGCCGCGCAGCATCCAACTGACGTTGAATGGTCGACTGGGACCCGTTCTGCATCACCGACACGCGCTCTTTGAGTACGGCAATGGTGCGACGTGCGGCCTCGAGCTCACTCCAAGTAGATGTGGTCATGCTGCTCCTCCCAAGACCACACCAACGACCGTTTGGTTGATGTGAAGCCCGTTCAATTGCTCTCCGTAGGTGTCGAAACCAATGACATGGCGGCTGAATCGTCGAAGCTCCCGCCCGAGCGTTTCGTGTTTCTTGAGACTATCGGCCTCGAGGGCACGAAGGATGCAATTGAACGCGAGCATAAAGGTGCCTTCGCTGCGATCGGGGCCGGCGTGCAGCGCTAGCGCGGTATCGATTTCCTCGTGACCACCGACGTCGAGCACCATTCCCTCCTCGACGGCGCAATAGAAGACGATGGATCCGTCGGGGTCTACGCGTTGGACCGAGCGCACGTAGAGCTCCCCGTTGCACTGAAAGGTGAGCGGATTCGCGAAGGCAACCTCCGCCGTGAAGGACTCCCGTTCGATTCCGAGAGCGCGCGCGTACGCCGTCGCCGCTGGCATGCCGTCGATCTCGACGACGCGCCGTTCTTGGGGGACGACGCGCGTGACGGCAAGGTAGCGGTTGGTCTTCACGAAGTGCTGATGCTTCACGATCTCGAATGGGGTTTCCGATTCCGCCAGGACGAACACCACGGAGCCGTCGTACGCCTCGCCCCCCGAGATGATTCGGGTCTGTTTGAACGCAAGATCGTCCCCAGCGGAGCCACCGACCAATGGCACCCCAGCGAGCGCCTCCGCCATGGCCGCGGTGACGGTCTCTTCGCGCCCGCAAAGGCCGTCGATGAGCATGACGCAAAAGTGCTTGCTGCGATCGAGGTCGTCGTA
>JAYUKI010000341.1:0-17787 GCA_043764595.1 Myxococcales bacterium | reverse complement strand
CGCCGAGCACGATCGGTAGGCCGGGAAACGCCTGACGGCAGAGGTTGGCGTACACGATGCTGGCGCGGTTCGGCCGGGCTTCGGTGTGGCCACCGGGAGTGTATTGATCCTCGCCACGCATCTTCTTTTGCGCGGTGAGCTTGTTCAGCATCGAGTCGAGGTTTCCGGCGGCAACGCCGACGAAGAGCTTCGGCCGGCCCATGCGGGCGATGTCGTCCGGGCTGTCCCACTTCGGTTGCGCACACACCCCGACCCGGAAACCACGACCTTCGAGGAAGCGGGCGATGAGCACCGGGCCGAACGCCGGGTGGTCGACGTAGGCGTCGCCGGTGACGATGAGCACGTCCAGGGCGTCCCAGCCGCGGGCAGCCAAATCGTCGCGCGTGACGGGCAAAAAGCGCGAGGCTTCGTTCGGGCGCTTCTTGCCCAGAGTGAGCAAAGTCATGCCAATTCGAATAGCACGCCGGGGGACCTGCCGGCCCCGTTCCGGCCAAAAGAAAGGCGATTCGCGGTTCCGGGTGCTTCGTGGAGGCGTCCGCCCCTACATAGCGCAACCGTTGGCGAGGCGCTCAGTCGTCGCCGGGCTCCGGAGCCGCTTCCGGTTCGACCTTGGCTCCGCGCGCGCGAATGGACATGAGCGTGGCGACGGCCAGCATGCCCACGATGACGGCGAGGCTGAGCGACGCGGGAATCTCGACCCAACGGGTGATCACCATTTTCACGCCGACGAACCCGAGGACCGCTGCGAGACCCGGCTTCAGGTACTCGAGCTTCGCGAGGGCCCCTTGGAGCAAGAAGTAGAGCGAACGCAGCCCCAAAATGGCAAACACGTTGGACGTGAGTGCCAAAAAGGAGCTCTTCGTGACACCGAACACGGCCGGAATGGAGTCCACGGCGAACACGATGTCGGCCGTCTCGACCGCGACCAAGGCAAGGACGAGCGGCGTCGCAAAGAGCTTGCCTTCGATGCGGACGAAGAAGCGCGAGCCCTCGAGCTCGGGCGAAATGGGAAGGATCTTCCGAATGGTGCGAACGATGGCTCCTTCCGGCTTGTTCGCAGCGTCGGCCTCGTCCTCTTCTTCGGAGAACGCCGTCTTGGCGGCGGCAAAGAGCAGGAACGCACCCATCACGTAGGTGAGAACGTGGAATTTCGCGACGAGCGAGCTGCCGCCTACGATGAAGAACGTACGGAGCAACACCGCACCGAGCACCCCGGCCGCGAGGACCTTTCGCTGAGCCGAACGCGGAACGCGAAACTGCGCGAACACCAAAATCAGGACGAAGAGGTTGTCGACCGACAGGACCTTCTCGAGGATGTACGCGGCGAAATACTGCGTTCCGCTCGCCGTTCCCAGCGTGGCGGTGACCCCGGCGCCGAAGAGCGTCGCGAGGGCGACCCACATGAGAGTGAAGAGCAGGGCTTCTTTGGGAGAAGGGTCGCGCGGCACTTTCTGGAGAACCCCGAGATCGAGGGCCACCAGGAAAGAGACGACGACGGCGAAGACGATCCAGAGGACGCCCTGCCCGTTCGGTGCGGAGAGCATGGACGTGAGGAATGCGCTGATTCGCGCCTTTTGGCCAATAGGTAATCCGCCCCAAACTCATCGTTTTTTCCTATGTGTTACGTTTCGACGATGGATTTCCTGAACTTCCATCACTTGCGGTACTTCTGGGCGGTCGCTCGGGAGAACAGCGTTTCACGCGCGGCGAAGCTCCTGCGGGTCTCGCAGCCCACGGTCAGCGAACAAATTCGTCTTCTGGAAGGCAGTCTCGGCGAGGCGCTGATCGAGCGCTCCGGGCGCGGCATCGTCCTCACCGAAATGGGACGGGTGGCGTACCGCTTCGCGGACGACATTTTCGCGCTGGGCGCCGAGCTCACCGACACGCTGAAGGGCCGAGCCAGCGGGCGGCCGACGCGCCTCACGATTGGCGTGCTCGACGCCATCCCCAAAATGGTCGCTCTCCGCATCCTCGAGCCCGCCCTCGCCGCGACCTTCGACCTTCGTGTGGTCTGCTACGAAGGAAAAGCGGAACGGCTCTTGGCCCAGCTCGCCGCACACGAGCTCGATGTGGTCCTCGCCGATGGCCCCATCGGCCCCTCCCACGACGCCCGCGCGCACAACCACCTGCTCGGAGAGTCCGAGGTGGGTGTCTTCGGAACCGAGGCTCTCGTTCGCGAAGCCAAGAGCCATTTTCCTTGGTCGCTCGCCAAGATGCCCTTCCTCTTGCCCACGCCGGACGCTCCCCTCCGCCGTGCACTGGACGGCTGGCTCGACGCAAAAGGAATCGTGCCGACCGTGATCGGAGAGTTCCAGGACGCAGCGCTCCTCACGACCTTCGGGGAGCTTGGCAAAGGGCTCTTCGCCGCACCGGATGCGGTCGCCGAGTCCACGTTGCGTGCGCGTGGTCTCGCGCGGGCGGGTCTGCTCGAGCCCCTTCGGGAGCGCTTTTATGCGGTCACCGTGGCTCGGAAAGTCGAGCACCCCGCCGTGGCCGCGATCGTCGCCGCGGCCAACACGCCAGGAGGCCTATTTCCCAGCCAAACCCGCAAACCGCCGAGCCCCGAGCTTCCTCCGAGCGCCCCCGACACGGCGGGGCGTTCTCGCCGTGCAAGGACCCGTGTATCGTAACGGCCATGACGGCTCGCAAGGTATGCGTCGTGGGTGGTGGTGCGTGGGGGCTCGCGCTCGCGGCGGCCATCGGTCGGGCAGGAAACACGGCGCTCGTCGTCACTCGGCGCGAGGGTGCGCTCCCCGAGGGAGCCGAACGTTCGACGCTCGCGGAGGCCTGCAAAGAGGCGAAGCTCGTCGTCTTTGCCGTCCCGACGGCCGTCACGCACGAAGCCGCGCGCGAGCTCGGCAACCACCTCGGTGGACAGCACTACGTCGTGCACGGCGTGCGCGGGTTGGTCGGGGACGACCTCGACACCGTAAGCGACGTTCTCCGCGCCGAAACGCCCACTCGCCGCGTGGGTGCTCTCGGAGGCCCGGTGCTCGAGGCCGATTTGCTCGAGGGCAAACCGAGCGTCATGGTGAGCGGCGCGCGGTTTCCCGAAGTGAACGACGCCGTCTCCGAGGCCTTCAGCTCGGCGCACCTGCGCCTCTATCCCACCAACGATCTGCGAGGGCTCGAGTGGGGCTCGGCGCTCGTCGGCTGCATTGCCATCGCGGGCGGCTTCGCCCGGGGGCTCGGCATGAGCTCCGGGCTCGTCGCCGCCTTCATGACCCGCTCCGTGAACGAGGCCGCCCGCATCGCCGTGGCTGCGGGTGGCGAAGACCGTACCTTGCTCGGCCTTGCCGGCTACGGCGACCTTCTCGCTGCGATCATCCAGGACGATCGACCTGAAATTGCCTTGGGCCGCGCTCTCGCCGCGGGCAAGAGCACACAAGAGGCGCTCGCAGAGGTGAAGGTGCGCGTCGAAGCCGTCGAGCTCGTCCCTCGCATCCTGGCGTGGTGCGAACGAAAAGACCTTCGCACTCCCATCTTCCGCGCGCTCGGACAGGGCATTTTGGGCGGGCACCCGGCCGAGAAGCTCCTCTACCAGCTCATGACCATGCCCCACGTCTGAGCCGAGAGCGCCGGTCGAGCTCCCGCAATGGCTCACGTCGACCAACGCCGACGCTAACGCGTCGCGTGAGACTTTCACGATCCATTGAAAAAAAGCACTCGCGGGCTCGAAGGTGGCACTTCGTCGTGCGATGCTCGTCACTATGGCAAGGCTTGCGCGTGTCGCTTGGCTCGGGCTTTTTCCTCTTCTCGTTCTGCAGCTTCAAGCCTGTGGCTCCGAGACCGATCCGGGAGGAAACCCTCCGACGAATCCAACGGGTTCGGCGACGGGCTCGGGAAGCGTTCCGCTACCTCCGGTGGAGCCTCCCGTCGACCTTCGCAAGGAGCGGCCCTGGGAAGTCCTGAGCGAAAAGGGAGAGACCTATCTCTCCGATGTCTTCTACGCGGACGCCGCGCAGAACGAGCAGGTCATGCCTTACGCGATCGACGGTCACGTCATGATCGATCGCTTGATTTATCCGACGCTGGGCAATCCGAACCTCTACGTGAAGTCGGACCCCAAAGACTCGTTCATGATGGTGATGCGCCTCGAGGACCCGGTCCTTGCGCACCTGTCCCCGGTGGACGCCGGACCCAAACCGGGCACCGAGCTCCGCCAGGTGAAGCTCACCGAAACGAACGCGAGCGGCGTCTTCTTCTTCCTCGTTCCGCGAGCGCAGCGCGCAAGCTCCACCGAAGCCAAGACGCCCACGCTGTTCGGAGCCGGAACGGGAGTCCTTCGCGTCAAACCGAGCGAGATCTTGATGCACACGGAGCCCGCGGACATGCCCGCGGCGCTGAAGGCCCGCAAGACTTACCGTTTCGTCTTCCGCCAGGACGTCATGGCCGGAGTGGCCGCTGGGCTCTATGACATTCGCGCCGAAATTCGGAACAACAACGCCCTCGTCACGGCGGCCGGAAAACCCGTCTACGAATACCAGTACAACGCCGTCCGAGTGTTCGATCGCGAGACCGAGGACTACACCGCCATCAACGTGACCGATACCCAAGTATCGATTGGCGACTTGTACGACGCGAAGACTCTCGCGAAGCTGGATGACTTCGTTTATTACGTAAATACGGCCACCGATGCGGGCGTGCGCAATGCCGCCTTCATCACGTTCAACGGCGACCTCCACAACGGCGGGTCGCCTGGCGGATTCCGTCAGAAGTTCGTGGCCACCACGTACGCAGGCGAGGCGAAAGTCGTCGTCGCGGCCCTGAAGAACCTCACGATTCCGATCTTTCTCACGGTCGGAAATCACGACGGCTACGTCGCCACGGGACACGTTCCGAGCGCCGTGCGTGGAGTGGAAAGTGCCATTGGCACCTCACTCGAGGAAGTGGTCGGGGAAGCGGCTCCAAAGGGGTGGCCCGACTTCAAATTCGCCGACTACCAAGCCTATCTCAACCGCACGAAGGACGCCCTCGGCGGGCTTCACCGCGACACCTACACGGGGAGGTTCTCCCGAACCAAAGGCGACACGTTCGGGACTGGCTGGAAAGAGGTCCCCGGCGCCGAGCGGAACATGTTTCTCTACGACGGGCTCCAGCAATGGCAAAAGACGTACGGCCCGCTCTACTTCTCCTGGAAGTTCGGCAAGAACCGGTACGTCAACCTGAACTCGTACGAGATGCGCCAGCACCGTCGCTCGGGTTGGGGGATGTACACGGTCAACTACGGCGGAGCGCTCGGCGAGACCCAGGTCGACTGGGTCGATCGTGAGCTCGTGCGTTCGACCGATGACGGCAGCGACGTCGTCATGCTCGCGCACCACGATCCCCGCGGCGGTCACAACGGCGAGGACTTCGGATACCTCTTCGAACAAATCGAGTACCAGAGCGTCCAGCAGAGCGCCTTCAACTATGTCGTAGGCGAGGTCATCAATCCGGTCGTCTGCAAGCTGCCGTGGTGGGCGCTCTCGAGCAACAAACAAGAGGCCTGTCTCCACGACGGCCTCCAAGAGTGGATGCGTCCCGACGGCGAGTTCGACTGCCTTCCGTCCGAAAAGGGCGCCGACGGCAAGTGCATGGCGAACCTCTTCACGGGGCCCAGCGCCAAGCCGTTGCAGTTCTCGAATCTGCAGTTCTTGGAGCACATCGCGAAACATCCGCAGGTGCGCACGCTCATCTTCGGGCACACGCACTACAACTCGTACGAGATGTGGCAGGCAGGGGACAACCTCCTTCCAGGCAAGCTTCCAATCGACGATTTGTCGGTCAAGAAGCTCGCGACCCTCGAAATCGAAAACCCGGTGCGTGGACACGCGATGGTGGAGCGCCAGCGCCCGTTCGAAACGACGAGCGCGTACAAGACCCAGAGCACGTCACGCCGCCTCGACTACGATCCCAACGAGCTCGACGAACGGCCCATCGACCGCGCCGTGCGTGCCTACGCCATGGAATACGAGCGGGTGATGAAGGGCATGCACCACACCCTCGAAGGCACCGGAAAGCCCAGGGAGCTCGCTATCTTGCGCCTCACCTGCAACGCGGATCTCACGAGCCAAAAGTACAACGAGCGCCCGATGTACGGCTTCACGGTCCTCCACATGAACAAGCGGACCGACGCCCGCGCGTACGACAAATCTCAGGTAAACCGGCTGACCTTCTTCATCAACGCGGGCAACGATCGCTTCGACCTCGTCAAGACGGTCGACATCGATCGGACCGTGAAGATCACCCCCAAGGATCCACGAAACCCGGTCGGTCAGCTCTTCAAGTAGAGGGCGCGAAAAGGTACGGAAACGAAAATGGGCTCCGAGCCTCGAAGGTGTCGGAGCCTTTTCCATTTTGTCATTCGTAGGTGGCGACCACCATGGCGTGGTCCGAGTCGATCGTCGGCGCACTGTCCGGTCCGAACGGGTGATCGCGGAGGCCTTCGTTGAAGAAGCGCACCGAGACGAGCCTGCGGTGGAGGCCTTCCGTCGCGAGTACGTGGTCGATTTGCTCCGGGCTCGCGCGGTGCAGGGTGGACACGCGGTCCTCCGGTGGAGCGAGATCCGTGGCCGCTAGGAGCGGCACCGGCTGCCCTTCGGCGCGAACGATGCGCACGGGAATCGAATCGATCGTGTCGTTCAGATCGCCGAGCAAGGCCACTTCGCCGAACGCCGCGAACCGCTCGACGAGGCGCCGCACGTAGAGAGCCTCGGCCCCACGCGAGACGAGGCTGCGAAGGTCCGCCTCGGCACGTCCAACTCCGCCTTCCCACCGAATGTCGACACCGGCTTCGTCTTCTTCGGGCTTCGGAAGCTTGCTCTTCCAGTGCGTCGAGAAGACGTGAATTCTCGTGTCCAAGGCATCGACGGCAACGCGCACCACCGGTCGACGTAGGGGAAGACGCCCTGGAAAGGGTGGTGGATCGCCTTTGCGGAACACCGGAAATGCCAGATCTTCCTCCGAAAACGCCTCCGACTCGACGACGGGGAGCCGTGAAAGGATCGCGTTGCCGATTCCCCGGCGATCGGCGCCTCCAAAGTGAACCGTGTAGGATGCACCGAATGGTACGTGGGCGAGCATTGCGCGAAGCAGAGCTTCCGAGCCGACCTCTTGGATGGCCACGAGGTCGGCTTCCGCCCGCGTGACGTGCTGGGCAATCTCCTTGGCCTTCTCGGCCAGGACCGGCTCGTTGTAGGGAGAGTCGAAGTAGTCTTTGACGTTGAAGGTGGCGATCGTGAAGGACACGACCCAAGTGTACGCGAGAGGTGGACCGCCGGCTCGCACGGGTTATCATGACGATCCATGGAGCTGTCGCCCGACACTTTTTCGTGGCTCATTACCCAAGCCGCCCGCCTTCGTGCCGCACACGGCGAAGCGATTGACGTGCCGACCCTCATCGAGCCGACCGGCGAGTTTTTCCCGGACGAGTTTGCCCGGGACGTCGAGAGCGTCGAGCGCCTACTGGCGCGCATGGCGAGCTACACCCCACTCGACGAAGACCTCACGGTCCGGCTCCGTTTCGAGGAGAACGAAGAGAGCGCAAAAGCGGGCGGCTGCAGCTCCGCGGCGTGCGGCAAGGGCGGCGCAGGAGCGGAAAACGGCGCTCGCGGTAGGGTCGTCCCCATCGACGACGGCTACGGTGTGGTCGTGGACGTTCGGGACGCCGGCAATCCCGTCACTCTCGCCACGACCCTGGCGCGCTCGGTCGGTGCGCTCGTGCTCGCCGAAGGGGGCGAGGATGTCCCGGCGGAGGATATTGGCCCGGTGGCCGAAGTATGCGCCGCAGCCCTCGGATTCGGCGTGTTGCTGTTGAACGGGTCGGCCGTCTACGCGAAGGGTTGTGGCGGCATCAAGCTTCACCGCGCCACGCACCTGTCCGTCGAAGAAACCGCCGCAATGTGCGCGCTCTTTTGCCGCGTCTACGGCCACGAGCCACGGCGCATCAAGAAGCACCTCGAGGTCACTCAGGCCGAGGCCTTCGACGAAGTGCTCGCCTGGGTCGACTCGAATCCCACTCTCGTGGCGCAGCTACGAGACACTCCGGAGCTCCTCGAAGCGGGCGCTTTCGAGCTCTTGCCGCCCAAGGGATTCTTGGGCCGACTTTTCGTCAAGAAGGCTGACCTTTCGGTCAAAGCGCCCCCCAAAAAGGTCCGAACCGAGGAAGAAGAGCGGCGGATCGCGCGAGCAAAGGCCCTCGTCGACGACGCCCTCGGCACTTCGTAAGCACGCCCTGCCCGGCCTTGCCTTGTCGCCGGCTCGCCCCTGCCTTGCTTTTCCTTCGCCGCTCGCGGCGAGAAATGGCTCGACCGCAGCGAAGCCACAACTTCGGCGCGCGCGATCAGGGACGGCTCGATTAGTCTTTGCTGGAAGATGCAACGTCAGCCGCCTTCCCTGACCTCCGAAGAGATCAACCTCTACGTCCGGACGTACAACTCGCTCCTTCGCTCGACGGGCGAGGTCCGCATCCGTGCATTGGAAGAGGCCCACGCCTTCTCCCAGTCGTCGCTGCACGTTGGCGCGCTCTCCACGAAGGTCGACCTGTCCGCCTTCGGGTACGCCGCGGGCCGTCTTCCGTCGTGCATGCCCGGCGTATCGCTCGTGATTCTTGGGCAGTCGCACGAGCTCTTCGAGGCCGCGGGGTTCGACGTTCGCTCGTGGCAAATCGTCAAGACGCGGGGTCGAAGGCGCCCGCTGCGCTGGGACGGCGACGGACGGCTCGCGGTCTTCATCGCGAGCGTGAGCGACTTCGACGATCTCGTGCCCATCTTGGTCGCGTATCAAATCGAGTGGAACAAGATGCATCAGGCTCTCCGCCCGTACCGAGGCAAGGAGCAAGAGCTCGCCGCGAACGGGGAACAGCTCGAGAGCATCTTGGGCCTCGACGCAGGCGGCACCGAGCGGCTGGCGGACGCGTTCGGCAAAGGCCAACTGCTCGCCGGGATCACGGCCATCATGGCTCGCCCACTCGACCTCCGCGCGCACACCCTCGCGTCGTCGTACTCGCAGTACCAACGTGCGGCGCAGCGCTGGTGGGGAGCCATCGAGCCTTCCTACCTCGAGCGCGGCAAGGACCGCGCGCCGGTCTACTTCGTCTCGTCGAACACGCACGCCGTCGCGAACTTGCTCGGCGGCTACGCACGCTCGCACCGCCGCGAGATGGTCGAGTGGGCGGTCCGCGAAGACCCCGAGGGACTCGGAGCCGACGTGGCCAAAGCGGCCGAAAGTGGTGACGAAGCCGAGCTCGCGCCTCTCCTCTATTACCTCCTCCGCGCGTTCATCCACGCGGAGAACTCGGAGAAAAAGATGAACGAAGTCCGAGACTTCGAGAGCAAGAAGGGCATTCTTCATCTCTCGGGTCCCGGGCGTATCGACGTCGACGCTCAGATCGTCCGGCTGTCGTCGCTCGATTTGTCGCTCATCGATCCGCGGCTCCGGGTCCCTGGGCTCGAGCTCCTCGCCGAGAGCGAAGCGATGCTCATCAACATCGACTACCCGCTCGGCATGGCGGCTTACCACTTGCTGTCGCGGGTGGGCCAAGGCGTCGGAGAAGTGCGTGGCATCTACATCATGGGCAAGGCCGCGACGCTGAACGGACGCGTCGGCGACATCCTGGTTTCCGACACCGTCTACGACGAGCACTCGGGCAATACGTTCCTCTTCAACAACGCCCTCGGCGCCGAAGACGTCGCGCCCTACCTTCGGTTCGGGAGCGTGTTCGACAACCAATCGGCCGTCACGGTCCGGAGCGCGTTCCTCCAGAACAAGGACTACATGGCCACGTTCTATCGGGACGGATACACAGTGCTCGAGATGGAGGCGGGTCCGTTCCTCGGTGCCGTGCACGAGCTCGTCAGTCCGAAGCGCGTGCCGTCGGACGAGATCGTCAACCTGAACCCGCACCTCTCGTTCGACGTAGGCCTCCTTCACTACGCCTCGGATACGCCGTACTCGCGTCGCCAATCGCTCCTGTCGAAGAGCTTGAGCTTCTTCGGCGTAGACGCCACCTACGCGTGCGCCATCGCCATCGCGAAGCGGATTTTCTCCCAGGAAGTGTCCCGCATCGAAGCGAGCAGGCGGGCCTCGCGGCCGGGGGGCTTTTGAGCCCTTCGGATCCTTCTCGCACGAAAAAACACGTACGCGCGGAGCTCGGCACCGCAAGCCGACAAGCCGAGGAGCGCGTGATTCGGCTCTCGATCACGGTGCTGCGCGGTTTGGACGCGGGAAAGCACTTTGCGGCGGAGCCACGTGGGCACGTCTCGGTCGGCACCGCCGAGGACGCCGACCTCCGACTCACGGACCCCACGGTAAGCCGCTACCACCTCGAGCTCCAGCCCGCCGAAAGTGGCGTCGTGGTTCGCGACCTCGGGAGCATGAACGGCACCTTTCTAGGCCGCGCCAAGCTCGGCTCCGCCGAGGTGCCGAAGGACTCGCAACTGCGCCTAGGGGACACCGTGCTGGTGGTCTCCAGTGCAGACGAAACGGCACCGAACGACGTGCCGAAAATCGCCGGGCTCGTGACCGAGAGCCCACGGATGCACGAGGTGCTCCGCCAAGTGAAGCGCCTCGCTTCGTTCGGTGGCTCGGTTCTCGTGCTCGGAGAAACGGGAACCGGCAAAGAGCTCGTGGCGCGCGCGCTCCACGACGAAGGCCCGCGACACGACCAGCCGTTCGTGGTGGTCGACTGCGGAGCGCTCTCCCCTTCCCTCGTGGAGTCGGAGCTCTTCGGCCACGAGCGTGGGGCTTTCACGGGTGCCATCGCCAAGCATACGGGCGCCTTCGAGCGCGCCCGCGGGGGCACGGTTTTTCTCGACGAAATCGGCGAGCTCCCGCAACCCGCTCAGTCCGCGCTGCTCGGGGCCCTCGAGCGAAAGCGCATTCGACGCGTCGGCGGGGATCGCGAGATCGAGCTCGACGTACGGGTCGTGTCGGCGACACACCGCGATCTGCGCGCCGAAGTGAATCGCGGTGGGTTCCGCGCCGATCTCTATTTTCGACTCGCCGGAGCCCGTGTGGTCTTGCCACCGCTTCGCGAACGCCCCGAAGACATTCCGGCTCTGGTTCGCCACTTTTGCGAGGAGTGTGCCGGCTCGCCCGATGTCGTCTCCCCGGCGCTCGTGGACGCCTGGCGAAGCGGCCACTGGACGGGCAACGTTCGTGAGCTGAAGAACGCCGTCGAGCGGGCACTGGCCGGAGACGCGAGCCTCGACGATGCGCCGCAGGGCGCACATCGTTCTTCCGTCCCCGACGCCGAGGTCGAACGCTACCGCGATGCTCGCGCGAGGGTCGTCTCGGATTTCGAACGCGCCTACGTTACCGCGCTCATCGCCCGCGTCGACGGCAACGCCTCCGAGGCGGCCAGGCTCGCCAAGATGGACCGACCCTACCTTCTGTCACTCCTGAAAAAATACGATCTACGTTGATGCGAGGCTGGTCTCACGGCAGCCGCCCGCATTTGCGGTTCGCGTACATTCCGACGAGCCCCACGACGGCCAGCAAGAGGCACGCGCCGGTCGAGTGGAATCGGCAAGGCACGAGCAAGTTCGCGAAGAACGCAAAGAGCAGCGGATAGAGGAGCAATCGCTTCGCGAGGAACACGGGGAGTAGATCCGCCGCATCGACCCAGAGGCCTGGCACCGTCGTCTCTTCCAGCCGGGCATGGGGCAGCGTGGGTACCCCTCGCACGTGGTCGAAGGGAACGAGCATCGCTTCGTCGAACATCCGCTCCCCGCACTCGGGGCAAACGCGCTGGTCACTCGGCAGCTCGAATTGGCACACAGGGCACGGCCACGAACGAACGCCCGTCACCGCACGGGCAGGCGGAGGCGCGAGCTCGAAGGTGGGCTCGACGGTCTCCACCTCGACGTGAGGCTCGAGTCGCGACACTTTGGTGTGGACCGCAGGCAACGCGAGATCGGGAACTTGGGGCTCGGGGCGAAGGGCGTCCATGGACTCTCTCTTTGCAACCCGTACGCCACCCTTCGAAGAGAAAATCCTTTTTTATTCCAATAACTTGAAAGAAGAGCCGCGATGGCCCAGCCCCACGCTGTAGGGTCTGGCCAACAGGCTCGGCCTAGCTCGCTCTGTCTGCCAGGGGACTCCGCAGTCGGTGCACCGTGTCACCGGGTCGAGCTTGGCCGGCAGAACGACGGCGACGCGGAATCCGAGCTCAGGGCTCTTCGTCGGTGCGGGACCGCACGTAGACGCCAGCCGCCGCCAGCAGTCCAATGGCGAAGAGAGCAAGGGCCGTGAGACCACCGCCTCGAAAGAAAAGAAACGAGAGCACGGCTCCGAGGAACGCATACCCGGCCACACGCTTTCCAACGGTGATCGGAAGCACTCCGAGCGGTGCCAACCAAGCGGGCAGCTTCGTTCGGGAAAGGGGGTCCGGAGCGCGAAAGGGCGTCACCTGAGCAAGGGGCCGCTGGCCACATGTTGCGCACACGACGGAGCCCGCGTGCAGAGCTGCGCCACACGCCGCGCACCGCTCGGTGTCCGGCAAAACGAGCCCCTCCCTCCGTTCGATCGGCGCGAGCTCCAGCGGCAAGGAAAGAGGCTCGAAGGTGGGCTCGAGCACGGCCTCGACCGATGCGCGAACGCGCGGTGCAGCGCGGGGGGCGCTGGAGCGAGCCCCATGCGAAGCCGGGACCGGATGGGGGGCAAGGTCCGGAACGTCCGACGGTTGCACCTTGGGCAGGGGCGCAAGCGAGCCGCATCGCGCGGCCTCGAGGGCGTCGTGCACGGCCGTGGCATCCGCGGGGCGCAGTGCGGCCTCCTTTTCGAGGCACCGCGCCACGAGGTCCACGAGGGCGGGCGGCAAGTCTTGGGCAACCCGACTTTGGACACGCTCGGGACGGACCTGGAGGTGGTGGTACATGAGGGTCGCGGCCTCACCGGAAAAGGGCGGAGAGCCCACGAGCATGCGGAAGAACAGCACTCCGAGCGCGTAGACGTCGGCGCGCGCATCGAGGGCCTCGCCACGGATTTGTTCGGGAGACATCGATTCGAGCGTTCCGATGAACGAGCCCGGCTCGGTGAGGGTCTTCTGACCTTCGGCCTTGGCGATTCCGAGATCGAGGACCTTCACGTGGTCGACGCGGCCCCCATGGCGAACGAGCATCACGTTGTTGGAGGACAAGTCGCGGTGGACGACGTTCGCTTCGTGGAGCACACGGAGCCCAGAGGCTATTTCGCTCGCGATACGGAAAAATTCGGGCAGAGCGAGCCCTTCTTTGCCGATGACCGAACCAAGGCTCTTGCCATCGAGAAGCTCCATCACGATGTAGAGCTCGTTGTCGTCCGAGAGGGCCACGTCGAACACCTCGACGAGGTTCGGATGGCGCAGCCGAGCGGACAACTTGGCTTCTTGGACGAAGCGGCTGACGTAGGCGGGATCGTCCTTCAGATCGGACGCGAGCAGCTTGACCGCCACGTCGCGTTCGAGGCGCAGATCGCGGGCACGGTAAACCGTCGCCATGCCACCGCGTCCTATGGAGACGTCGAGGCGATAGCGCTCACCCAACGTGCGTTCGGTCATGCCTGGACCCGTTTCACGCGTCGTGCTCGGCGTCCAGCTTTCGCCGCACGAAGACGGCAATTCCGGACAGGAGAACGACCATTCCGAAACCCCAATACGGCGCCAAAAGGCTCACATCGAGGAAGAGCAACGCTCCCAGACCGAGAAGCGCGACGATGCCGACGAACGCCGAGAGCCACCATGGAAGGATTCCGAAGGGAGCGAGCCAAGCTGGGGCCGAAGGGTCGAGCGGCATCGGGCGTTGGCGTTTGGCATGGATGCCAGAGCCGGTCCGAAAAGCCCCACAACGCGGGCATGCTTCGGCGCCCTGCGGAAGGACTTGGCGGCACGACGAGCACGTCTGCCCCGAGGAGGCCCGGCCGTAGTTATCCGATCGGGGCGGGGCGGCGAGCTCGAGCTCCACTTCATCGGGAACGGGAACGGCGTCCCGCGTGGTCGTCTCGAACGGATCCGCCGGGTCGAATCGCCCCATGCGCGTAGTGAAGGAGCTCTCGAGCTCGGGCAGTGCAAGCGAGCGGGTACTGCTCGTCGGGGCGTGCTCGACCTGACGCGCCGACACGAAGCTCTCGGGCGGCGCATCCACGAGGAGCTCGGCTGGAATCGTCCGCTCGACCGCTCCAAGCGCGGCTCCGAGGTCGTTCGCCGAGGCGAAGCGTTCGCCTGGCACTTTCGACAAACACCGCATCACGAGGTCGGAGACAGCCCGCGGAATGCCAGCTTCGGGGCATCGACGTTCGGGACGTTCCGGATTGACTTCCAGATGGTGGTGAATGAGCGCAGTCCGAGAGATATCCGGAAACAGCGGACTTCCCGTGAGCATGCGATAAAACAAGACCCCGAGCGCGTACACGTCGGCGCGGGCGTCGAGGGCTGTCTCGCCGAGGATTTGCTCCGGCGCGATGTACTCGAGGGTTCCGAGGAACATGCCCGCTTCGGTGAGTGCCGTTCCGGAGCTCTGGGCTTTGGCGATCCCGAAGTCGAGGATCTTCACGTGGTCGCGCCGACTTCCGTGCTCGACCAACATGACGTTTGCGGGCTTCACGTCACGATGAATGATGCCCAGGACGTGCGCGGCCCCGAGCCCTTCGCAAATTTGGCGCGCGACCGAGAAGAAGGTCCCGAGGGCCATGCGCTTCTCCCGCGCGAGACGCGCGGAGAGCGGCTCGCCCTTCAAGAGCTCCATCACGAAGAAGAGATCGCCCGTCTCGGTCTCGCCTACGTCGAACACCTCGACCACATTCGGATGGCGGATCTGCGCGGTTCGCTGAGCTTCCCGAACGAAGCGCGCGTGGGTCTCGGCGTTCTTCGCGTGCGCATTGACGACCTTGATGGCCACGGGTCGCTCGAGACGAAGGTCCGTCGCGAGATGTACTGCACCCATGCCTCCCTGACCGACCAGCGATTCGAGCTGGTACCTTCCCGCGAGCACTTCCTTGCGCGACGCTTCGGCCATGGGGCTTCAGCGTCAGCGTACGAGAAATCCGGAAAAGGAAAGAAAGATTCCTTTTCCGGCCTTGGTTCCTCGGGTGTCGGCCTCAGGTGTGGCGAACGTACTCGAAGTCCACTGGACGGCCCTTGATGCCCTGTTTGGGGGCGGCAATCCAATTGGCCATCTGTTTTGGGTCGAAGATGGGCTTCTGCATCAAGCTCTGCACGTAAGCCTTGTCGGCGTCCGAGGGTAGCCACTCCAGCTTTCGTGCCTCGAACTCGTCTTTCGAGAGGATTTTGCCCGAAGGATCGCAGCTGACGTCCGCCGACAGCCCGACGTGCCGGTAGAAACGGCGGTGCGGAAGGCGGAGCTCGAACGGAATCCCGTGGGCGGCGATGGTTCGATTCCACTTGTCGACGCCACGTTGGCAATCCTCGACGTATTCGTCGCGAAGGACTTCGTTCATGGCATTGCGAAGCGGGATCTCCTCGCGCGCAAGCTTGCCATCGCGGACGACCTCCATGTCGTAGCAAGTATCGAGAGCGACGTGGTCCTCGTACCTTTCCTCCTTTGCTCGGCCCTTGAGACCGGACGCGAAAAACGAAGCCGCGTTCGAGGAAACTTCGCTGCCAAAGAGATCGAGCGAGAGGGCGTACCAGAGGTTCAAGTAGCGTTGGATGAGTTGGAGGTCCAAGAGGCCGTGCTTACGCACGTCGTCGGGGTGCTCGAGGCCGAGCGCCTTCATCTGTCCGGCCGTACGATCGACGACGCGAAGCACGCCGGTCTCGCCCACGAACATGTGATGGGCTTCTTCGGTGAGCATGAAGCGCGTCGTGCGCGAGAGCGGATCGAACGACGACTCGGACAGCGCGAGGAGCTGGAACTTGCCGTCCCGGTCCGTAAAGAACGTGAACATGAAGAACGAAAGCCAGTCCGTGCAGGGCTCGTTGAAAGCCCCGAGGATGCGCGGCTTGTCCGGATCGCCCGAGCGACGCTCGAGGAGGGCCTCGGCCTCTTCGCGGCCGTCGCGACCGAAGTACGACTGAAGCAAGTAGACCATCGCCCAGAGGTGCCGTCCCTCCTCCACGTTGACCTGGAAGAGGTTGCGTAGATCGTAGACGCTCGGGCACGACTGACCAAGGAGGCGCTGCTGCTCGACGCTCGCGGGCTCGGTGTCGCCTTGCGTGACGATGAGGCGGCGTAGGGCGTTGCGGTGCTCGCCGGGGACCTGCTGCCACACCGGCTGCCCCATGTTGTCACCGAAGCCGATCTTACGGTCGGCGACGGGGTCGGCGAGAAAGATGCCCCAGCGATACTCGGGCATCTTCACGTAGTCGAAGTTGGCCCAACCCTCGGTGGTCACCGAGATGGCGGTGCGAAGGTAGACGTCGTCGTTCTGGAAGCCGGAGGGTCCCATGTCCTTCCACCAGGAAATGAAGTTTGGCTGCCATGCTTCGAGTGCACGTTGAAGACGTTTGTCGTCGCCCAGGTTGACGTTGTTCGGAATTCGTTCGTTGTTGACGTTCGACATCGTGTTCTTCCTGGCAGGTGCGCGGCCTTCGAGTCACGAGGGACGGGCAAAAAAGGAACCTTGCGACGGGTGTCGCGCGGGCTCGGATTTCGGAAACGAGTTTTCAGGTTCGATGAAAGTCGAACTCGGGCCGTTCCGGACGACCGTAGAGTGTAAGTGCACCCTTTTCGCCGACGGCGTTCGGACGCTGGAAAATCCAGTTTTGCCACGCCGAGAGGCGCGCGAAGATCTTCGTCTCCATCGTTTCCGGGCCGCCGAATCGGAGATTTTGCTCCATGCCCGTCATCGCATCGGGAGACATGGCCGCTCGTTCTTCGAAGGCGATGCGCACCTCGTCGTCCCAATCGAGATCGTCCGGCGCGAAGGTGACAAGCCCTGCTTCGAGAGCAGCCTGTGTTCCAAGCGGCAGGGTGGTCTCGAGGAGCTTTCCGACTTGGCTCGGATTGCCGAGAAACCGGGACTCGAGGCGCGAGAGGCCGTTCCCCATCGGGAAAATTCCGGACTGGGCGTGCGACACACGAACGAAGACGTTGTCGACGTCCTTCATGAAGACGCGGTCGGCAGCGAGGAGGATCTCGAGGAGCGTTCCAGCGAAACACGAGCCCGGTTCGACGAGGCAAAAGAAGCTCTTGGCCGTCATGTCGAGACGCTTCAAGACGCGCTTCACGAGGAGACGAACCTCGCTCACGAGCCCATCCGAGCCGTGTGCGAAGAGAAGCTTCTCGGCGGCAAGGACGGCTTCCGCGGAACCTTCGGTGCGAAGCGCCACGACGCCGATCAAAGGCTCGTTGAAGCGTAGCTCGAGGAGTGCGTCGTCGAGCTCGCGGGCCATGCGGACGAGCCAGGCGGCGTCGCCCTTTTCGGCCAGCGCCGAAGGGGTTTCCGGCTCGGCGCCTTTCGGTGCTCGAACCGTGAGCGTGGCCTTTCGCGTGGCGCGGTCGAGATCGAGAGTGACGTACGTGTATTCCACACGCGACTCCTCGCGCCTCGGCGAGAGGGGGCCGAGCACCATTTTGGCGCCGGAGCGACGCTTCGACCGGGCAACGAGGGCTTTGGTGCGGCGGACGACGGCTTCGTCGAACTTCGCGCGCGGCGGGGCTTCGTCGACGAGGCCCCACTGGACGGCACGTTTTCCGCGCACGCCCTCGGCCACGGTGGAGAACGCATCGGCGAGGTCGCGGCGAATCTTACGTTTGTCGGTGAGGCGCGTGACTTCAAACATTCGATGGAACATGGAGGTTGGGATTTGAGCAAAGTAGATTTAGAGGAATTGAAAAAATCACAAGCTACTTTCGTTTTCGGTCAAAT
>JAYUKI010000340.1:0-4812 GCA_043764595.1 Myxococcales bacterium | reverse complement strand
AAGCAGCAGACCCACTTCGAAACCAAAGGAACGCACTCGCTCACCGAAAACTACTCGGTCATGTCGCCCGAGGTGCTCGAGCTCGGCGGGCGCAGCGTGGGGACGTTCAACGCCGCGTTCTTCAAGATGCTCATGGAGTACGACCGGGTCTACGTGTTCGGCCAGGCGAAGAGCCACTGCGTCCTGTCGACCCTTCGCGACATGCAGGCTCACGTCGAACGGACCGAGCCTTCGCTCATCGACAAGATCTACGTCCTCGAGGACGCGATGAGCCCGGTCCCCGCTCCGCCGCTATCGCCCTTGCCGGCAGAGCTCGACTTTCCGCGCATCGCCGACCTCGCTCTCGAGGGCTTCGCGCGCGCCGGAATGCACGTCGTAACGACCAAAACCGCCCTGATCTAGTCACACGTTCCAGACGCGCCCTCACCACGAAAGGCATGGCTCATGACTACGTCCGAAGGTTTCATTTCGTTCGGAGCGTCCTCGATTGGCGGCGATTTGTCGGAGATCGTCGTCGCCGGCGCGGCCGGCATCGACGCCGACGAGCTCACCGCCTCGGAGGTCACGCTCGTCACGGTGCTCGTCGACGCCTCGACCAGCATTTCCACGCGTGGGCTCGAGGATGCGATGGTCCGCGGATACGGCGATCTCGTCGACGCCTTCTCCAAGGCTCGCGAAAAGGAAGGTCTCCTTCTCGCCCTCTGGACGTTCAACGACGAAGCTCGCGTCCTTCATTCCTACGTGCCCATCGACGATGCGATGCGCCTCGACCGAGGCAACTACGCCGCGCTCGGGGGAACGAAGCTCTACGACACGTTCTGCGACGCTCTCCATGCGAACGTCACCTATGCGGATAGGCTTCGCGCAGCGGGGACCCCGACGCAGAGCATTCTCGTGGTTCTCACCGACGGTGAAGATTGCGGCTCGAGACGCCGCGCCGCCGAGTGCCGGAAGCTCGCCAAAGCGGCCCTCTCGACCGAAGCGTGGCAGCTCGCATTCGTTGGCGTCGGCACCGACGTGGACTTTCACAAAGTAGCGAAATCCATGGGATTTTCGGACAGTTCGGTGGCCGTGTGCGAGAACGCGACGCCGAGCTCGCTTCGCGCGATCTTCCGGATGGTCAGCCAATCGACCATCCGCGCGAGCCAAGCAAGGCCAGGGACACGTGGCGGGTTCTTCTCCCCATGACCTACCGGCTACGCGGCGCTCCGCTGGACGTGATCGTGGTAACGTAGCGGCGCATGGCTGAACGAAGGGGCAAACCCTCGGACGAGGAGACCGCGTTCCTCGAATCCTATCGCCCGGGCGATTTCCCGCGGCCGTCGGTGGCCGTCGACCTCGTGGTCCTCACGATCGAGGACTGCGATTTGCGCCTGCTCACCGTGCAACGGAACGAGCACCCGTTCAAAGGCAAGTGGGCGCTTCCGGGCGGCTTCTTGCGGGTCGGACCTTCGCGCACCGACCAGGGCGAAGGGGTCGACGAAGCGGCGCGACGCGAGCTCCACGAAGAAACGGGTCTCCCCGAAGGCTCGGTCTTCCTCGAGCAGCTTCGGACATTCGGCGCCCCCCAACGCGACCCGCGCATGCGTGTCGTGAGCGTGGCCTACTACGCCCTCGTGCGCCCCACTCTCGCTCCTCTCGTACGCCCCGGCGGCGACGTACGCAAAGTCCGCTGGCAGTCGGTTTCGGATGGCTCCCCCCCCGGCCTGGCGTTCGATCACGACGAAATCGTGCGGTTTGCACTCACCCGTGTCCGCGACGAAATCGATCGCTCGCACATCGCTTTCGAGCTCGTGCCCGACACGTTCACGATCCAGCAGCTTCGCGCGGTTCACGAGGTGGTGAAGGGCTCCCCCATCGATCCCGGGAACTTCCGCAAGCGCTTCCTGCGCATGATCGACGACGGCATCCTCGAGCAATCGCGAGGGAAGCGTTTGACGGCGTCCAAGCCGGCTCAAGTGTACCGCTTTCGCGCTCGCGGCTGAGAGCGAGGCTCGCACGATTGGGCTTCGGAAGAGACGACTCGGGCCGCCTCCGCGAAGCCCAAGGCTCAGGCCTTCGAGAAGCCCAAGGCCAAGGCTCAGGCCTTGCTCAGGCCTTGGAGCTGCCCAACGCCGAGAGCAGCTCGGGAACGTCCTTGCCACGAAGCCTCGACCGGAGGCGCTCGAGCGCCGCGTCGCGGTTCGATGCTCCCTCGCTGGAAACGGGAACTTGGGGCTCGTGTGTGGGAGCCTCGACCGTGGAGAGCGCAGTCTCGGGCGGAAACTTGACGGCCTTCATCGTCGGCACGGTCGCGTGACCGGTCGTTGGACCCCGGTCCGGGACCGGCGGGAGGTTCGGGACCTGCTCGGACTGGACGGGCGGTGGGGAGGTTTGCTTCGAGGAGACCGGAGCGTCCGTCGGTTTCGCAGACGCAGGCGACGGCTCGCTCGGTGGAGGCGCTTCGACGACCTTCGACATGCCCGCGCGATCCACGAGCGCTTTGGACCTAGGATCGAGGCGCGTGAACTTCAGTGTGAGGCCAGGCTCACCGGACGCCGTGGGGCCATGGCCCACGACACGACCCTCTCCACGGAGCAGAATCGCGCCCGTGCGCAGCACGACCTCGAAGCGAAGAATGACCCCCTCGGGACGCGGGCTCGCGCCTATGAGCACAAGCGAAGTTCGCGTGAGAGCGAACGCCTCGTCCCGAAGGAACTGATCTTCACTGTCGTAGGGTCGCACCACGCGGAGGGCGACGATGGCCTTCGGCATTTCGTCGGTCACGACATCAGATTAAACGAGTTCCTGGGCGAACCGCCTCCAAGATTCGGTGGCCGGGCATCGAGGACCACCAAAGACCCCAAAAGGCGCAACCAGAAGCGAAATCCAATCGACTCTTTTGCGCATCCCCGGTTGCTTCGGCGCATTTCCCGCCCGAACCGCAAAAAAACGCGCGATAATCACGCTCCGTGGAGCGTACTCCCCCCAGCACCGCAAAACCGGGGCTCAGGCTCGATCAGTACGAGCTGCTGTGCCCCATCGCGCAGGGTGGGATGGCGGTCGTTTGGCTCGCGAGAGCCGGCCAAGTCGACGGTCGCCTCGTGATCATCAAGATGCTGCTCCCGCAGTACGCGATGGATGAGCAGTTCCAGCAGATGTTCGTCGACGAAGCGAACATCTCTTCGGGCATCGCCCATCCGAACGTCGCCCGCATCCTCGACGGCGGCGAGGACCACGGCATTCCTTACCTTGTCATGGAGTACATCGACGGCGAGTCGATCGCGCGCCTCACCGAGGGTGTGAAGAAGGCGGGCATCCGCTTTCCCCCGGAGATTGCGCTGCGCCTCATCGCGGATGCTGCGGCCGGGCTGCACGCCGCACACGAGCTGCGCGACCGCCACGGTGTGCTTCTCAACGTCGTTCATCGGGATGTCTCACCGCAGAACGTGCTCGTGCGAAACGTGGGCACGGCCGCCGTGATCGACTTCGGCATCGCCAAGGCGCGCGACCGTCTCGCCGAGGAGACCCGCGCGGGCAACCTGAAGGGCAAAGTGCGGTACATGGCGCCCGAACAAGCGCTCGGCAAACCCGTCGACCGTCGCGTCGACGTGTGGGCCCTCGGCGCCATGCTCTTCGAGATCTTCGCCGGCAAAGGCCCCTACGAAGGCGGCAGTGAGATTGCGGCCCTCCAGCGGCTGGTGAAGGGCCAGAAGCCTTCGGAGCTCCCGAATACCGTCCCCGAGCCCGTGCGGCGCGTCGTGGCTCAGGCTCTGGCGCCAAACCGTGACGAGCGGCTCCCGACGGCCGCGGCGCTCGAGGAGGCGATCGTGGAGGCGATCGTGGAGCTCGGCGAGGCCGCGCCCGCTCACCGCATCGCGGCGTTCACCGCCCCCTTCATGAAAGACCGATCGGCCGCCCGCTACGCGGCTGCACGCGAGGCGATGGTCCAGCTCGACACTCGTGCTGGAATCCCTGCGCGCTCGCTGCAGGCCACGGCCTCGGGCGGCTACGTGGCGGTCACTCCGGAGATGGCGGACGAGGCCACCCAAATCAACGTCCAGTACGATTTGAACGCGCTCGAAGAAGAGCAAGGCGCTGGGTTTCGACCGGCAGCAGGAACGTTCCCCCCGTTTGGTGCGCCCACCGACCCGCCCTTCGGCCGCACACCAATGGATCCGGGCTACTCGAGCGTGCCGCCATCGTCGAACATCGCCCAGTCGATTTCGGAGGTGCTGAGCGGAGGCATCCCACGATCGACGGGCCCAACGGGAACGCTGCCGCCGGCTGGCGCTGCCAACCCCGAAGGCTCGGCACCGTTCGGTGCCGTACCCTTCTTGCAACCCCAGGGCCCGTTTCCTGGCTACGCGCCACCACGACCTTCCGCGCCGTCTCACCCCAGTTTCGTGGGGGACCGCCCTTCGCTGCCATCTGGGCCGAACGCCTCACAAGGTCCTGCGACGACGAACGCCGGCCCACCACCACGACGCGGCCTGAAGCTGTTCCTGGCCGTGGTCGGATTGCTCCTCGTGATCGCCGGGGTTCTGACTGCGCTCCAACTGACCGGCAAAGTCCACTTGATCGGGAAGCACTGAGGAGCGCATCACGCGGTCGCTCCTCGGACTACGAGAGTATCCGTCGTCGTCGTCGTCGCGCCAAAACCTGAGCGGCCCTCGAGTGCGCCATCGAGACGGCACACGAGCTGCGAGGGAGCGCTGGGGAGATCACCGGCTTCGAAGCGGGAGGGCTACCGCTGTATGTTGAGCATTCGAAGCACGGGATCGCGGCGCCGCGGCTGTCGAGGCCATCTCGGCGGCGCTCTAGCGTCGAAAC
>JAYUKI010000339.1:0-1451 GCA_043764595.1 Myxococcales bacterium | reverse complement strand
AACCCGGCTCCCGAGTCGCGCGGCAAGCGGGCCACGATGGCGTCGAAGTTCTTCGTGACGAACGCCCAGGCGTACGGAACATGCGAAGGAAGCCGCGTTACGGCCCACAGAATGCGCACCGATTCGCGCGGATCGAAGTCGGTCCCGAGCACGAGGTCGAGCGCGCGCGTCACGATCGCAGGCTCGCGAAACTGACCCAGAGCCCACACGAGGCGCTCGCGATCGATGCGCTCGGGGGCCTTCTTCGCTTCGGCGAGGTAGGCATCGAAGAGGGCGTGATCTCCGAAGCTCGCGGCGATTCCGAGCACGGAGCCGAGGAGCTCGGGTTCGATCGCGTTGCGGTCCGAGAGCCACGCTTTCGCGAGCTTGGTGCATTCTGCACGTAGTGCCGCGTCTTCGCCCGAGTCGGCGACGAGATCGACGAGCCAAGGCCGGAGCCAGCGGGTCTCTTCGTCTTCGTTCGGCTTGGCGTGGAGGCCGAGGGCGCGCGCTTTTGCACCGAACAGCTCTTGGACGAGCTTGGCGAATTTCGGACGCGACGCTGCGTCGAACATGCCGCCGTCGCGAAGGGCAGCGGTGGCGTCCACGGCGAGGTCGACGACGTGCACGTTCTTGTCCCGGGCCAGGACCGGCAAGAGCTCGAGCACCGCGGTGGAGTCGAGCGTGCCGTTTCTCACGAGGGCCGACAGGTTGCCGACGGTCGACATTTTCTCGGGCGCCGAGAGCTTGTCGAAGTTCCGGGTGAGGCTCGCGAGGTCCTTTTTCCCCAAGCCGACGCGGTAATACCCGGAGGCGGCGTCGTTCGGAAGGGTCCAGTCGGGGCAATACGGGAGATCGAGCGTGCCCTTCGTGTCGGCGAGCAGGGTGCACGCGGCGTCCGCCTTTTTGCCTTTGCCGAAGCGGGCGCAAAAGGGAACTTTCCACGGGGAAAACGCGCCGGCCTGGGCCTCGGCGCCGCTCGGCAAATAGCGCGATTGCGAGAGGGTGAGCTTGGCGCCGGCCTCGCTGCACGAGGTCTCGGTCGCCACGAGCGGTACGCCGGGTCGGTCGAGAAACGTCGCGAACGGGACGGCGACGTCACGTCCCGCTTCTTTGGAAATGGCCTCGAGGAAGTCCTTCGAGGTGGCGGTTTGGTGGGCATGCTCGCGCATGTACCTCTGGACGCCGCGCTGGAAGACCTCGGGGCCGACCCAACGCTCGAACATGGCAATGACCGCCGCGCCCTTTTGGTACGTAATGCCGTCGAAGGCATTCTTGATGTCGTCGTTCGAGACGATGGGCTGACGAATGGCGCGAGCGCTGGTGAGGCTGTCGGTGCGCATGGCGTAGCTGGCCTGGTTCGCACGGGAGCTCGGGAAGTCCCACTCGGGCTTGAAGCGCTCGATGATCTTCGGAGTCATCCAGGTGGCAAAGGCTTCGTTGAGCCACAAGTCGTCCCACCACGCGGTGGT
>JAYUKI010000338.1:0-1451 GCA_043764595.1 Myxococcales bacterium | reverse complement strand
ATACGCAAGTCATGCGTAAAGGAGACTTCGCGCTGTTCTTCACCCAACTTCGAACGCCTCCGCTCGGTTTCTGGGGCGCCCATGAGAAAACATCCCTTCGGCAAGACACACCAGCGGCCCTCGCAAGCGGTGCGAAGCGGTGGGTGATGGCACGTCGGACTGTCATAAGGGGCCGGTGGCGGAAGTACGAACGGCTTGGCATCCGCGCTATCGACCGCGGCCTCGAGCGTCGTGTCCGTTTCGACGACCTCGGCGTCTCTCGCTGTCGTCAGTGGCGACGGCGTCAGCGCTTCTCCTGCGGTGCAGCACCACAGGAGAAGGCCGAGCGGTCCCACGGCAAATCCGATGAACGCGGTGGGCTTCATGTCAGTGGTCCACTGAGCTGTCTCGCCCAAGATCGTCCATTCGCCGAATCCGCGGATCGGCCAACGTGCTCCCGAACTTGGCAAACGCGTTGCTCCGCACTGGGCCCCAGCTCAGCGTGCCAAACCCGGTGCAGCTCCTTCCTCCGCACCAGCCGTCGCGCACGATGCCCATCCACGTACCGTAGTCGATCGAGCCCGTGGTTTCACGCTGATGGATGCCCCAAAGGAACGTCATCCAGTCGTACTCGGTGGAACGGTCGGCTTGGACGCCACGATCGCACCGATTCCGAAGCCACGCCACGGGTGTTCCCGCTTGGATCTTCACGGGAGGGAGCACAGTGCGGGGAAGCAGGAAGGGCGACGCGTTCGGCTGGAGAAATTCTTTGTAGTAAACGAAGGGCACGTTCTTCGTAACTTGCGGGTTCATGATCGCCGTCGCCACGAAGTGCGCGAACCCTTCGAGGTAGCCTCCGGCCTGGTTCTCGGTGCTCTGGAGGCAGTGGATGTTGTTCGCGCCGCGCACGTGGCCGCAGCCGCAAAGGTCGCCGTCCCACAGACGGCTATTTTGGCTGGCCAATCCCGCTGGTCCCCCGAGCGTGTTGTGCTCGATCGAATGCCCGAGCTCGTGGCCAATGACGTACTTCTCCTCGGACGTGTCGCCCGGTGCGATGAAGCGTCGGCCTTGGGCGTCTTGGCGGATGTTCCTGCCAAGAAAAACCACCCCGCTGGAGACGCATGCCTCGGCGTCCACCATTTTTCCCGTCGTTTCGTCGAGGGCTTGGAGTCGCAAGTCCGGGCAACCCAATCCAGCCACAATCTGGGTCTTGGGTGGGAGTGTTAGGCTCGGTGCCGTCAACATCGCGCCAACCACGGCCCCGGCGCGGGAAGCCGGAGTCTCCCGGACCATCATCACGTGAACGGGATTCCCTGTTCGGAGATCGAGAGTCTGAACGTCCACCAAGCCCCGTCCCCGATGGCGGTCCGACTGGACTCGAACCCGAAGACCTCGACCGTGCGGTTCGCGTCACCGATGTTTCGGTGAGGGAACGCAAGCGCCACCTTCGTTGGCCGGACTTCTTCGACGAG
>JAYUKI010000337.1:0-1452 GCA_043764595.1 Myxococcales bacterium | reverse complement strand
ATGGCGACGATGATGAAGAGGGTCGCGTAGACCGGCATCACCTTCGCGAGGCCGCCGAACTCGTCGAGCATGCGCGTGTGGCGACGGTCGTAGATCGCGCCGACCAGAAGAAAGAGCGCTCCGGTCGAGATGCCGTGGTTCACCATTTGGAGAACCGAGCCTTCGAGGGACGCGGGCGTCGCCGCGAAGATGCCGAGCATCACGTACCCGAGGTGGGCCACGGACGAGTACGCGACGAGGCGCTTCACGTCGTCTTGTTTCCAAGCGCAGAGGGCGCCGTACAGGATGCCGCCCAGGACGGCGATGCCGCCGAGCGTAGCCGCGCTCCATCCACAGGCCTCGGGGAAGAGGCCCATGCAGAAGCGCAAGTACCCGTAAGTACCCATCTTGAGCATCACGGCGGCCAGAATGATCGAGCCCGCCGTCGGCGCCTCGGTGTGGGCATCCGGAAGCCACGTGTGCAGCGGGAACATCGGCACCTTGATGCAGAAGCTCAGTGCGAACGCAGCCCAAAGCCACATCTGGACGTTGTGGGGAAGCACGAGCCGCTGGAGCTCGAAGTAGTCGAAGCTGAGCTGGCCCCCCGAAGCGCGCGAGTAGTTGTACGCAAGGTACAGAATCGCGACGAGCATGAGGACCGAGCCGGCCATCGTGTAGAGGAAGAACTTGATCGCCGCCTTGATGCGGTTCGCGCCTCCCCAAACACCGATCATCACGTACATCGGGATGAGCATCAGCTCCCAGAAGACGTAGAAGAGGAAGAGGTCCATCGAGACGAGAGCCCCGAGCATCGCGCCTTGGAGCACGAGGAGCGAGAAGCACCAGTCTTTGAGCCGGGTCTCGATCGAGCCAAAGGACGCGTAAGCGGCGATCGGCATGATGATGACCGTGAGCATCACGAGCCAGAGCGAAATCCCGTCGAGGGCCACGTGGTAGTGGATGCCAAAACGCTCGATCCACACGATGTCTTGGTCGAAGTGGAACTCGCGTCCCATCGACACGCCGAGGAGCGGAACGCTCGCCACGAGCGAGACGAGCATGATCGCCATCGTGACGCCTTTGAGCGTACGAGGCGCTTGGCGCGGCAAGAACAGGATGGCGATGGCGCCGACGAAGGGAAGCCCCACGAGCCAGCTCAGGATCGTGTGCGACTCGACCGGGACCTCGGTCGGATTGGTGGCCTCCGCCGCACCCGGCCACATGCGCTGGACGAAGAGCGCGAGCACCGCCGCGATGGCGCCCATCGTGATGCGCGTGCCCCACGAACGGCCCTTGGGGATGGCGCCGACGACGACCGCCGGGACCAGGATCGGAAGGAACGAGCCGAGTCGACCGAGAACCTTCGCGAGGAAGTCCGGGACGACGATGTACGACGCGCTCGCCAAGACGAGGAGCATCGCGCCGACTACGAGGACGGAGTAGGGCGAGCTCTTTTGTTCGGGCTGCTGAGAT
>JAYUKI010000336.1:0-4823 GCA_043764595.1 Myxococcales bacterium | reverse complement strand
GCCGCCATCCCGGAAACCGTCGACCGGGCCCACTCCGATCCAAAAGCGCCTCCCAATGACCGACGCACCCAAAAACCCGATCGCCCTCTCAGAGCTTGAGTCGCACCTCTGGGAAGCGGCCAACATCCTGCGCGGCAGCCCGGTCGATCGAACGGACTGGAAGTCCTACATCCTGCCGCTGCTCTTCTTCAAACGCATCTGCGACGTCTGGGACGAGGAGCACGCCGCGATGCTCGCCGAGTACGGCGAGGACTTCGCCGACGAGCACCGCTTCCAGGTGCCAGAGGGCTTCCACTGGTCGAACGTGCGCCGGGCACCGAAGAACGTCGGTACCGCGCTCGCCAACGCCATGCGTGGCGTCGAGGCCGCGAACCAAAAGCACCTCTACGGCGTGTTCGGCGACGCCCAGTGGACCAACAAAGACCGCCTGCCCGACGAGCTGCTGAAGGACCTCATCGAGCACTTCTCGGCGCTCTCGCTCGGCAACGCCCGCGTCGCGTCCGACGTGATGGGCGACGCCTACGAGTACCTCATCAAGCAGTTCGCCGACGCCACGAACAAGAAAGCCGGCGAGTTCTATACCCCGCGCAGCGTCGTACGCTTGATCGTCGACATCCTCGGCCCGAAGGAGGGCGAGACCATCTACGACCCTGCGTGCGGAACGGGAGGCATGCTGCTCGCGGCAGTGTCCCACGTGCGCGAGCGAGGCGGCGATCCGCGCACCTTCTTCGGCAAGCTCCACGGCCAGGAGAAGAACCTCACCACCGCCGCCGTGGCGCGGATGAACCTCTTCCTGCACGGCATCGAGGACTTCGTCATCGAACGTGGCGACACGCTTCGAAACCCGGTGTTCAGCGACGCGGGCACAGGCGGTCTCGCGACCTTCGACGTGGTCATCGCCAACCCGCCGTTCTCGCTGGAGCAGTGGGGCCGCGAGATCTGGGAGTCGGATCCATGGGGCCGCGCCTTCGCTGGGTTGCCGACCGACAGCAACGCCGACATGGCCTGGGTGCAGCACATGGTGAAGTCCATGTCGCCGAAGACCGGGCGCATGGGCGTGGTGCTGCCGCAGGGCGCGCTCTTCCGTGGCGGCATGGAAGCGCAGATCCGTAAGTATCTGCTTGAGCACGACCTCATCGAGGCGGTCATCGGGCTCGCGCCGAACCTCTTCTACGGCACCGGCCTCGCGGCCTGCGTCCTCGTGCTTCGCCAGCGCAAGGACAAGCGCAAGAAGGGCAAGGTCCTCATCGTCGACGCCTCCTCCGTGTTCCGCCGGGGGCGCGCGCAGAACTTCATGGACCCGGCGCACGGCGAGCAGATCGCTTCGTGGGTGCTGGGCTTCGCCGACGTCGAGGACCGCGCGCGCGTCGTCGACCGCGCCGAGATCGAGAAGGAGGGCTGGACGCTCAACATCTCGCGCTACGTGCTGCCGCCGATCGGCGCCGACATCCCGCCGCTGCCAGAGGCCGTGGCCGCCTTCAAAGACGCCCTCGCGAACTGTCGCGAAGCGGAAGACAACCTGCGCCGCGTCATGCACGAGGGGGGATGGCTGTCATGAGCGAGCGCATGACGCAGCAGGAGCTCGAATCGTATCTCTGGGGCGCCGCCGTCATCCTGCGCGGTCTCGTCGATGCCGGCGACTACAAGCAGTTCGTCTTCCCGCTGATCTTCTTCAAGCGGCTGTCGGACGTGTGGGACGAGGACCATGCCAGCGCCCTCGCCGAGTCGAAGGGCGACGTTGTTTACGCGACGGCGACGGCCAACGACCGCTTCGTCATCCCTGAGGGCGCCCACTGGAAGGACGTGCGCGCCACCGCGAAAGACGTCGGCAAGAAGCTGCAGTCAGCGCATCGCGCCATCGAGGCAGCCAACCCAAGCGGCCTCGATGGCATCTTCGGCGACGCTGCGTGGACCAACAAAGAGCGCCTGCCCGACGTCACGCTCAAGAACCTCCTCGAGCACTTCTCGGGACAGACGCTCTCGCTCGCCAACGTGCCCGAGGACGAGCTCGGCAATGGCTACGAGTTCCTCATCAAGAAGTTCGCAGACGACAGCGGGCACACGGCGCAGGAGTTCTACACGAACCGCACGGTGGTCCACCTCATGGTGCAGATGCTCGAGCCGAAACCCGGCGAGAGCATCTACGACCCCACCTGCGGCACGGGCGGCATGCTCATCTCGGCGCTCACCGAGGTGAAGCGCAAGCGCGGCGAGCACCGGACGCTCAAGCTGTTCGGGCAAGAGCGCAACCACATGACCGCGTCCATCGCGCGCATGAACCTCGTGCTGCACGGCGTGGAGGATTCGGAGATCGCGCGCGGCGACACGCTCGCCTCGCCGACCTTCCATGAGGCCGACCGCCTCAAGACCTTCGACGTGGTGCTCGCAAATCCGCCGTACTCGATCAAGCAGTGGAACCGCGAGGCGTGGACCACCGACCCGTGGGGCCGGAATTTCCTGGGCACGCCGCCGCAAGGGCGCGCGGACTACGCCTTCTTCCAGCACATCTTGAAGAGCATGGACGCGAAGTCGGGGCGCTGCGCGATCCTGTTTCCTCACGGCGTGCTGTTCCGGAAGGAAGAGGCCGAGCTGCGCAAGAAGCTCGTCGAGGCCGACCTCGTCGACTGCGTCCTGGGGCTTGGACCGAACCTCTTCTTCAACTCGCCGATGGAGGCCTGCGTCGTCTTCTGCCGCGCGAAGAAGCCGCCGAAGAAACGCGGCAAAGTGGTGCTCATCGACGCGGTAAACGAGGTGGCCCGCGAGCGCGCGACGAGCTTCCTGCGGCCCGAGCACCAGCAGCGCATCGAGTCGGCGTACGAGGCCTTCGCCGACCAGGATGGGTTCGCGAAGGTCGCGACGCTCGAAGACATCGCCGCGCAGGGATTCAGCCTCTCGATCCCGCTCTACGTGAAGCGCCAGAGCGCATCGTCAACGACGGCGAGCGACGCGCGCACGCTCAGCGAGGCGTGGGTCGCGTGGGAAGACTCGGGCCGTGCGTTCTGGATCGAGATGGACGCCGTCGTCGACATGTTGGACGGCCTGGTGGGTGAGATGGAGGTGGCCAGTGGCTGACCTTAAGCTTGCTTGGACGCGGGTCGTGCTTGGCGACGTCGTCGAGGTCGTGAGCGAGTATTGGGATCGAAACCCAGATGTTCCGGAACGCTTCGTGGCAGGGGAGCATATCGACGAGGGAGACCTACGCGTTCGGCGGTGGGGCATGACAAGCGATGAGCGCGTGCCGCCGACCTTCAATCGACGTTTTCGCGCGGGAGATGTCCTTTTTCACTCTCGCAACCTGAAGAAGCTCGCCTGTCCTGAGTTCTCCGGGATTACTGGAGAGAAGCTATTCGTACTCCGCTCGAAGGACCCCACCAGAAGGCTCCTGCCGACTCTGCTTCCGTTTCTCCTGCAGACCGATGCGTTCAACGAATACGTGAGTCGGATGTGGGCGGGTTCGACGAACAAGTTCCTGAACAAGGCACCACTCGTGAAGTACGAGTTCGCGCTCCCCCCGCTGGAGGAGCAGCGCCAGATCGCAGATCTGGCAACCGCAGCGTGGACGACGATTGCCGCGCTTCAAGATGCAGCATTGGCCGCCGCGACAGCGTATCGTTCGCTCTCACTTGAGCTGTTGCGGCCTAAGCCCCGCTGGTCCACGCCGGCGCTGGAGCAACTAACGGATCCGAACGCACCGATTTGCTACGGAATCGTGCAACTCGGCGAAGTTAGGTCTAGTGGCGTTCCAGTTCTGCGCACACAGAACCTCAACGGAGACTACGAAGACGTGTACTTCGCATCGCCCGAACTCGACAACGCCTACAAGCGCAGCCGAGTCCAAGGCGACGACGTTTTGATCGCGATTCAGGGCGCTAGTACCGGCAAGATTGGCATCGTGCCCCGTGGCTTCAATGGCAACATCAACCGCCATGTTGCTAGGGTTCGACTGGGCAACTCGATGAGTGCAGAGTTCTTCCTTCACCTTTGGAAGAGTCCACTCTTTGCTCGGTACGCGACCTCAAATGCCGTAGGAAGCACGAAGCCAGAGCTCACCATCGGCGCGCTTAGGTCACTTAGGGTGCCGCTCCCTCCACTCAAGGAACAACGTGAGATCTCCGATACGCTCGCGGCGGCGTGGCGAGCCCAGAGTTCGCTGTCTGCAAGGGCAAAGGAAGCCCGGGCCTTCGCACGCCTTGCCATCGAGCCACTTGGCGGCCGGCCATGAGCTTCACCGAAGCCTCAACCGTCGAGAAGCTGATCCGCGATCTGCTCTGCGGCGGCGTCACCCACCACACCGCGGTCGGCGCCGGCCTCGCCCGCCAGAACAGCAAACTCTCAGGTCTCGGCTGGCACTACCTCGTGCCCGCAAACGTCCCGCGCCAACCGCACGAGGTCTTCGTCGAGCACTGGATCCGCGAGTCGCTCATCCGTCTCAACCCGGAGATCGCGGCTGTTCCTGACCGCGCTGACCAGGTGCTCTACAAGCTCCGCGCGATCGTGCTCGCGGTGCGCTCCGATGGCCTGCTCAAGGCGAACGAGGAGCTGACGGCGTGGCTGCGCGGCGATCGCTCGATGCCTTTCGGCCCGAACCACGAGCACGTCACGGTTCGCCTCATCGACTTCGACAACCCCGAGAACAACGAGTACGTCGTCACGAGCCAGTTCACCTTCCGCGCCGGGCCCGCCGAGCGGCGTGCGGACCTCGTGCTGCTCGTGAATGGCCTGCCCATCGTTCTCATCGAGGCCAAGACTCCTGTGCGCCACGCGGTGAGCTGGCTCGACGGCGCGCTGCAGATTCACGACGACTACGAGAAGAACGTCCCGGA
>JAYUKI010000335.1:0-17827 GCA_043764595.1 Myxococcales bacterium | reverse complement strand
ATCGGTACCGCTTGACGCGAAGTCCATTGAATCCCGGCATGCTGGCCTTTACCATCGTGGCTCGACCGCCGGTTCGTGGGGGAAATCTTGAACGATGTAGAAGGCTTACGTCGTTCTTGAGGAGCCACACGGATCCAGGCCACTCGGGAACCCGATTCGCAAGGTGACGATGAGCGCGAAGACCATCCGCAGTGCACTTGGCCAGCTTCAAGACGATCCGGAGAACGTGGAGGCGCTTGCCGATCTGCGCACCGCTCTGGGTTGGGACGGAGAAAGCGGCCATGTCGCATACGTCGAGACCGACCTGTCACGAGCGGAGCTCGAGAAGCTTCTCGAAGCGGCGCGGAAGGCCCATGAGATGCGACGGGAGTACGACGCCGTCGCGTCGCTCCTTCGCCTCGAGTCCGGGCTTGCGGCAGGAACGCCAGCAGAGCTTCCTCTCGTCGAAGAGCTCGCGCGCATCCTCGACGACGAGCTTCTCGACGACGAGTCTGCCTCGAAAGCGTACGCGAAAGTCCTCGAGCTTGCGCCTGGCCAAGACCACGCCGAAGAGGCCATCGAGCGGAGCACTGCCCGTCGCGCGAAGTGGCGCGAGCTCGTCACGCGCTACGTCGAGGAGGCTCGCTCCGCCCAAGATGCGGCGTTGAAGAGCTCGTTCCTGGTGAGTGCTGCGGAAACGGCGTTTCGTTATGGCCGACCCGAGCTCGCATCGAAGGGCAAGAAGGGCAAAGCGCCTCGCAAGGTGCTTCTCGAAGAGGTCGTCTCGGGCCTCGGCGAGGCACTCGAAATCGATCCGAAGAACCGCCGAGCGGCACTGCTTCTCGAGCACGTTTACCGCGAAGAAGAGCGCTACGAGGACCTTGCAAAGAGCCTCGAGCGTTTTGCTCTCGAGTCGAGCGCAAAGGACGAGAAAATCGCAGGATACCTGCGCCTTGGGCGCCTCGCCCGGAAGCGGCTCGGAGACCTCGAGCGTGCAGCCATGGCCTACGAGCGCGTGCTCGAGCTCTCCCCTGGCCACCCCGAAGGCATCTCGTTTTTGGCCGACTACTTCACCCAGAAAGAGATGTGGGACCACCTCGTCGCGCTCTACGAAGAGCAGCTCGCCGGGGGAGGCGTCCGTGGCGGACAAGAAGCGGGCACCCTGCTTCAAATCGCGATGGTGCAGTGGCGGATGCGAAAGCGTCCGGACCAAGCGGAGCCCTATTTCGAGCGCCTCCGAAAGGTGGAGCCCGCCCAGCCGGTGATGCTGAACTTCTTCCGCGAGCTCTGCGCGGAACGGGGCGAAAGCCAGAAGCTTGCGGCGATTCTCGGCGACGCGCAGCGCGCACTCCCCGAGGGCGAGCGCGCCAAGGTCGCAACCGAGATTGCCAAGCTCGCGGAAGAGGGCGCGAACGCCGCCAAGGCCATCGAACAATGGCGCTCGCTTCTTCGGCAAGACCCCGCGAACGGCGAAGCCCGCACGTCCCTTCGAAGGCTCTATCGCCAGACGTCGGGATGGAACGCGCTCGCCGACCTCCTTCGTGGCGAGCTCGAGCGCATTCCTGCCGACGATGCGGAAGCACGGCTCCCCATCCTTCGCGAAATTGCGGTCGTTTACACGGATCATCTGAAGAGTGACTCGGCCCTCGTGGCCGTGCTCACGCAGATCGTCACCCTGGCACCGCAGGACGCAGACGCGCTCCGCGAGCTCTCGCGCGTGTACGAAACCCTCCAGCGTTGGCGTGACCTTCTCACGACCCAGGCCCGCCTCGCGGAGCTCGAGCCGAACGGCGCAGTGCGCGCCGAGATTTACCGTGGCATCGCCCGTCGGTGGCTCGACCAGTTCTCCAACGTCCAGAACGCCGTCGAAGCCTACGAAAAGCTTCGCGAATCGGTGCCTCTCGATCCCGAAGCGCTCGAGAAGCTCAAGGAGCTCTACGGCAAGCGCCGGACGTACGCGAAGCTGTTCGAGCTCCACGAGGCCGAAATCGAAGCCATGCCGCCAGGAGCGGAGCGCCGAGCCCTCACCCTCGAGATGGCCAAGCTTGCGGCCGAGCGTCTCGATCGCGGCGCGGACGCCGTTCGTCTCTACAAAAAAGTCCTCGAGGAGGAGCCTGCGTTCCTGCCCGCGCTCGACGCTCTCGAGAAGCAGTCGGAGCGCGACAAGGACTTCCGTTCGCTCGCCGAAGTGCTCGAGCGACGTGTCGACCTCGCTCCGGACGACGCCCAAAGGCTCCAAGTCTTGCAGAAGCTCGGTGCAGTTTACACCGATCGCCTCGTGGACTCCGAAGGTGCGAGCCGCACTTGGACCCGCGTCCTCGAGCTCTCGCCCACGCATCCGAAGGCGCTCCGTGCGCTGCGCGATCGTTACCTCGAAACGCACGATCTCGATTCTCTCACGGCCATGTACGATCGAACGCAAGACTACGAAGGTCTTGCCGAGGTCCTTTCGGGCGCAGCCGATCGGGCCCAAGATCCCGAAGCAAAGGTCGATCTTTCGTTCCGAGCGGCCGCGGTCTACCGCGAGCGGCTCAAGGCTCCCGAGCGTGCGTTCCGCGCGTACGAGCGCATTCTCGCGGTGCGCCCCGACGACGAACGAGCGGCAAGCGAGCTGCAACCGCTCTACGAAGCGGACGAAAAGTGGGGACGTCTCCCGGCGCTCTACGAAGTTCTGCTTGGCCACGCGAAGGACGACGACGCGCGCCGTGCGCTTCTCCAGAAGCTGGTCACGACGACGGGCGACAAGCTCCAGGACCGAACGTCTGCGTTTGCCTGGGCACGGAAGGCCTATGATCTCGACCCGCGTCGGTCGGGTGCGCTTTCGGCCCTCGAGTCGGTGGCACGCGCCGCGGGCAAGTGGAGCGAGCTGTGCGAGATTCTGCGCGGCCGTCTCGCCAAGGCCGAGCCGTCCGCCGAAGAGGCTCGCGATCTTCGTCTTGCGATCGCCGAGGTCTCGGCACGCGAGCTCGGCAACGTCGACGAAGCGGTTCGCATCTACCGCGAGCTCTACGAGGCCGACGAAACCGACGAAGCCGTGGGGGCCAAGCTGGACGCGCTGCTGCGTGCGGAAGGGCGTCACGACGACCTCCGGTGGCTCTTGCGTCGAAGGGTAGATCGGGCCGAAGTCAAGGAGCGCTTGGCGCTTCTGGCCGAGTGGGCCACTTTGGAAGAAGACGGGCTCCAGAGCCCGGAACGCGCAGTCGCGCTCTACCGCGAAATCCTCGTTTCGGACCCGCAAAGCTCGGGCGCGCTCCGTGCCGTGGCTCGACTCCTCCGTGAGTCGGGTGACGCCGCTGGTGCGGCCGTGGCCATCGAGCAAGAGCGCGATCTCGCCGAAGGTCGAGACCGCGTCGCACGCGAGCTCGAGCTCGCGGAGCTCTATTTGGGGAGCCTTTCCAGGCCGACCGATGCCCTCGCGGCGGTCGAACGTGCTCTCGCCGCCCAACCGAACGACGCGTCGGCCATGGCCCTCGCCGAGCGCCTCCTGCCTGTCGCCGAGACCCGCGGCCGAGCGGCCATCGTCCTCGAAGACTGCTACCGCGCGACCGGGAAGCTCGACAAACAGGCCGAGGTCCTCGGAGTACGAATCGCGACGGCCGTATCGAAACAAGACCGCTTGCCCCTCTACGAGCGCCTCGCGGAAGTGTATGAAAAGCAAGGGGCTTTCGCCCAAGCGTTCGACGTAGTGGCCAAGGCGGTCTCGGAGGTCCCCTCGGAGCTTTCCATGTGGGACAGGCTCGGCGTTCTCGCGAACCGCACCCAGCGAACCCAGGCATTCGTGGAAGCCATAGCGACCGCCGTGCCGAACGATGGTCCGTCGGCCCTGCCACTCGCCGTCGAGCTCGACCTCGCCGAACGTGCCGCCACCCTCTACGACGAAAACCTCGGCGATGCCGAAGCGGCGCGGCCGTATCTCGAGCGCATCTTGAAGGCCGACCCGAAGAACGAACGGGCTTTCGCTCGTCTGCGCCAGACGCTGACGAACCGCGAACGTTGGAGCGAGCTCGAGGTCGCCTACGAGCAAGTCATCGCCGCCCAAGAAGGAGACGCTCGCGCAGCCCTACTGGTCGACGTGGCCATCCTCGTCGAGGAAATCGTCGGACAGCCCACGCGCGCCATCTCGTACTACGAGCGAATTCTCGAAGAGTTCCCCGAGCACGAACAGGCCGTTCCCGCACTCGACAAGCTTTATGCGGCGAGCGGAGAGTGGAAGAAGCTCTCTACCCTCCTCATTCGGAAGCTGTCGAACGCCGTCGGCGACGACGCGACCACGCTGCGCCTACGCCTTGGTCGCATCTTCCAAGAGAAGTTGGGCGAGCCCGCCTCCGCGATTGGCTACCTCGAGGAGGTCCTCGCGGACGATCCGACGAACCGGGAAGCCAAGGATCTCGTGGAGGCGACGCTTGCCGTCCCCGAGCTCCGAAAACGCGCTTCGGGTATCCTCGAAGCGGTCTACGCCCACCGCGGCGAGAGCCGGGATCTCGTTCGTGTGCTCGAGGTGCGCCTCGAGTTCGCGACGGACAAGGACGAGCGGCGCGACATCCTGCGCCGCGTCGCCGACCTGCGTGACGAGAAGCTTACCGACGACGCGGGCGCTCTCGACGCGTACGCGCGTCTCGTTCCTCTCACACCGGAGGACGTCGACAACCGAAAGCGCTTCCTCGAAATCAGCGCTCGACACGGCGCGATGGGCCGCGCGGCCGAAGTGCTCCGCGAGGCTGCTCAGGCGGCTGGAACACCGCAGCCCCGCGCCGACATCCTGCTCGAGGTCGCCAAAATCTACGAGGCCTCCGCCGAAGCGCAACGCGCCGAAACCGTTTATCGGGAAGTGCTCGAGCTCGACCGAGAAGACCCGACGGTTGCCATTCCGGCCGCCCGTGCTCTCGAACGCATCTACGGGGCAACCGGGCGCAGCCAAGAGCTCGCCGAGATGATCCGCGTCCAGGTGAAGCTCGAGGTCGAGCCCGCCTCGCGGCGTACGCTCCTCGGGCGTCTGGGATTCCTGTGCGAAGAGCAGCTCGCCGATTTCGACGCTGCGATCGGCGCCTGGAAGGAACGTCTCGAGGACGATCCCACCGACGACGAAGCTCTCGTGGCCCTCGACCGGCTCTTCGAACGCAAAGGTGACGCACGCGCACTCGTCGACGTGCTCCGCTCGAGGGAGCGTCTCGCCCAGAGCTCGGAGGCTCGCAAGGGCTTCATGGTTCGCGCTGCGGCGACGCTCGATACCAAGCTCGACGACATCGAAGAAGCGATCTTGGCCTACCGCGCGGTGGTCGACGACTTCGGTGCCGAGCGGGCCATCGTGTCGGCGCTCGCGCGCCTCTACGAACGTGCGAAGAAAAACGACGAGCTCGCAGAGACGCTCGTGACCGAGCTGGGCCTCGTCACCGAAACGGACGAACGACTCGAGCTTCTCACGCGCCTCGGCGACGTTCGGCGCAGTCTGCTCGACCAAGTCGACGGCGCGCTCGATGCCTACCGTGAAGCGCTCACTCTCAACCCAGCGCACGCGAAGAGCCGGGAGGCCGTCGAGGCCCTCCTCGATCACGAGAGCGCCAGCCGGGACGCCGCCGATCTCTTGCGTCCGCTCTACGAAGCCGACGACGCGCACGAGAAGCTCCTCCGCGTGCTCGACATCCAGATCGCGTCCACCGACGGCATCGACGAGAAGCTGTCGCTGCTCGCACTCGCGGCCGATGTGTCGGAAACACGCATCGGCGATGCGTCGCGGGCCTTCGCCTACGCATCGCGCGGCACGCGCCACGCGGCGGCCGAAGCTTCCCTCGAGTCCTGGCTTGAGCGCGTGGAGCGCTTGGCTGAAAAGTCGGGCGATTTCAAGGCCTTGTGTGCCCTGTTGCGCGAAGTGGCTCCGGACATCCTCGATGAGGATCGTCAAGTCGCCGTGCTCCGTCGCATCGCCGACCTCGGCCGCGACAAGCTCGCCGATCAGGACCTCGCCCGTGAATACTACGAAAAGGCCCTCGAGCTCCGAGGGGACGACGAGCACTCGCTGCTTGCTCTCGAGGCCATCTTCGAATCGAAGTCGGCCGACAACGACCTCTACCGCATCCTCAAGCGTCGGGGAGAGATCGCGAAGACCGACCCCGAACGCCGCGCGGTGTACACCAAGGAGGCCCGGCTGCTCGACGAGAAGCTCGGCGAGAAGGTCTCGGCCATCGAGGTCTACGAGCGAATTCTCGAGCTTGGGCTCGATCCGTTCGCCATCCAAGCCCTCGAGCGCCTCTATGCCGCCGAAGGCCGTTGGGACGACCTCGTCGCCCTCCACGAACGTCAGCTCGCCGCTCCAGGGCTCGCGGATGGTGACAAAGCTGCGTTGCATCATGCGCTTGGCGGCCTCCGCGAAGCACGCCTCGGGGACGCGGACCGAGCATTCGAGGAATACGTAGCGGCGCTCGCGCTCGTTCCGCAGCATCCGGCCACCGTGGCTTCCCTGGAAGTGCTCATGAAGACACCCGCGCACGCCGCGCGGGCCGCCGAGATTCTCGAAGCCGTCTATTTGGCACGCCACGAGTGGCGCAAGGTCATGGGAACGCTCGAGGCACGCCTCGGAGCCAGCCAAGATCCGGACGAGCGCAGGCAGCTCCTGCGACGCCTCTCGAAGCTCGAAGAGGAGCAGTCCGACGATCTCAAGGCGGCGCTCGAGGTCACGGCTCGCCTTCTTGCCGAAGACATTGCCGACGAGGCGACGTGGGGCGAGCTCGAGCGACTCGCTCGGGCAGCCAATTCCGAAGCGCGACTGGCGGAGGTCTATGCCTCCGAGCTCGAGAAAGCCACGAGCGACGATCCGGCCACCGCAAAGCTCTCGGCGCGAACCGGTGAGCTCTTCGAACAACTCGGAGACGTGGATCGGGCCCTCCTCTTCTTCCGTCGTGCGTACGGGTTCTCGCCCGAGGAGCAAACCGTTGCGTTCTCCGCGATCGACCGTTTGCTCACGAAGGCGAACCGACCGAACGAGCGGGTCTCCCTCTACCGCGAAGCTCTCGACCACAGGAACGAGCCGGCCGACCGGGTCAAGACGCTCCACGTCATCGCGACCCTCCAGGAGAAAGACCTCGGCGACGATACGGCGGCCATCGAGACCTACCGTGCCGCAGTCGACGCCGAGGACACTGACGTCACGTCACTCGACGCGCTCTCTCGGCTCTTCGCGAAGTGCTCGCGCTGGAGCGACCTCGCCGACCACCTCCGTCGTCGCGCCGAGCAGAGCGCGATGCCGGAGGAAGAGGCCCGATTCCGCTTCGATCTCGCGACCGTGCTGCGCGAAAAGGTCGAGGACTTCAGTCGTGCCATCGACGAATACGAGGCCATCGTCGAGCTTCTCGCCGAAGCTCCTCGAACCCCGTACCGCGAGACCGTTGCGGCCCTCGAATCGCTTCTCCACGACGCGTCGCACAAGGTGCGTGTCGTCGAAATCCTCCGTCCGCTCTACGAACGAGCGGACGACTGGCAGCACATCGTAGCCGTCAACGAGCACCGGCTCGCCATTGCGCAAGATGCCGGCGAACGCGTCGGCGTGCTGCGCGAGAACGCGAGGCTCCTCGAAGAGCGCGGCGGCGATCCGATGCGCGCGTTCGACGCACTCAGGCAGGCCTTCGTCCTCGATCCGGACGATGGCGACACACGCGAAGAGCTGGATCGCCTCGCTGTTGCGACGTCCCGTTGGGACGACCTTTCCGAGACGTACGAAAAGGGCATCCAAGTTACCGAGGGCCTTGGCAAGCGAGAGCTTCTCGACGCGCTCGCCAAGCTTCACGACAAGCGCCGCGACGACCCACGCCGCGCCCTCGACGCCTACGACCGATTGTTCAAGCTCGACGAGAGCGAGCTGCGGCCGCTCGACGAAATGGTGGACCTCGCAACGCTCCTTTCGGACTGGCCCACGCTCGTTCGTGTCTTGACGAAGCGTGTGGAGCTCATCTCGTCGGACGAGGAACGTGCGAGCACTTGGCGTCGCGTCGGCGAGGCCAAGCGCGACATGCTCGACGACGCACAAGGCGCGACGGACGCTTACGAGCGTGCCCTCGACCTCGAGCCCGACAGCGCCTTCACCCTCGACAACCTGATCCCGCTCTACGAAGCGAAGAACGACGCTGCCCGCCTCGTCGACCTCTACCGCCGCCGCATCGAGCTTTGTGGCGAGGACGACGCCGGGCTCAAATTCCAGCTCCTTCTCGACGCTGCCGATCGCTACGAGAAGGGTCTTGGCGAGCGCCGCGAAGCCATCACGCTCCTCACCGAAGCACTCGACGTCAAACCCGATTCGGTCGACGTTCTCGAGCGGCTCGGGGCTCTCTACGAGACGGAATCGATGTTCGCCGAGCTCCACGAGAACCTTCGCGCACGCGCGGCTCTCGAGGCGGACGTGGACCGTCGGCGCGCCCTCAAGAAGCGTGTCGCCGGCCTCCTCGCCAAGGAGCTCGACGATCCGGCTCAGGCGCTCACGGCCTACTCGGACGTGCTCGCGATGGGCTTCGACAACGAGTCAATCGCGGCGATTCGAGCCATTGGTGAAGCCCGCGAAGAGCTTCGTCACGAAGCTGCGGAATCGATAACGGGTCTCTTGCTCAACGAAGGCAAGTTTGCCGACCTCGTCGAAGTTCTCGAGCTCCGCCTGCGTGCCGAGACGGAGCCGTTCGACCGCGCGAAGACTCTTCGGCAAATCGCCGGCTACTGCGAGGAGAAGCTCGGATCTGCCGAGAAAGCCGAAGGCGCTCTGCTTCGCGCGATCGCCGAAGAGCCTGCCCACACGGACACGCACTCGGAAGTCGAACGACTCGCCAAGCTCGTTGGCAAGTCGGGCTGGGAGAAGTACGCGGATACCCTCCGTGAGCGTGCGACCTCCGTGTTCGATGCGGTGGTTACCGCGGACCTCTACGCCCGGCTCGGCCGGGTGGAACGGGTGGAGCTCGGCAATGCTCGCAAGGCCGCCGAGGCTTACCAACACGCGGCAGAACAAGGCGGAGACACCTCCGAGGTGCTCGTTGCCCTCGAAGCCGTGTTCGCCGAGCTCGGGGACAGTCCGGCCCTCGCCGACGTGATCGAACGACGAATCGCGCTCGAAACGGCCCCCGACGCTGCGGCCGACCTCGTTCACCGTCTCGCGTGCCTCCAAATCGACGCGCTCGGTGAAAAGTCCCAAGGTCTCGCGACGTTGCGCACGGCGCTTGAAAAAGTACCGTCGCACGCCGCAAGCCGAGCATTGATGGAGAAGCTCCTCGACGACGGTGCTCTCTTCGAAGATGCGTTCGAGAGCCTCGAGACGGTGTACCGGTCGCTCGGCCTGTCGAAGGAGCTCGGGGACCTCTACGCCAAACGCGTCGCTCGTGCCGATGGCCGCAAGGCTCGTGTCACCGCGCGACTCGACCACGCCCGCATTCTCGAAGCGGAAGTCAAAGACCTCGAAGGTGCGCAGCGCGCGGTCGAAGCCGCGATCGGCGACGATCCCCAGGACGTGGATGCCCAAAACGAGCTCGAGAGGCTCGCGGGCATCACGGGCCAGTGGGCGAGTGCTGCCGATGCGTTGGCGGCCTCTCTGGACGCACGTGCAGAGGGGCGAGAGCGAAGCACGCTCAACCTGGATGCGTTTGGTGAGCCTGTCGAACTTTGGGTTCGTCTCGCCGGGTGGCGCCGTGATCGCGCGAACGACCCAGCCGGAGCCGAGGTCGCCCTTCGCAAGGCCATCGCACTCGACAAGGAGAGCCTTGAAGCTCTTCGTGCCCTCGAGGCGCTCTTGCGCGTCGGCGGCCGCGAGAAGGATCTCGTCGAAGTGCTCCGCCTCCGCGCGAAGCTCGAGACCGATCCGTCCGACAAGAAGGCACTTCTCCGCGAAGCGAAGGAAGTCGCCCAAAACACTCTCGGTGACGTGGCTCTCGCAGAGGCTGCGCTTCGTGAGCTTCTCGCCGAGAATGAGGCCGATGACTGGGCCTTGGCCGAGCTCGTCGCGCTGCGCGAGCATGCTGGCGACTTCGCCGAGGTGACGACGCTCCTTCTCAAGCGAGCCGAGCACGTCATGGATGGCGCCGAGGCGCTCGAGCTCCGTCGCAAGGCGGCGACGGTCGTGCTCGAGAAGCTGGGCGACAAGGCACGAGCCATCACTCTCCAACAGGAGATCCTCGAGAGCGAGCCTTCCGACGAACGGGCGGCGCGTGCTCTGCGTGACCTCTATGCGGAGACGGGGCGCGACAAGGACCTCGCGAGGCTCCTTCTTTCGCTCGTCGACAACGCGACCACCGTGGAAGAGCGCATCGCTTTGCGTCTCGACCTCGCAAAGCTCCAGATGGAGAAGTTCGCGGCGCCGAACGACGCCATCGACACCCTCACGGCGGTCATGGAAGAGGATCCGGACCAGCGCGATGCGGCGCTGGCTCTGTCCGAAATCCTCGAAAAGACGGGACAAGACGACAAGCTCGCGGACCTCTTGGATACGCAAATTGCGCGTGCAAAGGACCGCGGCGACACGACCTCGGAGCTCGCCCTCAAGGTTCGCCTCGGGCAGGTCCTCGAAAGCCGACTGAAGGACACTGGCCGAGCGCTCGCCACGTACGAAGCGGTGCTCGAGCAAGACGCGTCCCACCGCGGCGCCCTCGAGGCCGTGGCGCGAATCACCGAAGGGCGTTCGGACTACGAACGTGCAGCATCGGCCCTTGCCAAGCTGGTGGAGGTCTCCGAGCCGACGGAGGCGAAAGCGTTCGCCCTTCGACTCGCGGACGTTCGCCAGAAGCGCGACGACCTCGACGGCATGGAAGACGCGCTCCGCAAGGCCATTTCGCTCGTGCCCCCGGGACGAGACGTTCGGCCTCGGTTGCTCGCCGCGTTCGAGAAGCGAAAGAAGTGGGCCGAGCTCGCCGACATGCTCGTCGAAGAGGCCGAGCTTGCGAAGCCCGAGGTCATGCCGTCGCTCCCGACGACGGGATCCATCCCGCCGCCTGGCGAGATCATGGACTCGGTGAAGCTTCTCCGCCGTGCGGCCGAGATTCACCTCAAGGAACGAAACAGCCCCCCCGATGCGGTCCCCGTCCTCGAAAAGGCGACGGAGCTCATGCCGGCGGATCGGGAGCTCTTGCTCCTTCTCTGCGATGCCTATACGGCGTCGGGTCGTGAGCAGGACGCGACGGTGGTGCTCGAGCGCATCATCGCGTCGTTCGGTCAGAAGCGCACCAAAGAGCTCTCGGTGTTCCACCACAAGCTCGGCAAGGCGCTCGCACAGCTCGGGAACAAGGATTCCGCCCTTACCCAGCTCGACATGGCCTTCAAGATCGATCCGGGCTCGGTTCCGGTTCTTCGCGACCTCGGCGTTCTCGCGCTCGACAGCGGAGATCTGGAACGCGCTCAGAAGACCTTCCGGGCGCTGCTTCTCCAGCGTCTCGAGCCGGGAGCGGGCATCTCGAAGGGCGAGGTCTTCTTCTACCTCGGGGACATCTCGAAGCGCCAAGGCGACGCCCCCAAGGCTAAGCAGATGCTCGAGCGTGCTCTCGAGAACGAGCCCGGTCTCGAGCGGGCCAAGACCCTCCTCGAGTCCCTGAAGTCCTGATGCGGGAGGGGCTCGGCTTCGTAGTCGGGCTCCTTCTTCGTCTCTGGCTCGCCACGTTGCGGCTTCGGCTGGTCGTGGCGCCAGAGCTCCAAAAAACGCAAGGCCCTTGGGTCCTTGCGTTTTTTCATGGCACGCAGTTCCCGTTGCTGGCGTGGCGAAGGCGGGGAAAGACTTCCGTTCTCGTGAGTCAGTCGTCCGACGGGGCGTGGCTCGCGGGGGCACTGCGCGCGCTCGGGTTCTCTCTCGTGCGCGGCTCTTCGTCTCGTGGAGCCGCCCGGGCCGCCGCGGCCATGGTGCGGCGGGGCAGGGCGGGGCACGATCTCGCGTTCGCGGTCGACGGCCCTCGTGGACCCATTGGGCTGGCCAAAGAAGGTGCATCGTGGACGGCATCGAAGGTGAAGGGCGCCATCGTCCCGATGGGAGCCGCAGTGCTCCGGGGGAGGACGCTCGACCGCTCGTGGGATCGTTTCGTGATCGCCTGGCCGTTCTCGACCGTCGCCGTGGTTCTTGGCGCACCACTCGAGGCGGGGGCTCCCACGGCCGCGGTTACCGAAGCCATTGTGGCCGCCAATGCGAGTGCGCATAACTATTTGAATTAACAGAAGAATCACGAAACGCAGCCGCCCCGCATTTCTTGCTCGGTGCGGCGTTGAATGGAAAACTTCGTTCTTCGGTCCAAGAGGACCTGCGGCCCACCCCGCGCGGCGCGTGCGGGCTACCACTCCCTCGCTTTCACGGAGAATGTTCATGCGCACTGCTTTCGTTGCTTTTGCGGGTTTCCTTGTTTCGGCTTCTCTCACCGCCTGTTCCATCACGACGAACCCTGACGGCTCGATCACGCTCAAGCCGCCGACCGAGTACGTGTCCGACCAGAAGCCGGTTCGAGAGCTTGCCTTCACGGGCCAAGCCATCGAGGTCCTGAACGACTCCCCCAATCCCGGATTCAACCTGGAGTTCACGGTGGTCGGTTCGGCGACAGCGACCAAGGTGACGGCCTCGGCCACCATCGCGGCATCCGGCGACGCGGGAGACGTCGAAAACGCGCAGACCGCTCACAAGGAAGTGATCGAGTCGTTCACGGTGACCGAGAGCGCCGGCAAGATCGTCGTCAAGTGCGGCCACTCCACGAAGAAGCATGGAAGCATTTCGGTTGCCGGAACGGGCTGCAAGTCGCTCGTCGTGACGGTGCCTGCTGGCGACGCGGCCAAGCCGCTCAACCTCGTGGTCAAGAGTGGCAACTCCGACATCAGGGTCTTCGGGATCACCGGAAGCGTTGCCGTGGAGGCGGGCGGAACCGGGGCGGCGGACGTCTCGGTGACTCCAGCCAAAGACAGCGTCATTTCGGTCGTCTCCGACGACGAGTCCACGCTCCGTTTGCCGGCGACGTTCTCGGCGGACCTCGTGACCGTCTCGGCTCGCGACGCGAAGGATGTGGACACCTCGGCCTTCCCGGATCTGAAGTCGGGCGCGGTCTACGGCACCGCCGGTACGGGCGCCAAGAGCATCACCGTGACGAGCACGGGGCTCATCGGCAACGCCAAGATCGTGCGTCAGTAGAACCGAAGGTTCGCCAATCGTTCTCGGTCGGGCGCGGCTCTTTTCCAGAGCGGCGCCCGATCTGCTTTCGAAGGCCGTTGTGCTACCCACAGATCCGTGAAGCTTGCCGCCGTCAGCGTCGATCTCGACGAAATCCCGAACTACTTCGCCATCCACGGGCTCACTCCGGACGAGACCACGAAGACCCTCGTCTACGATTTGGCGGTTCCGCGCTTGCTCGATCTGGCCCGCTCCCTGCGCATCCCAATGACGCTTTTTGCGGTAGGTCAGGACCTTGGGCGGGAGGCGTCGGCGAAGGCCCTTCGCGAAGCCGCCGAGCTCGGCCACGAGATGGGAAACCACACGCGTGACCACAGGTACGATCTCGTACGGCTTTCGCGTGACGAAATGTGGGCGCAGATCGAAGGCGGAGCAGAAGACATCTTGCGCGCCACGGGGCGCCGTCCGCGAGGCTTTCGCGCGCCTGGCTACACGGTCACCGATGCCCTGTTCGACGTGCTCGCAGAGGTCGGTGTGGCCTACGACTCGTCGGTGTTTCCATGTCCGGCGTACTGGCTCGCGAAGACCTCGGTCGTGGGGCTCATTCGGATGCGGGGCCGCGAGAGCCAGAGCATCGTGGACACACCGATGGTGCTTACCGCGCCCATGCGACCTTACCGCATTGGTCGCCCCTACTACCGACCCGGAACCGGGCTCGTGGAGCTTCCCATCCAAGTCACGCGCGGTCCTCGCTTTCCCGTGATCGGAACGAGCCTGACCCTGGCTGGTCCGACGGGCTCGCGCCTCCTGGCTTCGGCGTGCGTGGGGGAGCCGCTCGTGAATCTCGAGCTGCACGGGATCGACGTGCTCGAGGCCAACGACGGTCTCCAGGCCATCGTGCCCCACCAGATCGACCTTCGTGTGCGTCTCGAACGCAAGCTCGCGTCGCTCGAGGCTGCCGTCCTCGTCTGGAAACGTGCAGGATACACGTTCGTGACGCTCGCGGAAGCCGCCGAAGGCGTCTCGTAGGCCGCCTTCAGCTTCGCTTGGCGACGCGTTTTACTGCGCCGATGTCCACGCCCGAGTTGAGGATGAACTCGCGCGCCTCTTCGTTGTCGCCCTCGGCGAGGGCGTCGGGGGTGCCGCGTGCGACGACCTCTCCGCGAATGAGGAGCACCGCTTGGTGCGCGATGCGGAAGCAGCTGGCGATGTCGTGCGAGATCACGATGCTCGTGACACCGAAGCGCTCGCGCATCTCTTCGATGAGGTCGTCCACGAGGCGGCTCGTGAGAGGGTCGAGACCGCTCGTCGGCTCGTCGTAGACGAGAATCGGAGGCTCGAGCATCAAGGCTCGCGCCAGCCCGACGCGCTTTCGCATACCGCCCGAGAGCTCGCTCGGGAACTTCGCGATGACCGAAGGATCGAGCCCCAAAATGGTCAGCTTGTCGACCACGCGGTCCTTGATTTCCGCACGCGAAAGCTTCGTGTGCTCCACGAGTGGGAAGGCCACGTTCTCGAGCACGGTGAACGAGTCGAGCAGCGCCGCGTACTGGTAGACCATGCCGAACTTCTGCCGAACCTTGTTCGTTTCGCGCTCGCCGAGCCCGACCAGGTTGGTCCCGTCGATCCAGATCTCGCCGCTCGTGGGGGACTCGAGCGCGACGATGAGACGCAGCAAGGTGGTCTTGCCCGCGCCGGAACCGCCAATGATGACGGTGGTTTCGTTCTTCTTGCAGACGAGGTCGATGCCCTTCAGGACCTCTTGGTCCCGGAACGCCTTTCGGACGTTTCGGAGCTCCACGATCGCGTCGCGCGTCGGGCCTCTCTCGGGCACGCTCATTCCGTCACCCTGCCCGAGGCGCTTGCGTTCGGCAAGGTGGGTCGGAGGCGTCCGGGTTTCGCAACGCACCCTGGGCTACCTCACGCCGCGGAACTTGCTACCCTGCGGCGCATGACCGCAGCCGAGCTCGAGCACATCTTCAAGTCCCTCGAAATCCAAGCAAAAGACGGCACGTACTCCGTTTCGGACGGGGTAAGCCTCACGATCCACATCGCGAGCGGTGGCGCGAGCCTCGCCGTGGGTCGGGTCGAGCACGTCAAGGTCGAAGGTGCACTCCTCGTGGCCAAGACCCCGAAGTCCCAGATCGCCTTCCACCTCGCGGACGTTTTTGCGGTCGGCCGCGAAGGCTCGGGGCCCGAAGGCCGCCGCCCCGCTGGCTTCGGAGTGTGATCCTTCCGTTGGTCGCGTTCTGCGTCGCGCGCGTGCCCTCGCCCGTGCGCGACTTCTTCGCGACCGTGCTTGCCTTCGTCGTGGGCCACCTCGTTCGCCTGCGTCGTGCTCACGTGGAGTCCGCCCTCGCGCGTTGCGAAGCGGGGCCTCCATCGGCGTTGGCGAGCGCGTTCTATCGCGGGCTCTCGGGGAACCTCTTCGACCTGCTGGCCGTCGCAGGGGGGAGGGACCTTGGTTTGCGTTCCGTTCGTCTCACCGTGGCGGCGCGGGCAGAGCTCCTCCGCGCGCGTGGAGCTGCTTCGAGCCCGCGGCCAGTGGTCATTGCGGCGTCGCACACCGGGAACTGGGAGCTTGCCGGGTTCGCGCTCGCGAGCGAGTGTCCCGTGACCGTCGTTGCGAAGCGCCAGGGTGTTTCTTCGGTCGACCGCTACATGAACGAGGTTCGTTCTCGCTTCGGGGTGAAGGTTCTTGCTCCGCTCGGCGCGTTCGCTCACGCGTCCCGCGCCCTTTTGGAGGGCCAGGTGGTCGTGATGCCGATCGATCAGGTTCCCGACCGTGCGGAGCATGGCGACGTCGTGCTGTTCCTGGGAGCGGATGCTCTCGTCGATCGCGCGCCGTTCGTGCTTGCAAAGCGCACGGGGGCCACCATGCTCGTGGCGGCCTGCGAAGGACCGAACGTGCACGTGATCGACGTCCTTTCCCCGTTGGATCTCGAGTGTCCGCGAGAGGCTGCGCGCCGAGCCACCCTCGCGCTCGATGGGCACGTGCGAGCCCATCCGACGTCGTGGCTTTGGCTCCACCGAAGGTGGAAAGGGATCGCCCGTCGACGTGTCAAAAAGTGTAGTGAATCTCGACAGGTAGCGTGATGTTGAACGCCGTCGTACCGAGGCTTTTGTCGACGCTCTCGACCGACTCCGATCCCGCGCTGGCGAAGAATCCCAAGCCCGACCGCAGCTGGAAGTTCTTCGAGACCTGGTAGGCGACATCGAGGTAGAGCGCTGCCGCAAAGCCTCTCGTGCTGGTGGACTCGTCCACGAGCGGTCCTCCCGTGGAGGTCTGAAGCCTGCGCTCGCTGCCGCCGAAGTAAAAGCCGACACCGACTCCCGGCGTGAGCGCGAACCGTGGTGTGACTGGAATCGTGTAGTGGGCCGTGACCTCGCTGAGCCAGTCGATCTCGGAGCGTCCGCGCTCTTCCTCGCGTCCGCTCGACTTTCCGAGGATGCCGAACGAAGCTCCGAGGGCAAGCTTGTCGATGACGTGCACTTGCAGGGTCGGAGTGAACCGGAAAAAGAACGTCGTGATGCTCTCGCTCGGGCCCGTGATCGATTGAGCGAGGGCTCCCGTATAGCTGAAGGCGCTGCGGAGCCCGAGCATCCACACGCCACGCTGCCAGGGCAGGGTGGTGTCGGGCTCCACTACGGGGACAGTCGGGCCCTTCGGAGGCCCGCCTTTCTTGAGCTCTTCGTAGTCCGTGAAGGGATCCGATTCGGCGCGCGCAAGGGTCGGAAGCGCGAACGTTGCGAACGTCACCGCCAGAAAGACACCATGGGCTCGCCCAATCATTTCACGCCCTCCGCGAGCTCGAGCACGATATCGACACGTACGGGAGTCGGCGGCACGTCGGCGTCGGCGGCGGGTGCAGCTTCGGCGCTCAAGAGCTCCGCGGGCGCACCTCTGCCGACGAGCGCCACGCGAAGGGCCTCCGCGCGGCTCTCGGCGACCTTCTTGTTCTGCGCCGGGTTCCCACGCGCTTCGGCCGCGACGACGAGCCGAACGCGGCGCAGGGCTCGCCCGTTGTCCGAGATCGTGCGTGCGAGAGCGGCGAGGGCCATGTCACTCGAGGGCGCGAGGTCTTTCTGTCCGGGCTTGAACGCAAGGGAAGGAGTCGGGACGAGCTGGTTTCCGACGCGAGCAACCTCGCGTACTTGCGGTGGAATCTCGAACACCGCCACGACCGCGGAACGGAAGAAGCTTTCGGCGTCACGTGCGCTCTTCGCACTCGCTTCGTAGAGGCCGTCCGCGCGCGCGATCTTGGCGGAATAAAACGCTTCACGAGCGGTCCGCGCGGTTTCGGGGTTGCATGCACGGCTCTCGCAGACGCGCCGCGCGGCTTCGGCGTCGCGCAGTCGAGCGTCCGCGTCGGACTCCTCTGCCTTCTTCGCTTCCGTGTCGGGCTTGGCAAGCTCGTGACCTTTCTTCGGTTTCTCGAGCGTCGCGAGCCAACGGTCCACTGCCGCCCGGGCAAGGTCGCCCGCAGCCTTCGGACGACGAGTCGCGAGTGCCCTGCGGGCTCCGATCAGCATCGCGTGCGCCTCGGTCGAACGAGTCGCGTCCCGCGCCTCGCAGCGAGCCTTCTGACATGCGGCGGCGAGCTCTCCCGCACTTGCTACGAGGGTGGAGGCTCGCTCTCGCGCGCGCTCGCTCTCGGAGGGGGAGAGCTCTTCGGCGCTTGGTGCTGCGAGCTTCGCAAGGATGACGTTCGCGGAGGTGGCGGCCCTGTCCGCGTCCGCAAAGAGCCTTTTTTGCCA
>JAYUKI010000334.1:0-1458 GCA_043764595.1 Myxococcales bacterium | reverse complement strand
TCCTTGATGGAGACGATGATCACGTCACCGATGCTGGCGTAGCGTCGACGGGATCCGCCGAGCACTTTGATGCATTGGACTCGCTTGGCGCCGGAGTTATCCGCGACGTCGAGGTTTGAGGACATCTGAATCATGGCTATTTCCTATTGCCTTCTTCGGAGGAGCTTGCGCTCATTCCTCGACGAACTTCTTGACCAGACGGACCACGATGAAGCGCTTGTCCTTCGAGATAGGACGGTGCTCCTGGATCTCGACTTGATCGCCGACCTTGTACTCGTTCTTCTCGTCGTGCGCCTTGTAGCGTTCGCGCGTACGGACGTACTTTCCGTAGAGCGCATCGCGGCGAGCCGAAACGGTCTCGACGACGACGGTCTTGTTCATCTTGTCCTTGATGACCTTGCCGACCATCTTGCGACGGAACCCGTGGGCTTCGTTCGACTGGGCGGTGGTGTTCGCTTCTTCGGACATGACTACTTCGCCTCGCTGTCGGTCTTGGTGGCGGCCTTCTCGGTCAATACGGTCTTCACGCGCGCGATGTCGCGGCGGGCCTTATTCAAGACCGCCGTGTTGTCGAGGCGGTTCGTGAAGTTCTTGAAGCGGTTTTCGAAGCGCTCGCGTGCGAGAGTCTTCTCGAGCTCGGTCAGCTCTTCGGCGGTGCGCTCACGCAGATCCTTGGCCTTCATTGAATCACTCCACGAACGAGGAACTTGTAGCCGAGGGGAAGCTTGTGTCCGGCGAGACGGAACGCCTCGCGGGCGGTCTTCTCGTCGATTCCCGAGATCTCGTACATGACGCGACCGGGCTGGATGTCGGCGGCCCACTCTTCCACGCCGCCTTTGCCTCCACCCATGCGGACTTCGAGGGGCTTCTTCGTCACCGGGCGGTGCGGGAAGATACGGATCCAGAGTTTGCCTGCGCGCTTCACGTGGCGAGTGATCGCCATACGAGCGGCTTCGATTTGGCGGGCCGTGAGACGGCCCGGCTCGGAGGCCTGCATGCCGAAGTCGCCGAACGAAACGTCACTGCCACGCTGGGCAATGCCGCGGTTCGAGCCCTTCTGCATCTTGCGGAACTTGGTGCGCTTGGGGGAAAGCATCGTGTTCTCCTAAGAATCCGGAAGGCTCAGGCGCCGGTGATCGGGCGACGAACGCGGCGGGGAAGAACCTCGCCCTTGAAGATCCAGCACTTGACGCCGATGATGCCGTACTTCGTTTTGGCTTCAGCGGTGCCGAACTCGATGTCGGCGCGAAGGGTGTGAAGCGGGACGCGACCTTCACGGTACGTCTCGACACGGCTCATCTCGCTGCCGCCGAGGCGACCCGAGCAGCGAATACGGATGCCTTTGGCGCCGAACTTCATGGCGGTCGAAAGGGCTTTTTTCATTGCGCGGCGGAAGGCCACGCGGCGCTCGAGCTGGGTCGCGACGTTTTCGGCGACGAGCTGAGCCGAGGTCTCCGC
>JAYUKI010000333.1:0-1458 GCA_043764595.1 Myxococcales bacterium | reverse complement strand
ATCGTCGCGGAGAAAACCGGCTATCCGGCCGAGATGATCGACGTGAACATGGATATGGAGGCCGACCTCGGCATCGACTCCATCAAGCGCGTCGAGATTCTCTCCGCCATGAAGACGCAGGTCCCGAACCTTCCCCAAGTGGCCAATTCCAAAATGGCCGCCATGCGCACCCTCGCGCAAATCATCGCGCTCTTCGAAGGCCAGGCGGGCGCCTCGGCGCAGCCTTCCGTAGCCCCATTATCGCGCGCGGCGACGGCCGCACCCCCCGCTCCGGCGGTCAACGAAGTGCCGGCCGAGCCCGTCCTTCGCATCGCGGTCCGCGCGGTTCCTGCCCCCGCGGCAGGATTCGCGATGCCCGGCCTCCTTGGCGCGGGCGTCCTCGCGGTCACTCCGGACGGAACGGCTCTCCAAAAAACGATCGTCGAGCGACTTCGCGTGCGCGGCGTGAACGCCGTGGCCCTCGAGGTGAGTGCCATCCCAGCCGACGCGGCAGGAGTGCTCTTTCTCGGCGGACTTCGTGACGTCGCGAACGAGGACGCCATGGCGGTCAACCGCGAGGCCTTCGGGGCTGCGCGCACCGTCGCCGCGCACATGCGGGAAAACGGCGGCCTCTTCGTCACCGTGCAAGACACGGGCGGCGATTTCGGGCTCTCCGGAAGCGAAGGTGGTCGTGCGTGGCTCGCCGGAATTGCGGCGCTCACCAAGACCGCCGGCGACGAATGGCCGAAGGCGTCCACCAAGGCCATCGACCTCGAACGCGGACATCTCCAGCACTCCGAAATCGCCGACGCTCTCTTGAGCGAGCTTTTTTCCGGAGGTCCGGAGGTCGAAGTGGGCCTTCGCGCGGACGGCTCGCGTCTCACGCTGGCCAGTGTGCCGGTGCCGCTCGAGGTCGCCAAACGTCCGCTCCCCGAGGGTGCCGTGTTCGTGGTCACGGGTGGCGCTCGCGGCGTGACCGCTTCGTCCCTCGTCGAGCTCGCGAAGTTTGCACGGCCCCGCGTGCTCATTCTCGGACGCACGCCCCTCGAGGAAGAGCCCGTGGCCTTCCACGGAATCGTGGACGAAGCCTCCATGAAGCGCGTTGCGCTCCAAGAGGCCAATCGTGCCGGCGAAGTGGTCACTCCGAAAGTCATTGGCGCGCGGGTCGAAAAGATTCTCGCGAACCGCGAAGTGCTCGGCACGCTCGCGGCACTCGAGGCCGAAGGCGCCAAAGCGCGCTACGCCGCCCTCGATGTCCGTGACTCGGTAGCGCTCGGAGCAATCCTCGCGGACGTGCGCACGGCGTGGGGCCCCATCCACGGAATCGTGCACGGCGCGGGTGTCCTGGCCGACGCCTTCATCGACAAGAAGACCGACGCCCAGTTCGACCGTGTCTTCGACACCAAAGTACTCGGTCTTCGTGCGCTCCTCGAAGCCACGCAAATCGATCCTTTGCAGTGGATTTGCCTCTTTTCGTCG
>JAYUKI010000332.1:0-17929 GCA_043764595.1 Myxococcales bacterium | reverse complement strand
GAAAGACCCCGAGCGACGCGCCCAGCGCGCAGTGGATTTGCTCCGGGACCTCGAGCGAGGCGTGGTGCCCGGACCGCCACGAAGCAAGAGCCCGAGGTAACGGCCCCCGCGTGTGAGCACCGTGCGACTCGGCCTGGATTTCGCTCTGCCGCCAGCGGAACGACGAGGTCGTGGGCACGTTCGAGAAGCTCGTCGTCCGAGGCGATACGCCGGTGGTGATCGAGCACCTACCGGACGTGATTCGCGCGGCGGATTGGGTCGTCGAGCTCGGCCCCGAAGTGGGAGGAGCGGGCGGACGCATCGTGTTCGAGGGGCCGCCGCGCGCGCTCGCGAGGGCGTCGACGGCCACGGGGCTCGTGCTGGCGCGGGAGGTTGAGCGGGTTCGTGGGGCGGGACCGGGGATCAGGTGGTCGGCACGGTGACGGCCGAGGCGAGCCCGCGGGGAGCGGCCGGGAAGGTGGCCGCGGCGCCGCGTGCGCCTCGTGCGCCTCGTGCGCCTCGTGCGCCGCGTTGGGAAGGCGAAGGATGGGTGATGGGCGCGCTCGAGTCACTGACGCGTGCGACGAGCGGGAGCGTCGCGTCGGGCTCGCGCGCCGCTTCCTTGATCTCCTCGAACGTCGCGGTATCGAACCCGATGGGGAGCTCGCGGGCCCTCACCGGCACCCTACGACGCGCATGACGTCGGTGGTCCTCGAGCAGCCGAACCCGGCTTTCGTACAAGCGACGAAGCGGGCGTTCGACCCGCATTTCGGATCGTTGGCCACGAACCCGGCATAGCCGCACCCGAACGCCAAGAGCGGGCACCGATCATCGACGCCGACCCTGAGCTCGTACTCGACCTTCCCGTTGCAGTTCCAGTCGCCTCCCTTCCCTGGCCCGGAGCCCGGCAGCGGCGTGAACGTCGCGAAGGCCTGGTTGGGGCGCACGTTGTCGTTCTGGTCGTCGCAGTCGAAGCCCCCGCAGACGCCGCCGGTCTTGGCGAACCTGTCGCCGTCCTCGTCGCAATTGACGACCTGTCCGTCGAGCGCGGTGACCGTCGCGTCCCCGTCGATGAGGTCGGCGTCGGGTGGGGCGGTCGCGTCGGGGTTTGCCGCGTCCCCGAGGTCTGGTTCTATCGGAACACTTCCGTCGGAGGGGAGCGACGCCTCCGGGCTCGCGTCACCGCCGGCCGCCGCACCAAACGTGGTGCACGCCGCGAGGGCCAGTGAAGCCAAGGCTCTCCATACCAAGCGGATTCGCACGCTTGCACTCTACGTTCGCACCCCCGGCGAGCAAGTCCAAACTGGGCGCCAAGTGCGCGAAGCGCGGTTTGCTCCTCACGGACGAGGCCCGGCAGCGTTCGCAATCGTGGCGCCTTCCTTCGAGGAAACGACACCTTTGCCGCCCCACGTCACCGGCGCACAGAACATCCGCGACATTCGACTTAAGAATCGGCAAAACCGCCTCGAGCGGGTGCCATCGGTCCAGGAGGACTGCAAGCGTCTTCAACAGCGCAGAGACGCGACCGGTGTCCATTTTTGCGAGCCGACCGTCCGCGTCGAATGTGGGCAAACAAGCGGCCCCTTCGGAGCTGACGGTCCGGTGATTCTTCGGCGTCGCTCGCCAGGAAGCGTTCGATGGAATCCTCGGCCGAATAGGCCCTTCTGGGACCGGTAAAGCGGTGAGATACCGTTGAGCCTCGCCGTGCGGGATCGGCGTGACGGCTCGGGTGCAAACGCTGCAACCTGACGCCTTCGTACTGCGCGTAGACGCAGACCGAGGAGGTTGCCTTCGCAACCGCGCCCGGCAGCCTGCGGATTGGCGCATTCCCGCCTCCTGGCACATTTGGAAACCGTGCACCGAGCGCATTTCCTGCGTTTGGCGGCGCTACCGAGCTTTCCGGTGGGACCTCGCGCTCGCGGGGGCAGCCAGGGTGTGATTGGGCGCCTTTTTGCGCTGAATGCGGCGCGGAGAGCGACGGAAATCGCGGAGTCGGGAGCGGAACGCTCGAATCCGCCGGAGGGTCCGTCGACCGCGGAGGGCCGGAAGAAGCCGCGAACGTAGCGAGGCAGGCGCATACGAGTCGCGCTAGAGTGCCCGCGTGACCACCGCCGAAACCTCGACCCAGAGCCGAACCGACTGGATCGATTTCGGGACCTCCAAGCCCGCCTTGACCCCGCTGGCGACGCCGAGCGTTCCTTCGAGGACGGCCTCTACGTCCCCGTGCCAGGCTCGCTCAGCTAGCGACTTCCTGCCGAACTGGTGGTCGCACCGACATCTGCGCATCTTCTCGTGGGAGTCGTCGGATCTGGGAAGACCACCGAGCTTTTCGCCATTCAACAGAGGCTCAATCAACTCGACGACACTCGCGCGTTTTACGTGGACGTGAGCAAGGGCCACGACATCCAAGCGCTAGTGCCCGGCGCGATCGTGTTTCAAGCTGCGCTTGCCCTCGGCCGGGGCTTTGTGGCTTCCGCCGCCGGATCGAGCGAAGACCGCCGAGGTGCGAGCGCGACCATCGAGCGCCTGAGCGCCATCGCGGAGGGCTATCGGCCGGACAGCAACGAATACCCTGGCGACGGCGGACGTGGCGTCGTTCGGCGCCCGGATCCGCTCGACGCCCAATGGGTCGAGGCGGCAGAGACCTTGCGTCGGCTACTGCGGCCCATCCGAAACCGTTGGCCGCATCTCGTCGTGTTGCTCGACGGGCTCGATCGACTGACCAATCTATCCACTGTCGAAAAGGCGATACGGAGCGACTTGACGTGGCTTCGTGATCTTGGCATCGGGACGGTCTTGGTCGGCCCACTGAGCGCGGTTTACGGAAACCACCGAGCATCCTTGGGGCATTTCGCCTCAACCCAGTCCCATCCGTGGATCGATACAACCCGCGGCAGCAATGGGACCATGTTGCTGAGCGCTGCACTTCTGCGCCGCCTCCCCAGGGACGTCCTGGATGACGCTGCCCTCGAAACCCTCGTGCGCAACTCGGGTGGCGTATTTCGCGACTTGATGTCGCTTGCCCGGTCGGCGTGTGTCGAGGCCTACATGACGGGCTCCGACATCATCTCTAAGGCGCACGCGGACGCCGCGGTCGATGCCTTCGGGCGCAAGCACATGCAAGGAATCTCTTCGACCGAGCTCGAAGCTCTCCAGCGCGTTCGAGCTTCGGCGGCGTTCGTGCAATCCGCCGAAGTGGCTCTTCCGCTGCTCATGAGTCGCCGCGTGCTCGAGTATGTCGGGCCCAAGGAAGAACGCCGCTACGTCGTGCACCCAACCATCGTTCCGTTCCTACGACAGCTCGCTCGGTGAGCGTTTCGCTTCGCCGCATGGTGGGAGGGCCCGAAGGCACGAACCTCTGCCAGGGCTTCACGTGGCATGGCAACTACACGCGCGGTCTCGACCAGCATAGAGTGCACTCCGGGGGGTATCCTTCAAGCCAGTGGGAATCGCCTGAAACCCTTTGCCCGCGTAGAGTGCTTCGAGACCTGGCTTCGGGTCGACAGTGCCAAAATCGAGCAGAAGCTCTTCTGGGCTCGTCTTCGTGGTGCCGCAGGCCTTCCCCGTCGGCGGGATGAGCTCCGAATGCTTCGTCCATGGCCCTTTCGGGGGCTCGACATAGGCCGCCACGTTCTCGCAGTCCGAGCGCGACTTGCATGCGACGAGCCCGAGCACCATCGCGAGCGTTGCGCATGCGATTGCGGCGGCATGAGAGGATTGCGGCATAGGGCGGCAAGCCCACGGGCTGGCGGCAGGAACCACAAGGCTTCGCGTGCTGGCGCCGCGCCTTCTCAGAAGCTGCCCGAGAGCCCCAGCGATCCCATTCCGAACATCGGGGCGAGCCTCAGCTTGGGCGCAGCCGACGTTGTCTTTTGCACGTCCGTGATGGTTCGCCGAAGGAGCGCCCGGTTGTAGCGGTTCGCCGAGAGCACGGCGTCGTGCTCGGTGAGCAGGTGCTCTGTGGTGCTGCCGTCCTTGCCGAAGGCCGCGGCGAGAAACCAGATCCCGAAGCCCACGGTCCCGGCCACGCCGACGCCGGCCATGATGATACCGGGCGTGTTCTCCGCGTTCCGGGTTCGGTCGAAGATATCTCCGTCTCCTCGGATGTTGCCCGACGGGTCGCGCGCCGCGCAATCGCTCACCCTGACTCCGGTCGTGTTTACATCGTCCTTGGTGCACGGGCGAGACAGCGTCAGAAGCCCGTACACACCGACGAAGACCGAGGCGCCGGTGAGCGCTCCGGAGGTGTAGAACGAGACGTTGTTGCGGCGAGTCTCGACGTCGTCCAGATCGGCTGCGCCGGTGACCGCGCGGTACCTGCGAACGAACTCGTTCTCTTTCACCGGACCGTCTTTGTCGGACGTGAAGATGAAGCTTGCCCCCGTGGTCTTCACGTCGATCTTCTCGCGCTCGTAGAGCTTCTTGACGGTCTCGGGCACGCCCGCTTCGGTGATGCCGGCGGCTTGGGCCACTCCGAGCGGGCCGAGGGCCGCGCCCTTTTTGGGATCGGTCACCGTGACCACGGCGGCGAGCCAGCCCTTCACTTTGCGCTTGTGGAGCACCTTGACCCGCGCGCCTCCGGACGCGCCGCCGACGGCCATCACGTCGACCGAGACCGTGCCGCGTGCCTCTTCGCCGGTGGCGTATTCACCCTCGCCGTAGACGAGCGCGCTCACGTAGCCGTAGCCGCAGCCCTTCTGCGCGCAGCACGCGTTGTAGTCCGCGGTGTCCTGGCGCGAGACGCGCTTCGAGGTCTCGAGCTTGTAGACGAAGTGGGTCGCGCGCTCGGCGTCGCCCGAGAACCCGAAGGCCCCGAGCATGGCGCGGGCCTTGGCCTGGACGGTGAGCTCCTGCGCATCCTCGAACGAGTTTGCCGTCGGGCTCGTGCGGGGCTCGGAGAGCTTGTCGGCGCAGGGGTTGGCGCGCGCGGTCTCCTCGAGCGAGCGCCCGGGCGCGGGCGGATCGGGGAGAATGCGGCCGAGGATCGAGTCGTCCTCCGAGGGCAGTGGGATGAGCACGTAGGAAGCGCCGAGGGGGTTCGCGTCCGGCGCTCCGCCACCGCCCGACGGGGTACGAGGCACGGCTTGAGGAGCACACGCGACGAGCGAGAGCGCGCCGAGCACGACGACCGAGACGACCGAGAGTCGAAGTGAAGGTCTCATCGACACTCCCCGTTGGCGCAAAATTCCGTGTTGGCGCAGGGAACGCCACACGTCCCGCAGTTGGTCTCGTCCGTCTTCAGGTCGACGCACCGTCCGTTGCATGGGTCCGGTGCGATGGCGGTGCATTTCATCCCACCGTCAATGGTCCCAGGGTTCGTGGGACTCGTGGTCGCGGAGCCCGCGGCCACTTGGCACGACTTGGACTTCGTCTTGGCGAGCACGCACACGTTCGCCACGGGCACACTCGCGTCGTTGCCGTCGCAGGCGGTCCACTCGGGGCCGAGCTCGGTGCAATTTTCGACCCGTCCGCCCTGACACGCGAGCATAGGCAGCCCGATGGCGCCGAGCGGCAACAAGAAGCGAAGGATTACGCCTAGTTTCATCCGGAGCACCCTTTCACGGGGTGCGTGAGAGGGACAACCGAATTCCGGCGCGAGGTCCCGTCTCGCATCGGGCTCGACCTTGTGAAAGCAGGCGCGAGAGGCCTACGCTCGTTCTCGGAACACGATCCGAGCCCGCGGGCTGCGCGAAGCACGAGCACGAACACGGAGCGTTTCATGAAGCACTTGGCCGGCGGGCTGCTCGCGTGTCTCCTCTTGATATTCGGGCTCGCGATCGCGCGGACGGTCCGGATGGAGCGTCACATCGGCGTGGCGGCGGAGCTCTCCGACACCGAGTGGACGCTCTACTTCAAGAAGGTGCCGGGCACGGCGGTCCGCTACCGTGCGCCCGGTACGGCAGTCTACGTCGATGCCACGCCGGACCCTCAGTATGGGCAGTGGTACATGGGCCGCGTCCATCGGCCGTCCGGGCCTGCCTTCGGCAAGCTGATCGTCGAGCTCGAATACAAAAGCTGGATGGGCCAACGCCACACTTGGGTCACCTTCGATGCGACCCGATGGCAGGCGAACCAGCGGCTTGCGACGTCTGGCTACCCGCCGCCGGAATGGGGAATCGTCGAGGCACACGCGGGCGCGAAGCGGGTTCGCTTCAACTTCGTCCCCGAGGAGTGTCTGGACGTCGAATACAGCCTCGACTCGGAGACGTTCGACCAGAAGCTCGCGCACGGCACGAGCACACTCGAGGTCCCCTCGACCACGCGCTATTTCGCTTTTCGGTTCGCGATGTGTGCGGAAGAGAACATGGTGGCTCGGAAGACGTATCCTTTGAGGATCTCCTGCATTTCCCAGGGCGAGCTCGCGTCGCCGTGAGCACGGTGGCGGTGCCGGATCCCAGAGATCCGAATCGAGACGTGCCTGGACGTCGCGAGCACGGTGTCGTCAGCGTTCGACCCATGCCACTGGCCAGTTCCGGCTAGCCTCGTCGTGTGCAGCTCTTTCCCACACCGTCGGTAGACGTCGTCGCTCTCGATTCCAGCCTCCAGCAAGCCCTCGATGGTGCACTCGCCAGTCACGCCGGGTTTCGTGGGCCGTGCACGCTCGTCGCGCTCGAGGCCGATGGCTCGCGCCCGATGGCGCACGTCGCGGGGGACGAAATGCACTTCTCGGCGAGCTTGCTCAAGGTCGCCGCCATGTTCGCCGCCTACGAGCTCCGTCGGGCGGTGAGGGAGGTCGCGGCCGACCTTGGTTCGCGCACCACCAAGGCGCGGTTCTTCTCCGACGTCGCTGCCACGTTGGACTCTCGGATCGTCGCTGCCGCAGCGAAAATTCCTGCCATCGCGCGAGTGACGAAGGCCAACGCAGTCCCATCCTACAGGACCGTCTTCGTCGTGACCGAGAGCGATGGGGCTCTCGAGGTCTCGTTCGCGCCGGCGTTCGAGGAGCACCTCTCGCGCATGATCGCTCAGAGCGACAATGCGAGCGCGGGGACATGCGTACGAGGGGTCGGCTACGGTTACCTCGCCGGTGCGCTCGTGGCGGCAGGCTTCTTCGATCCGCGAGCCAACAAGGGGATATGGCTCGCGGGCGACTACGTCCAGCAGGCGCCGTATTTCCGGATCCCCTCCGTCAACGATGGTCCCGTGGCGCAAGCGACGACGACGAACGCCATGGCCCGTCTCTTCGTCGACCTTCACGACTCCACCGTCGCTGACTCGGAAAGCTGCGACGCGATGCTGGCGCTCCTCGCTTCGGCCGTGGCGGTGCCCGAGGTTTTCATTGGTCGTGCCTCGGCCCTCGACTTCTCGGTCACGCATACGAAGGTCGGCGTAGGCCCGCTCAAGGCAAAAAACGGCGGCGCAAACGTCTGCGCCGAGGGCTCGATCGTACGCCATGACGGCACGGGCCGAACCTTCGTGGTGGTCTGGCAAAACTTCGTCTTCGGGGCCGACGGTTTCGATCCGGTTGGCCACTTGGTGCGAGACACGTTGCGGGCCTACACGGGCTAGTCTCCCCGGTTGGCTCAGGGACCGCTACGGAGGCGAGGGCTTGAAGTCGCTGTAGTTTCAGGTGCTTGCGGCCAACGTCAGTCGGTTCTTCCCATCAGTCGGTTCTTCCCCAGTCGGTTCTTCCCCTTGCGGCCAACGTCAGTCGGTTCTTCCCGAGGAGACTCCTCGACCGCTCCGACGTCACGGCCGGCTTCTGCCTCACGGCCCAACGAGAAGGCGCTCGAGGCGCGCCGTGTGGGGACCCTTGGGGCTCTCGTCCAGAATGCGTCGTGCGATCTTCTGGCCCTCGTCCGTGCGACCGGCGCGCACGAGCGCCTCGGCGCGAAGCACGCGCGCTTCGAGGGCGAGCGCTCCCTTCGGGTACGAAGCGTCGTAGCGGTTCAGCGCTTCGAGGCATGCCGTCGTGTTGCCCGCGCGGAGATGCCCACGTGCCTCGTCGAGAAGGCGGAGCTCCTCGGTCACCTCGGAAGGCTTTGTGCTCGCAGTTTGGGGACTGTCCGCAGGCTTTTGGGGAGCACTTCCCGTGGGCTCGGAGGCCGCGTGCGGGCTCGGTGCATGCGCAGCGAGGGCCGCTGGACTGCCTAGGACTGCGTGATGCGCAGGCGCGAGCCCCACGGCCGACGCACTCGACGCGGGCGTGGCGACCGGAGAGGCCGAAGTCGGGGCGGAGGCAACGGGCGAAGGAGCTTCGGTCGAGCCCTCATGGGCCGCGCTCCCGATCTCGCTCGGTGCCCCAGCGGCGTGCGCAGCCGCTCCAAACGGCGCACCCATCGACGGTACCGCCGCGGACGGCACGGTGGTGGACGTCGGGGTTGCGATCGACGACCGCGCGCCGCTCGTGCCGAGCGCCACTGCGGCACCGACGGTCGCGGCACCGACGATGGCCGCGAGCAAGACAGCCTTCGCACCGAAGAAGCTCGCGACGACCTTTCCTCCCGCACTCGTACCCGCAAGCGCACCCGTCGTACCCGTCGCGCCCGTCGCCGCCCCCGTGCCCGCCGAGAGCGTGCTCGTTGCGCCCGCTGCGAGCGCCACGGTCGTGGCGATTCCGAGCGCGTGGGCCGCGCGTTTGCGCGCTTCTTCCCCGGGCCTCTCGGCGGTTCCGGCGAGCAGAAGGCGTGTGGCCGTAGTGCTCGCGTGCAGCTCGTCCACGAGGCGTTTCGGATCACTCATGGGACGTCTCGTGGGATTCGGGGAACGTTTCGATCACACGTCCGTGGAAAAGCTCGCGCGCGCGGCGAAGCCTCGAGGCGACCGTGCCGGGCGGGATGCCCAACGTGATGGCGATCTCGCTCATGGTCAGTCCCTCGAGCTCGTAGAGGACAAAAACGACCTGGAGCTCTTCGCCAAGGCTCGCGAGGATGGCGTCGAGCGCGGCGCGCGCTTTGCGCTGATCCAAGAGCTCTTCTCCGGACGGTTGCTCGCTCGCCACGAGAGTCGTCCCGAGGTCGTCCTCCGGAGAGACGGACTCCCGACGGAACTCGGCGCTTCGCCGGACGGTCGATGCGACGCGGAGCGCCGTGCCGCAGAGAAACGCGCGCTCGTTGCCAATCGGAATCTGCGCGAGCTTGCGTGAGGCCACGATGAAGACCTCTTGGGTCGCGTCGTCGGCCCGAGGCGGCGAGAGCCCACGACGCCGAAGCACCCGCCATACGATGTCGTAGTGACGCTGGAACATGTCGGAGAGGCGCCGCGGGCACGCCAGATCCACCGCGCCGGCCTCTTGGACCGACGCGTCGTCGCGCTCGACTGTGGCGAGATCCGACACGGCACCCCATCATGGAGACATCCGCCTCGATTGATCACGGAAAGCGAAAATCGATGCCCGCTCCCACCTTTGCGTACAACACCGGAGCTTCGTAGACGGTGAAATTGGGCTCGGCAAAAAAGCGATCGAAGACGAGCGTCCTGCCCACGACGGGCCGAATCTCGAGGGCGATCGCGCGCCCGAGAGCCAACGTGAACGGTGCCGAGAGACCGACGGCCGCCCACGCGTTGACGTCCGATCGCGGCACCGCGGTTCGTCCGTCGGACTCCACGGCTCCGACGAGGCCGAGCCCGCACACGCGTACGCGTACGCGTAGCCGCGCGGTGTTGCCGCCAAAGGCGAGGCCACACGCTTCGAGCTCGACGTCCGTGAACGTGAGAAGAGCGCGCCTTCCTCCTTCGCCCGTCTCAGTCGAGGGCAGCGTACGCCCCACCGACACGCGAAGAGCCGGTGCCAGAACGCGACCCGACCACGCCACGCCGAAGAAGAGCCGCGCTCCGACGGAAGGTCCGGCGAGAGAGCCGATCTCCACGAGCCCTCCCACGACGAGCTCGCGTTCGAGAGCAGGCGTGGGCGGAGCAAGAGGAGACGCGGCACGTGGGGCCGATTGGGAGGGAGCACGGGGAGCCACCGGCGCGACGGCCGGTGTTTCCGGTGGCGGAGCGGCGGGGGAGGCGACGGCATCCGGATCGTAGGCGAGCGCGAGCACGAACGAGAGCGCCGCCGTGGTCTCTTCGCACGTGGACGCGTGAACCACGCGTGGCGCAGCCCCGGCAACCGTGAGCTTGCCCACGAAACCCTCGGCGTCTTTCTCGATCGCGACGGTCGTCTCGTCGCGGTCCGGCGAGAGGGCCACGACGACCTTGGTGGTCCTCGCCGCGACCTCGCGAACGAACGCGCTCCCGTCAGGACAGCCCGCAGGAGCCGTGTACCGAGCGACGAGCGTCGCCCCCTCGGCCCTTGCCCCCGAGGGGGCGAGCCACACAAGAGCGGCGAAACCAACCCCTACGCTCGTTCGCTTCGCCGATGGCCACCGCACGGCGCCCATCGTAGAGCATTCGCGCAGCAAGGGCTGCGCATTGCATCGAAGTGCCGGCACACGCTCCACCAGAAGGCAGCGTGCTTTGCACCTCGAACGCGAGCTCGAGGGTCCCGAGCTTCGCCGTGGATTGGCCGGCCGCGACCCCCGCCGCAGTGCACCCGCCGAAGCCACCACCGTTGCAGTCGGGTGCATACCGTGGCTCCGGTTGACCCGAGGCAGAGCTTCCCTCCGAGCTCGCGCTGCTTGCTAACCCAGCGAAATCCTCGGTCCAAAAACCTGACACGCGTTCGACGTGCCAAACAGACCAGCTCCGCGCTTTACGGAGTGGCCTCGCGGCCTTACCAATCGGCATGCCTCTCTTTCCGGCGCTCGGCGCGCTCCCCACCGGTCTTCGCAAAGAGCGCGTGCTCGCTTCACCACGGTTCTTGGACGGACGCTTCCGCAACACCGATCCGCGGGTCGGGCCAGGGCTGAAGTCGGGCGAGAGGTGGTCCACGATGCGCGACTTGGCCTTCGGACCGACCCGACGTCCGCCCATTCGCCTCCCCGTGGAGCGCCCCCACGAGGCCTGGCGCGCGGCGAGCGAGACGGGGCTACGCGTCACCTGGCTCGGCCACTCCACTTTGTTGCTCGAGATCGACGGTGTCCGTGTGCTCACCGATCCGGTCTTCGGCGAGCGAACTTCTCCCATAGGCTTCGCCGGCCCGCGACGCTTCCACGACGCCCCGACCACGGTGGCCGAGCTGCCCGAGCTCGACGCCGTGCTCATCTCGCACGACCACTTCGATCACCTCGACTACGGCACCATCCTCGAGCTTATCGCGCGCGACGTGCCCTTCGTCACGTCGCTCGGCGTCGGCGCCCACCTCGAGGCGTGGGGAGCTCGCCCGGCGAACGTCGTCGAGCTCGACTGGTGGGAGGAATGGACCCTGCCCAAGGCGGACCTGTCCATAACGGCCACACCCGCGGCCCACTTCTCCGGGCGCGGCCTCGGAACCCGCAGCACGAGCCTATGGTCGTCTTGGGTTCTGAAGGGCCGTCAGCACAAGGTCTTTTTCAGCGGTGACACCGGCCTCACCGACGAGTTCGTCGAGGTCGGAAAGAGGCTCGGCCCATTCGATTTGACCCTGCTCGAGATTGGCGCTTACCACCCGGCGTGGGGCACCATTCATCTCGGGCCGGACAATGCTTTGATTGCCCATCGAATGCTCGGCTCGGGCGCGCTCTTGCCCGTCCATTGGTCCACCTTCGACCACGGGCTCCACTCTTGGGAACAGCCGGCCGAGACGCTCTTCGCTGCCCATCTGGACCACGATGTACGTCTGGTCACGCCGAGGCTCGGTCGCCCGATCGAGCTCGCTCGCACCGAAGGCCCGGATCCATGGTGGCGCGAGGTGAAGCCTCCCAAATGAGTGGGTGGTCACTCGGGGACGATTCGGCGAATGTTGGCGCCGGTGAAGGCGTCTTCCACGAAGTAGAGATATCCGTCGGGGCCTTGCACGACGTCGCGTATGCGTCCGTAAGTGCCTTGAAAGAGCGACTCGACGACGGGCGGGCGGGCCGCATCGAAGCGTATTCGTAGGATTTGCTCCCCGACCAGACACCCCACGAACAAATCTCCGCACCACCCCCGAAGGACGTTGCTCGCGTAGAACGTGGCGCCCGAGGGCGCAACCGCGGGCGTAAAGTCGAGAAGCGGAGGCGAAAGGTTCGGCGCCGAAGCGTCGACGGCATAGCTCGGATATCCATAGTTGCTACCGGCCGCCAAAAGGTTGACCTCGTCGTGCCCGGCCGAGCCGTGTTCCGTCACGTAGATGCCTCCCGTCTCGGGCCGCACCATGATCCCTTGTGGATTCCGGTGCCCGAACGTCCAAATTTCCTTGCGTGCGCCTGGAGTATTCACGAACGGATTGTCGTTTGGGACGGTGCCGTCGTCCGAGATGCGAACGATCTTGCCGTGGAGGTTGTCGAGCTCTTGCGCGGGAAGCCCGAGGGCGCGCTCACCGATGGTGACGTAAAGCTTTCCGTCGGGGCCGAACGCGATGCGACCGCCCGCGTTGGTCACGGTGTCGTCCTCGTGGGGGCCGTCCAGAAGGGGTAGCTCGTCCACCAACGTCTCTCGGTCCCAGCGAAAGCGGGATACGCGCAGTCCCGCGGTGCGTGGCACTCCCGGATGAACGTAGGTAAATGCAAGATACACGTAGGGGCGAGTCGCGAATCGCGGGTCAATCGCGAGTCCCCAGTATCCCCCTTGGTTCGCGTACTCGGTGGCGGGGCCACCGGGCACCGCCGTGGGCTCGAGGGTCCCGCCGCGTCGCAAGAGCCGGATGCGGCCCTCTCGCTCGGTGAGGAGCATGTCGCCGCTCGGTAGGAACGCCATGCTCCACGGATTCAAGAGATCGCTCGCCACGAGCTCCACCCGAACCCGTGGGGACGGTGCAGTCTTGTCGCAAACGATCTTTCCGGAGTCCCCATTCGCGTCCGGCGCGTCGCGGTCTGCCGCGTCTGCCGCGTCGCTTCCGGCGTCCGTGGCGGGGAGGGCGTCGCGGTCTGCCGCGTCCGCTGCGTCGCTCCCGGCGTCCCCCGCAGGCGTCGCCGCGGGCTCGGTGCCCCCACAATGCACGAGGAGAACGAGCAGGATCCCCGACTTCGGCCATCTTCGCATCCCTCCCACGATGACACGAATTCGCAGCGTCGGCGTGGGCGCGCGCGGCTTTTGCTCAGGGTCGCAGACGTCGTCGCGACGAGGTCGCTGCGGTCGCCTGGCGTGTCACGGCTTCCCACGACGGTGCGTTTCTACGGATGGCCTTTGCGCGCCGGGGTGGTCGTGGTCTCCTTTCGAGGTGAGCTCCCGATCCGTTCGCCTCCTTCGCCCCTTGTTCCTCGTTCCGCTCGCGGTCATGGTCGCCGCCATCTTCGCCGCCTGCGGTGACGATCCCACCGTCGCGCCCGACGGCGGTCCGACCGTCGACGCGGACACGAAAGATCGAGTCTCACCGAGCGAAGACGCGCGGTCTCCCGTGGACGCCTCGGACGGCGCGGTCCCGCCCACACGCGCTCCCTCGGGCCTCGACGCGAGGCCGGCAAATCCCACGTGCCTCGCCCCAGCGCGTCCGACTCCGAGCGGGACCGCGTTTCGGTTCACGGAGGTGTTTGGCGGCGCCGGGCTGTCGAGTCCGATGGTCATCACGCAAATTCCGGGCGATCGGACCCGCTTTTTTGCCGCCGAGATCGAGGGCGCGATTGTCTCGTTCTCGGCACAGAATCCCACATCGAAGACCGTAGTCGGGAGGGTACCAGGCGACGTGTATGCGGTGGGCGAGTCGGGTCTCCTCGGAATGGCGTTCCATCCGCGTTTTGCCCAAAACGGATACGTCTATCTGTCTTTCGTACGCATCGGCACGAACGACATCGAGTCCTTGATCATCCGCATGCAGAGTCCGGACAACGGGCTCACCTTCGGGAACCCGGTCACCATTCTGGGCCCCTTCGCGCAGCCGGCGTCGAATCACAAGGGCGGAGACCTGCACTTCGGACCCGACGGCTATCTCTATGCCAGTTTCGGCGACGGGGGCGGCGCGGCCGATCAATTCGGCCACGGTCAGGAGAAGACGGGGTTCTTCTCCAAGATCCTCCGTCTCGACGTCGACTCGGCATTTCCGTACGCCATTCCGGACGGCAACCCATTCAAGGCCGGTGGTGGCGAGCCGACCACCTTCGCGTGGGGCTTTCGCAACCCGTATCGCTTTGCCGTGGATCCCGTGTCCGGAAACGTGTGGACCGCCGACGTTGGCGAGCTCGATTGGGAGGAGGTCAATCGCGTCGTCGCGGGAGGCAACTATGGTTGGAGCATACGCGAGGGCGCGCACTGCCATCCTGCCGGCACGTCATGCTCGTCGGCGAACCTGGTCGAGCCCTATTTCGAGTACGGCCGCGCGGTCGGCTCGTGCGCGATCGCAGGCCCCATCTACCGCGGGAGCAAGATGCCCGACCTCGTGGGTACGTTCCTAGGCACCGACTGCTCGTCCGGTATCGTGTATTCCCTCGGCACGGACGCCACCAACGGCGCGCCCGTCTACAATCGAATCAACGAGCTCGGTCCCGCCGAGTACTTCGTCGGCTTCGGTGAGGATCTCGATCACGAGGTCTACCTCATGACGTTCGACTCGCGGGTGCTCGCGGTGGACCGGCTCCCCAGTACCCCGACGACCACGTTCCCCGACAAGTTGTCGAAGACGGGGTGTTTCGACTCGGCCAATCCGAAGAACCCAGTGCCGGCGATGATTCCGTATGCCCCGACGGCTCCGTTTTGGTCCGACGGGGCGGACAAGGATCGCTATTTTGCCATTCCAGACGGCACGAAGGTGGGTATTGGTGCGGACGGAGATTTCGATTTCCCAAAGGGCTCCGTGCTCGCCAAGAGCTTCCGTGTCGACGGGCGCTTGGTCGAGACTCGACTCTTCGTCCGGCACGACGACGGCGACTGGGGTGGATACTCCTACGAATGGGACGACGCCCAGACCGACGCGACGCTCCTGCCCGCGGACAAGACCCGCTCGTTGGCGGGTGGCAAGAGTTGGTATTATCCGTCGCGCGGCGAGTGCTTCTCCTGCCACACGCAAGCTGCGGGAAGGTCGCTCGGCCTCGAGACGGCCCAGCTCGATGCGGACTTCGTCTATGCACGCACGAACCGCATCTCCAACCAACTCGCCACGTTGGACAAGATTGGCATTCTTGGGGCGCCGGTCCCGGCGCCGACCGCGGTGCCTCGCTTGGTTCCGCCCTTCGGAACGGCGCCCGTCGATGCCCGCGCGCGTTCCTATCTGCACACCAATTGTGCGGGCTGTCACCGTCCACAAGGGCCAGGGCGCTCGATGGACCTCCGATTCTCACGCTCGCTCGCAGAGACCGGAAGCTGCAACGCACTGCCGAACGCGGGAGATCTGGGCATTGTCGGCGGGCGCCTCGTGGTTCCCGGCAACCCCGCCCAGTCGCTTGTTTCGCATCGCATGCGTCGCCCCGGCTCCGGCCGTATGCCCAACGTCGCAACCCGTCTGGTCGATATACAAGGAGCGGATCTGGTGGACGGCTACATTCGCAGTCTCACGAGCTGCCCTCCCTAAGGGAAGTCCCATTCCCGCTCTCCCGATCAGCGCCGGTCGTGAGATCCGTTCCCGTTCCCGTCGGATTCGACGTGTTTCGCTCGTTTCCCCAAAGCGGCACACGCTGCCCGAGCGGATCTCGTCGAGGTCGATCAAGCTCGCGAACTGCAAGCTCCAGCACGAATGTCGGGAACGGGAAGGGGAGAGATTTCAACGCAAACCGGGATCTTCCTTCGGGCCCAATTCCTGCAATTCCTGCACGTTGCCCGAGCGCTCCGAGAAACTCGGCCTCCGTGTCGTGTCATTGTTCGACACACAATACGGAGAGCCGCGTAGAGCACACGGCGGCGCTCCCCACGCCGATCGCCGTCGCGTTGACCTGGCCTGCGGCGCCGATGTGCCCAACCACGGACGAGTGCGTGGAATCCCACTGCCCACATGAGGTCGCGGCTCCGCCACGCCATGCGGTCGAGTCGATGCCTGTCCAGAAGAACGCTTCGCTCCGTGCCACGTCTCCTTCCCAAGCATTGCGGAGTGGCAACTCGAGGAGGGCCGCCTCGTTCGTCGTGCCTAGGACCGTGCTGCCGTCGACCTGAACGTAGGGCGTAGACGGAAGAAAGACCCAGTCGAGCCGTTCGGTGGCGTCGCGCGTCACTCCGTCGACGAGCATCGCTTTGTAAGTGCCAGTCGGCGGACGTGACAGAGACGCCATACAGAAAGCGTCGGCCTTGGCGATGGCCGATGCACCGGACAGGGCTGGGTCGTTCGCGAAGTCGCCCGAGTGGGTCTCTACCGTCACGAAGACTCTGCGCGGAGGGATGGGCGCGCAGAGGTGGTAGGTTCTGGCACTCGCCGTTTCCCCAGCGGCGCAGGGAGTGCAGCTTGCGCTCGACGTGTTTCCCGTCGTCGACGTCGAGCTGCCTCGCGGACACGCTTGGCACATACGAGCGCCCGCCTTCTGCCCGTACGTCCCTCGCGGGCAGGGCACGCACGTCCCCGTCACCGAAGGCTCTTGGCCGACGGCACAAGCCACGCAGACGCCGTCCGCCGTGACTCCCTCACCGACCGCGCAGCGTTGCTGGAGCGGCCTCAGCACGGCACGGACTCGAGGTCCGCTTTTGAACACCACGTCGTGGTCGGTCAAGTACATCGGCGCTTGCACCACCTCGCGCGGCGCGAGTGGCTTCAAGGTGCACGTCCGCTTGGTCGCGATCTCTTCCAATGCGCAGGTCGATAGCCCTTCGGCATTTCCGACGAAGAGGTATCGGCGACCGATAGCGAACACGTTCCCGAGGTTCCCGAGGTCGATCCATGCCGCGCACGGGGCCGTGGTCGGACAGGCCTTCAGCGTTCCGCCTTCACGAATCACCACCATTGGGAACGCGGTCTTCGCGCCAATCTGGCTCGTCGCGATCGCGAGCGGGTTCGTGGTCGGGAGCGGGAGTGTCACGGCGTTGATGGTCATGGCCGCCGGCGTCACGTTCCGTGTCGGATTTTGCTCCGTACGCTCGAATCGCATTTGGGGCGGAAAATAGCGCACGACCGCGCCGGCGCTCTCGTGCACGTTCGCCGTTGCTCGACCCACTCGATACGTATTGGCGGATACCCCAGAGGCCGTTTGCGTGAGGGTGCGGTATCCCGCTTCGCCGTACCGGGCCCATCGCACGATCTGCTCGACGCCAGAGGGCCCGCCGGCGAAGGAGGTCACGGTCAAGACCGACCCTTCTTTCGGTCCGGGTGGCACGAAATTCGATCGATTTTCGAGTCTCGAACCGTCGAACGCGACAGAAAAAATGTTGTCCTCGAGGGTTCCTCGGGCCCTCATCGACACAAAGAGCCGATCGCCGGCGATCGCGAATCGACCAGCGCGTGCCACCACGTCCGGAACTGCATCGAGCCGCCGGCAGGTGGGGAGCTCGCAGGTGAAGAACGACTGCCCGACACGCACCGCCAAGCGCTCACGTGTGAAGTCAAAATCGGAGAGGCCTGGTAGGTCGATCTGGGGGCCGATGCCTCCAATGCCGACGGTGTCGGGGGCCCTGAGGTCGGTTGGTGCGGCTTCTACGGCGGGACTCGCCACCCGATGCGAGGCGGAGGCGGCTGCTTTTGTGGCGACGGCGTGGGCGTCGTCACCACCGCACGAAACGAGCGCGAGGAGGCATGTCCCTACCGCGAGCCCCCTACTTCCTCTTCGCATCATGGTGGCCTGCCAACGGTCTGGAACGGTTCTCGCGCAGCTATACCTCGAGGATAGATGAAGTGGGCTGTCAGGCCCGAGGATTCGTCACCAACGCACACAAAGGGCCGGCCGCGCGGAGCCCAGGTGACCCATCACGTTGAATTCCATTGCCTTACGCGAGGTGCGGGCATCGTCCTCCTTCCTCGCGATAGCCAACTATCCCGCGGTGGCTGTCTTGGACCTGCTCGTCACCCTTAGGCGCCCGGTCGAAATGGGTGTGCCATCTCCCGCCGATCCTCTCGCTGCGGCAGGTGGCCTCGTCGCTCCGCTCCTCAGACTACGGGAGTAGG
>JAYUKI010000331.1:0-4848 GCA_043764595.1 Myxococcales bacterium | reverse complement strand
CTCCTCGCCTAGCAGCAGTAGGACTCGTCGTCGCGCCTCGCACGGCTCGCAACTCGGCGAAAATCCTCGGTCATCAAGCGGTTCGGCGCTCTAGTCGGCTGATGGTTTTCTCCCGTCGGCCGCACGCCGCCGCATCCCGGCCGCCTTCGTTGCGATCCGGTGCCTGCTCACCTTGAAAACTAGGCTGCGTAGAAACGCGCTCCTCGGATCGCGCCTCAGGCGCGGACGGCGAGTGGCCTCGGTCCGAAACTCAACGGCTTGCCAGCTGTCCCAGCGTCACGACTTGAGCCCGATCGCCGCGAGACGCTCGGTCAAAAAGGCGTGCGCCGTGATGTCGTCTGCCGGGATCGCATCTGGATGTTTCTTCGCGAACGGCAAGAGCCCGAGCGAAACGTCGGGGCGCGGGTGCGTAAAAAACGGCATGGAATAACGAGGAATGTCGTCCTCGGCTCGACTCGGGTTCACGACGCGATGGGTGGTCGAGGGAACGAGCCCTCCCGTAATGCGCGCGAGCATGTCGCCCGAGTCCACCACGAGGTGCCCCTTCGGTGTCTCGATCGAGAGCCAGCGGCCGTCGCGGGTCAGGATCTCGAGGCCGCTCGTCGTGCTCTCGGGCAGGAGGGTGAGGAGGTTTATGTCCTCGTGCTCGGCAGCCCTTACGGCTCCCGGGACATAGCGCTCGGCGAGGCGAGGGTAGTGGATGAGACGCAAGATGGAGTTGCCATCTTCGGCCATGCCGGCAATGGCGCGTCCCCCTTCGCCGAAGCTTCGCGCGAGTGCGACGAGGAGCGAGGACGCCACGCCATCGAGGGCCGAATAGAGCTCGCTCGCGGTCGCGCGAAACCGAGGGAGGGTCTCGGGCCAGGCGTTCTGGCCGCCGCGACCGAGCGAAGGCAGCTCTCGTCCTACGTGGTAGAACTCCTTGAGGTCCCCGAGCTTTTGGTTCTTCGCGTGTTCCTTCCCGAAGGCCACGTAGCCGCGATTCCCGGCCGATTCGGCGACCGCACAGGCCTCTTTCTCCGCGAGAGGGAGGTCGAAGAAGCCGCGCACCTGGGCGTACGTTTCGTGGATCAATCCCTCGCGAAGGCCCGCGCCCTTGACCGAGACGAACCCGAGCTCTCGAAGCCCCGCCCCGAGCTCGGCGGCGAAGGACGTGCGAGCCTTCTCGTCGGGCGAGTGGAAGTCTTGGAGGTCGACGATTCGAAGCGTGCGAGTCATAAGTGCACACTACACCAATAAGCGACGCGAGCGTGAACGCTCGCACGCGGCGACGACGAGCCCGGCGGTTGCCGCGAGAACCAGGGCGTCTTGCGGATCGAAGGTGCCAAAACCGAGGGGAGCCTGGGCGCACTCGAGACCGACCAAAATCGCCACCGCCGCTCCCTGCCAAATCAAGCGCGTACGTCGGGTCGCTTCGTCCTGCATGGCGTCCACGAAAGCCGCCGTGGCGGCCGCGAGCCCTGCATCGCTCGCGTGGCCCATCACCCAAGGGCCGAGAAGAACGCGGGTGCGTACGATGTAGGTTTTGCCGGCCCAAGCCTGCCAGCCTTCGGCAAACGGGGTCCGCCCGAAAAGGGCCGCTCCCCCCGCGAGGAGAAGGGCTACGGGCTCGCGCCGAAAGGCGTACGGAAGGCTGCCGAGGAAGATGGGAACGGCCACACGAAGCATTCGCGCTGCGAGCGAAGGCGCGGCCGTTTTGGGCGATTCGCTCAACTGGAGCTCGTTCGTTCCACCAGGACCGTGCCTTGCGCTCGCGATGCCCCTGCTCCGTCGTGCCCCAGCGCCGAAGCCACGCTCGAATTCGCTTCGACGGGCTGGCGGATCTTCGTGGGCAGCGCGAAATCCAGGCTTAGAAGCCCTTGGTCTTCCAGTGCAGGTCTCCGCCCTTCAAGTCGGCGTCGATCGTGCCCTTGCGCTTCGTCTTCGTGTCGGTGCCTTGGCACGTCACGCCGTCGCCGTCGGGGATGTAGAGCTTGTCCGGGCCGCAATCGACGGTGAGCTTGAGCTTGCCTTTGGTCTCTTTGGCGATCATGTCGCTGAGGTCCGAGGCAAACTTCGACGACTCCACCGCGATGACCTTCATGTTGAAGGAGTAGTGGTGGGTGGCCGGGTTCTTGGTCATGTCCACGTTGGCCGTCTTGCCGTTCTTCAGCGTCGCCGTGCACGTGAACTTCATCTGCCCGGCGGGGTTCGGGCACACGCACTTCGTGACGCCTTTGTTGCCGAACTGCGTGACGACGGCTCCCTCGAGGTTCGACTTGAGCGACCCGTTTTTGCCGTTGCCGGCGCCCTTCTTCGTGAGCTCGTCGCCTTCGACCGTCATCTCCCAGATGCTTTCTTCTTCTTCGGGCTCGGCGTCGATCTTGAGCTTCATGTCGACGAAGGCGACCTTGATGACGATGTTGCCGTTCTCGATGGCCTTCAGGGTTCCATCGATCGACTTCGTCGAATTGCCGTTCTTCTTCTTGTAGTGGACGCTTCGATCACGCCCGATGAGGAGCGTCGTGGTGTCGCTCTCCCAATCGCCGATGTACGGCTCCGTGGCGGAGTCGATGGGGGCGTTCGACGTGTCGTCCTTCTTGGGCTTGCTCGTGGCGACGGAGAGGAAGGCGGCGACGACGAGACCGGACGCCGTGAGGACCGAACGAAGACGACTGTGCATTTTCCGAGGGTACCCTCAAAGGAGTGCGTTCGTCGCGGGCCTCGATCTCGTTGAAAATGCACCGATTTCTGGACGAGCGCTCGAATTGGTAAAGCGAGTTGTCGAACTGTCAGGCGGCGATTCGGCGCGCGCGCAAGATGTCGCGCAGGGCGCCTTGGACGTCCGGAGCGGCGCCGGCGATCGATGAACGTGCGACCTCGATGAACCGAGAGCCACGCGAGCGCTTGAGCCCGTCGACCGCTGCGCCACGATCGGCCGGAGCTCCGTGCTCCAAGATGCCGAGCAAGAACTCCGCCGCCTCGTGCGTATCCACTTTCGCGAGCGCCCGGATCGCGCTGGCACGAACGGCGGCCTGTGGTGCCTCGCGCACGATGCGTGAAAGCGGATCGAAGGCGTGCTGGAAATAAAGCGCTTCCACGGCCTTCGCGGCTTGTTCGACGACGCCAGGGTCGGGATCCCGCAAGGCCTGACGCACGGTGATGAAGCTGCGCTTGAAAAAGAGAGTGCCGAGCGCGGCGAGGACCGCGACTTTCACCGTGCGCTCGGGCCTCGCGAAGAGCTTCTCGAGGGGGGACAAGACGGCATAGAGCTGAAGCTGCGCGAGTTGATCCGCGAGCCGCGCGCGTGCGGCTTGGGACCCAGGGCTCGAGTCGTTCTGCCCTTCCACGGCGAAGGCCGTCAGGCGCGCGAGCATGGCGCGGCGACGAATGAGGTCGGGCCAGCTCCGGTTCAAGAGCACGTCGGCGCACGCTTCGGCTGCGCTGCCTTGCTGTTCCCACTCGATGAGATCGACGTGCCACACGTCGGGGAAATGGTTGTCCTGGCGGAGGTGCGACGGCAGCGGGGCCGCGTCGAGGGCTTCGTCACGGACGTTGTCGTAGCGGCGGGCCGCGCGGGCATAGTGCGCACGGCGCCGGGGCTCGAGGTCCATGGTGGCGAGCTCTTGGTAGAGCTGGCCCACGCGGCTGAAGTGCCCGACCTCGCCGAACGCGAGCACTGCGGCCAGCACGGCATTTTCCGCGATCTCCGGAGGTGCGCCGCGGTCGTGGTGTTGCCGAGCGACGCTGCGCCAAAGATCGGCTTGCACGAGGATGTAGTGTGCGGCCGTGGCGGACATGCCGAGGGATCGCGCATACTCGGAGGCTTCGCGGGCGAGAGTTGCGGCCGCCGAGAGCTCGCCCTTTTCCTTCGCCGCGGCGAGCGCGTCCTCGAAGTACTGGAGCGCGAAGTACTTGAGGTGGTCCTCACGCAAGATACGGATACAATTGACGAATCCTTCGAGGACGTCCTCGAACATTCCGCTCTCGCGGCCGATCTGAACGAGCACCTGGAAACAGTCGAAAGCGCGCTCGCGCTGTCCCACCGACTCGAAGTGGTCGGCGGCTTCTTCGAGGAGCCGAACCGATGCGACCGTGGCCTCGCGAGCTTGCCGCGGGTCTCCGCACTTCTTCGCGCAGCGGGCGAGGTTGAACTGCACGAGGGCCGCGTTGTAGGCGTCCGCGCCGCTCGAGGCGACCTGCCCGAGGCGGGACCATAGCGCGCGGGCGCCCTGCCAATCCTCGGCCTTTTCCCTGTAGATCGCGGCCGCGGCGACGAGACCGGCGTTCTCCATTTCGCGGGCGGCGTTGGCCATGTCGTCCGACACGGCCAACGTTCGAGCGCGGTCTTGTGGAGGAACACGCGGCAGCTTTTGGTAGCAGCGGCGCATGGCTTCCGGATCGTTGAGCGCGAGGTACCACTCGACCGTGAGGGCCGAGCGCATGTCGCCTCGACGCTCGAGGACGTCCACGAGCGGGCGCAGGACCGAGACGTAGTCGTGCTCGGCGACATGGGTCTGCTGGGCCGCCGTGACGAGCGCGTTTGCGGCTTCGTCGAGGTTGCCCCGGCTCACCGCGACGCGCGCACGCTCGCGGAGGTGGTGGAGATCATCGAGCATCCGGTCAGAGAGCCTAGCCCGGATTATTCATAGGCCGGGTGGCGAATGGCGCGAGGCGCGGGAAAGACGGGCGCACGCCGGATCGCAGACCCGAGACGGGCTTTCGTCCCTTCGCAGGGCGAGAACCGCCGTACGCCCGAGATTTCCCGATGCATCGTGGCATGCAGCCCGGAACCATGAAGAATCCGGGCTAGGTGACTGGTCCTTTTCGTGACGCTACGTGATCCCACGTTGCCCTACGTGATCCCGT
>JAYUKI010000330.1:0-4849 GCA_043764595.1 Myxococcales bacterium | reverse complement strand
CTCGTCATCGGCGATCCTGCGCTGGCCCTCGAAGGACGATTTCCATACACCTTGGACCTCGCCGGGGCGTGGACCGAAGACACCGGTCTGCCGTTCGTGTTCGCCGCGTGGTTCGCGCGCCCGGGTGCCCTCTCGTCGCTCGACGTCGAAGCTCTCGAGAAGGCCAAAGCGTGGGGTCTCTCCCAACGGCCCGAGATGGCGCGTGTCCACGCCGAGGCCCACGGAATGGATGCCGGGAGCCTGTCGTCTTACCTCGGCACGAGCCTTCGCTACGACCTCGACGACGACGCGAGGCGCGGCCTGGAGCGCTTCCTCGACGACGCGGCGGGCATGGGGCTCTTGCCGCGCACGCGGTTCGAGAAGGCCGCGCGCGCCTCGTTCGACACGGCGCCACGTGCCCGGCCTTCGCTCGACACGGTGCTCGCTCGTGCCGAAGAGGGCGCACGTCTCTCGGGAGAAGAGGGCGAACGTTTGCTGGCCGAGGCAAGCTTGTTCGACCTCGGGCTCCTTGCTCGTGGGGCGCGCACACGGAAAAATCCGAACGACGTGGTTACGTACATCGTGGACCGCAACGTGAACTACACGAACGTGTGCACCACGAGCTGCCGATTCTGTGCATTCTACAGGAAACCGGGCGATCCCGAGGGGTACGTGCTCTCGCGCGAGGTCCTGGGCCAGAAGCTCCAAGAAGTGAAAGACAAGGGCGGCGTCCAGATCCTCCTGCAAGGGGGCTTGAACCCGGACCTCAGGATCGGATGGTACGAGGACCTCTTCCGTTGGATGAAGAGCGAGTACGGCCTCGGCCTCCATGCGCTCTCGCCGGAGGAAATCCTTCACATTGCGGCGATGGAGGAGCTCTCGGTCCGTGTGGTGCTCGAGCGCTTGCATGCCGCGGGGCTCGACTCCGTTCCGGGAGGCGGCGCGGAGATCCTGGTCGATCGCGTGCGGCGCAAGATCGCAAAAGCGAAGTGCACGAGCGAAGAGTGGCTCTCTGTCATGCGAACGGCCCACGCGATGGGCCTCCGGTCGAGCGCGACGATGATGTACGGCACGGTGGATACGGCACGAGACCGGATCCAACACCTGTTGAAGCTTCGCGATTTGCAGGATGAAACCGGCGGATTTACGGCCTTTTTCTGCTGGGACTACCAGTTCGAAGAAGGGACCCACATTCTGCCCGGCGAGCACGGGACGCTGCTCTATTTGCGTCAGCAGGCCGTTGCGCGAATCCTGCTCGACAACTTCGACCATGTCGGCGCTTCGTGGGTCACCCAGGGCCCGGAGGTGGGGCAGGTGGCTTTGCTCTTCGGAGCCGACGACTTCGGCAGCGTCATGTTCGAGGAGAACGTGGTCTCGAGCGCCGGAACCACGTTCCGGATGGACGCCGAAGGCATGGAGGCCCGGATTCATGCGGCCGGCTTCCGCGCGACACGGCGCAACGTTCGCTACGACTGGCTCACCGATCCTCGATGAGCTCCCGTGTCTTCCACGCGACGGGCCTCGTCTTGGGCGATGGGCCTTCCCTTCGCGACGGGGCCGTCGTCGTGTCGGACGACGGAACCGTAAAGGACGTAGGCCGCGGGTCCGACGTGCTCCCGCGACACTCCGGGCTGCTCGTAACCCGCGTGGATGGCGTGATTTTCCCGGGTCTCGTGAACGCGCACACGCACCTCGAGCTGTCGGCCTTGGCGACCAGCGCGCCGCCTGGTCTCGGGTTTTCCGCGTGGGCGAAGGCGATGCTCGGCGAGCGTATGCGGATCTCGCGAGAGACGGCGCTGCGGGCCACGAGCGACGCTGTTCGTGAGCTCTCACGGCTCGGAACGGTGGCGGTCGGGGATATCGGAAACGGGCTCTCGTCCGCGGCATTCCTCGCAGAGCAAGGGATCGTGGGTGCGCTCTTCCACGAGGTGTTCGGCTCGGTACGCGAGACGGCAATGTCGCGCGTTCGAGCGATCGAGGAGGAGGCTCGAGAGGTCGCCGCGTTCGAGCACGGCCTCGCGTGGTCGCCCTCGCCGCACACGCTCCACACGACGCACCCCGACGCCGTCCGTGCGCTCCTGACCCTCGCGCGATCACGGGGAACGCGTTCTTCGCTCCACTTGGCCGAGCACGCTGCGGAGCGCGAGGCGCTGGAGCATGGGCGCGGCGCGATGGTGGATTTCCTCGAAGCCATGGGTGTTCCCAGGGGCGCGTTCGCTTGGCCTGGAAAGGGCCCCATCGCGTATGCGGACGAGCTCGGCGCGCTCGCTCCCGACGTCTTGCTCGTCCACCTCGCGGACGCGAACGATCACGAGCTCGAGCGCGTCGCCCGAGCGGACGCGAAGGTCGTCGTGTGCCCGCGGTCCAACATGTGGATCGAAGGGCTCGTGCCGCGCATCGGTCACATGCTCGCCCATGGCCTTCGTCCCGCCCTGGGAACCGACTCGCTCGCGTCGTCGCCGTCTCTCGACGTGCTCGAAGAAGCGCGCTCGTTGCGGGAGAGCTTCGCCGACGTACCGGCCGATGCGCTCCTCCAGATGGCCACATGGAACGGTGCGGAAGCACTCGGAATTTCGGGGATGGGACGAATCGTCAAGGGAGCGCGACCGGGGCTCTTCGCGGTCCGCTGCGAGGTCTCGGGCCACCCCGCCGATGCGCTGCTCGATGCATGGCAAGCGCCACGGGAGCGGCTCGATCGAACGCGAACGAAGGAAGCGTCATGAGCCACTCTGCACCGATGGGCGTCTTGGGAAAGCTCCGCGCGTACGCGGACCTCGTTGCACTGTCCCACACGGTGTTCGCACTGCCGTTCGCGGCCACGGCGAGCGTCCTTGCTCTCCACGAGCCGCATGTTCCACTCACCGCACCCCGCGTATTCGCCATGCTCGTGTGCATGGTGACTGCCCGCACGAGCGCCATGGCGTACAACCGCTACGCCGATCGGGACGTCGACGCGAAGAACCCTCGGACCAAAGAACGGCCCATCCAATCCGGCCGCGTGAAGCCTCGCGAGGCGCTGCTCCTCACGTTGGGCTCTGGCGCCGTATTCGTCTGCTCGGCGGCCACGCTCGGGCTCGTTCCGGGGCTCTTGGCGGTTCCCGTTCTGCTCGTTCTCCTCGGGTATTCGCTGGCAAAACGCTTCACGTGGGGCGCGCATGCGTGGCTCGGTCTCGCGCTCTCGTTGGCTCCGGGTGGGGCGTGGATCGCGACTGGGGCGAAGCCCGGGCTCGGCATCGTCGCGCTCATGCTCGGAGTGCTCACGTGGCTTTTTGGTTTCGACGTTCTTTATTCGCTTCAGGACGAGCGCTTCGATCGCGAAAACGGGCTTCACTCGGTGCCGTCCCGATTCGGCACGAAGGGCGCGCTGCGCCTCTCCGCGATCGCGCATGCCTTTACGGTCGCGTTCTTCGCGTTCGCGGGGGTCTGGCTCCACCGCGGGCCGGCCTTTTTTGCCGGCACGGTCCTCTTCGGGGTCATCCTCTTCGTCGAGCATCGGCTCGTTCGTGGCGGAAATCTCGAGAAGATCGACAAGGCCTTCTTCGACTGCAACGCCTTCGTGAGCATGGGCTTCTTTGCCACGACGGTGCTCGATGCTTGGCTTCTCTCGCGCGGATAGCGCTCGCAATGGGCCGCGGGCGCGCGGTTCCCCGAATTGGGATAGAACTCTCCTGTGAACGACGAAGTCCGCCACATCAAAGTCTTGCCGGCCGAAAAGAAGAACGAGGCGAAGCTCGGGATCTTTTTCGTGGTCTTCATCAGCTTGGCCATTGCCGGCCTCTGGGTGGTGAAGGCGCGCAAGCACGATCCTCGCGACCTCGAGATGATGAAACACGCGGCCTCGGCCACGCCCGTCGAGGGCACGGTGCCGGAGCTCTCGCTCGCCGCAACGGCACCCCTTTCCAAGGCGCGCATGGACGAGGTGTCGCGCGCCCTTGCGCCCGCGGTCTCGAAGGCTGCAAACTGCATGCAAGGCGTCTACGGCACGTTCTTCGTGGACGTCGTGTTCGCGCCGAGTGGTCAGGTCAAAGAGGCACGTTTTGCCGCACGAAATACCCTTCCCGTGGCGGAGCTCTTCAAAGACACCTGCGTCTTGCCTTCGCTCCATGAACCGTCGATCGGGGCTGGGCCGGGGGACATCACGGCCACGTTCCCCGTGCGGAACATGCCGAGCTCGCCCGGTTCGAGCGCCCTCCCCGGCGTCGGCGATCGAAAGACCCCGGTGACGGGCAAGTGAGCCGCGGCGGGTTCGGCTGGGGAACGTCTTGGGCGCTTCTCATCGCTTCGCTCGCGACCGGCGCGTGCAAGACTCCGCCCGAGGCACGCAAAGACGCGAGTGCGTCCGTGCCTTCCGCCCCTTCCGCGGTTCCGTCCGTGTCGAGCACCCAACCGAGCGCCAAGACCGCCGAGGTCGCGCGCGACGCTTCGGTTCTCGACGCGGCACCAGCGGGCGGTTCGGCCTCAGGCGCCGGTTTGGGCGACGCGGGTGCTTCTTCGTGCAAGCTCCTCTACGGCCCCCAAGAGCAACCGTTTCATGGTGCGGCCTCCATCGCCCAGGAGGGCTCTCGCCTCGCGGTGGTCGCAAACGACTCGGGCCGCGCACGAGCCTTCGGGGTGCTCCTTCCTCCGCTGAGCCCCCAAGTGGTCCCCGCTCCCGAGCTCGTCTTCGAGCCCATGAGCTACCCCCCGTGCGAGCTTGCTGGCAAGAGCACGTATTGTTTGGGGCGTTCCGGAGCCGTGCGCAAGATCACGGGCCCGACGGAGCGGGAAGTGGCCAAAGCACGCCCCTACACCCGCATCGCCGCAGCTCCCCTTGGAGAGGGCCACTCCGTCGTGGCCTATCTCGTCGAAAAGACCACGTCCGAGGGGCTCA
>JAYUKI010000329.1:0-4856 GCA_043764595.1 Myxococcales bacterium | reverse complement strand
CTCGCCGACGACGAGTCGCTCGATGAACGCCAGCGCGTTTTTCTGGTCCTTCGCAATGAGGAGCTTGAGGGCCTCACGCTGTTGCTTCGGGTCGAGAGCCATGCGTTTCTCCGTGGTGCTTCGAGCCGGGCTCGACTTGCGGTGCGGCGCGAGCGCGAGCATCGCGCGCGCAATGTGTGTTTCGTCGGCAGTCCCTCGAGCGCGAACGATCGCCGGGGCGAGAGCCCACACGGCCTGTTCCTCGGCCGCGACCTCGGCGGACGACATGAGCCCGAACGGAGCGAAGTGGAGGTGCACGAGCTCGTGCACGACGGTCTCGACGACCTGCGCGCTCGCGGTCTCGTGAGTCTCGCCCTCGGGCGGCGTCTTCGGGTCGCGGATGTAGATCGTCGCGCTCTTCGCGTCGACGCACGGATAGCAGAGCCCCCACACGGGATTCCCGCGCGAGTCCTTCAGGTCCGAGACGTAGCGAACGTCGAGCTCCCAATCCCGAAGGCGGAGAACGCCTTGGTAGTGGGTGACAAGGCTGGGGAGATCGGGAACGCCGGAGGCGCCAGGAACTTGCGAAACTTGCGCAGCACGTCGACGAGCCGCCGGAGGCGTAAGCCTCGAGACGTTCGGGTTTGTGACCTGCGCAAGTCTCATCTTCGTCTCATGCAATAGCTTGGGGCATTTTGCCGCGCAAACGAAAAGAGACACAAAAGAGACCCAGATGAGACTTGACGTGCTACCATGCCGGCATGGCCGGCCGAAAGAGCAGTGAGAGGGCGAAAAAAAATCTGACAGTGCGAAGCGAAAACGAGTTTTCGACCGCTCGACTACAGGCCGTCCTCAAGCGTCCGAGGGACGGAGGGATGCTCCTCGCGTCGTGGTCTCCGGATGAAATCCTCGCGGCGCGGCGCGCGCAAATGCTCGGGCAGTTCGCGCTCGCTTCGGCCCTCGCCGACGGCATGAAGACCGACGACGCGCTCTACACGGCATGGCGGAACCGACTCGCGCCGCAGATCGCCGTCGGCGTCGCCATCAAGGCAGCAAAGACGCGCGGCCCTGCACTCTCGATTGCCGAAGAGGCCGAGCCGCTCTTCGGGAACAACGGAGTCGCGGTGTCGCTCGAGACGTACGTGAGCCACCACGGGTGCCTCGTCGACCACGGTGTAGCCGTGCTCTACAACTGCGCGGTCGCGCGAGAGGATGGCTCGCGCATCGACCCCGAGCTACGCCACTGGCCGATCCGATACGTGCGATGGGACGAGCAAACGCAGCAACTCATGGCGCGCGTCGAAAACGCGGAAGAAGCCAAAGAGTCAACGAAGCGCTGGTTCGAAGTCCCGATCGTGCACGGGGACGGGCGATGGGTTGTCTCGAAGCTCCGCGAGCACGAGCCTTGGAAGATCGGCGCCGTCGTCCCCGGATCGCTGGTGTGGGCTCGTCATGCGTTCGCAATGTGGGACTGGGGTCGCGGCTCGAAGTCCCACGGCGATGCGAAGATCATCGGGGAGCTGCCCGAGGGCGTCCCGCTCCAGTCTGGCGCGTCCGGCGCCGAGGAGCTCACCGCGGAAGCGCAAGCGCTGATCTCGCTCCTCGACTCGTTTGCCGACGGCACGAACCAAACGGGAATCAAGCCTTCAGGGACGAAGCTCGATTTCATCCAAAATCAAAGCACCGCGTGGCAGGTCTGGAAGGAGCTCGCCGACAAGGCCGAGAAGGCTGCTGCTCGAATCTACCTCGGCACCGACGGAACGCTCGGAACGCAAGGCGGTGCACCTGGCGTCGACGTGACCGCGCTCTTCGGAGTCGCGACGACGATCGTGCAGGGAGACCTCGGGATCATCACTCGCTCGACCAAGACGGGAGTGATCGATCCGTGGTGCGCGATCAACTTTGGAACGAGTGAGCTTGCCCCCTCACGCGAATACCTACTTCCGGACACCGAAGAGGCAGAGACGCGCAAGAAGACTGCCGATAGACGAAAGTCCTTTTACGAGGACGTGAAGCAAGCGCGCGACCTCGGGTTCGTGATCGACAAGGCCATGGTGCGAGAGATCGCAAAGACCTACGACGTTGACCCTCCCGATCTGCCAGAGGCCGACAGCACCGTTGCAAAGCCCACCATTGCACTCGCGCCCACCGACCTCGCATCGGTCGTTCGCGTCAACGAAGCTCGAGCTTCGGCCGGGCTCGCGCCATTGCTCCTCGAGGACGGCTCGCCCGACCCGATGGGCCTCATGATGATCTCGGCGTTCCTCGCCAAACAGGAAGCCGACACGGCGCGCGCACAAGTGGAGGCTCAGGCCGCGGCTCAGCTCGAGGTGGACGCGGCAAAGACGCCACCCGCTCCCGCTGCGCCGGCTCCTCCGATGAGCCGCACGGCCTCGAAGTCGAGGGCCGTCGTCGCTCTCCAATCCACTGCGACGATCTTCGCGACTCGCGCGCGCCGTGCCCCGAGTGAGCTCGAGCCCGACGTTCTTTCGGGCGCTCTCGTCGCGCCGCTCTCGGGCACCTACGACTCCGACGGCACGTGGCTCGGATGGGTCGAGCCAGAGGACGGCCAGTGGATCGCGTTCGTCGCCACCGACGGCGCCGTCGCCATCTGGGACGAGCGACGCGACGACGGAAGCGTCGTGGGAGCTCCCGTCCTCGCATCGCGTCCAGTGCCCTAGATCTTCGGTCCTCCGCCGCGTCGTCGGTAGTACGCGACGAGCGACGCCGGCGGCGCGACGATGGGAGTTCGTGTCGTGCCGGAGACCAGTCCAGGCTCGCGCGAGGAGGTTTTCGCAATGGCAGCATTCGCCTCGGCGAGGCCTACAAATCCGCTCTTGTGATCGGTGTCTTCCGTGGCGAGCCCGAGAAGCTCCGTGCACGTGTAGACCGTCGCGTCGAGGTCCCCAGGACTCTCCGCGCTCGGGCTCGGCTCCCATGTCGATAGGGTGTTTTCGAGGCTCTTGATTCCAACCCCATCGCGCAGGTGAAACACGCGCCCGGCCTCGTATGCCGTTCCTGTCGGCTCGGCACGTCGAGACTTCTCACCACGACCGAAGTACTCGCGGACGTAGATCACCTTCGGGTTGTGCGGTGGCGGAGTGTCCTTCTTGCCGAGTACCACGACTCCTATCCCTCGGAGCGTCGCGGCTGCTCGAAGGTTCTGGGTGGGCATGTCTCCGCCTCGGTTGGTCTCGATCGGAACGCAGTCGCATCGGAACTCGAGGTAGATATCGATCACGATCTCAGGCCACGCGGATGCGTGAATCTTTGCTGTGTGATTGGCTCGGATGACGACGAGCCCGGCATCGTTCAAAGAGCCAAGCACGATGCCGCACGTGTCCGAAGACCGATTCGCGGAGTACGAAGGATCTACCGTCACGGCGCTTCGTACGACGCTCCCAACGGTGTCCACCTGACAACGCTTTAGCACCTCTGCAGGAACCGTCACCCCGTCGTCTCCGTCGAGCATTTCGCCGAGCAGCTCCTCTTTCCCGCGCTTCGTGCCTTTGTACTTCCGCTCGATCTTGGCAATGTAGCCGTTCGCGAGATTGCGAGCGTTCTCGTAGGTCGTTCCCCTGACGATTCTATGGTTCGTAGGGTCTTCCTCAGCCTGCGCGATTAGCTGTTTCAGGATCGGGTGATTCTTCTTCGGAGTGCAGTCCCATACGATCTGCGCGTCGCCGACACGCGTCGCAAACTCGATGTTGTCCCATGCCTCTTCGCGCGTCGCCGTCGGCCAAGACTGGATCTCGCACGCCCAAAAGAGATCGTACTCGGGCCCTCGAATCTTGCCGGGCACCTCGGGCGTTCGTACCGAGGCCGTCGCGCCGTTCGGCCAGATGAGCTCTTGCGAGCTTTGGCGATAGATGGGCTTGTTGTCGCGCGGAGCCGTCGCGATCAGTCCGTTTTCGCCCTCGATCTGGACGGCTATGCAGTTCGCTTCGTCCTGCGCCGCGAGCCCCACGAGCCGCGCATGACCGGCCGCAACTTTCTCGTTCACGAACCGCGAGATCGACCATGTCTTTCCCATGCCGCGCCCACCGAGGAACCCCCACGAGAGCCACCTCCCATCGGGCGGGACCTGCTTTGGGGTAGCCCAGTAGCGCCAGTCGGCGAGAAGCGCCGCCGTCTCGACGATCGTGCACTCGTCGAACCTTCGAGCGAGCTCCGCTTCGGCCTCCGGACCGAACTCGGCGATCAGCGCGAGCAGATCCTCGTCGAGGCGAGCCAGCGAGGTCACGAGGCACCCCGCTCGGGAGGGGTCTCGACGAGAGAGGTGAGCCGTCGGAACACTTTCTTCCGGCACGTGTCCGCCGCGGCGATCAGATCCGGGGCCTCGTTCGGGTCCGAGGCGGGGATGGGGCGCAGCCGAGCGGCCAGCGCGATCGTGTTGTTCTGCGCTCGGATGATCGCCGCGTAGTCTTTCACGTTGGCGTCGTACCCTTCGTCCCGGATTTGCTGCGCGATCGTCTCGAGGGCCTCGACCGAGCGCTCGAGCTGCGCGACCGGGTCGTAGATCGCGGCCACCTCGGGCGCGGGTGGCGGCTTGGGAGGCTCGACGACCTTCGGGGTCGGCTCTGGCGGCGGAGCGGAGGGAGGCACGGGCTCGCTCTTCCTGCTCCTGAGCTCCCGGAGCCGCCGCGAAACGGTGGCCGTCGAGCACCCCTGAGCGCCTGCAGCTGCGAGCACGATGGCGATTTGATGCGCGGTGGCCCCCTTCTTGGCAAGTGCCCGAAACTTCGACTCAATCGTTGAATCCCAAACCGTTTTATTGCGGGCCATAACCGTGCCAAGTCCTTTCGTTTTGATTCTGATTTGTGAAATCTCGCGTCAAAAACTGCGCGCAGGGACCACGCCACGATCTCGAGGGGGTG
>JAYUKI010000328.1:0-18022 GCA_043764595.1 Myxococcales bacterium | reverse complement strand
GTCGTGAGCGCGCCAACATCAGCGAAGTGATGCACCTCATCGGCGACGTTCGCGGCAAGGACTGCGTCATCGTCGACGACATGATCGACACCGCCGGGACCCTCGCCGGGGCCGCCAAAGCGCTCATGGACAACGGCGCGAAGAGCGTCGTGGCGTGCGCTACCCATGGCGTGCTCTCCGGACCGGCCATCGAGCGAATCATGGCTTCGCCCCTCAAAGAGGTCGTCGTGACCGACACCATTCCGCTCTCCGAAGCGGCGCGAAACTGCGGAAAAATCAAGCAGGTTACGATCGCGCGTTTGCTTGGAGAGGCCATCAAGCGCATCCATTCGGGCGAGTCGGTCAGCTCTCTTTTTGCCTAAGCGCCTGATCGCGTCGCGTCGCATCGCATCGCACGGATCGCATGGCATCGCATGGCACCGCGCCATTGTTGCTCTCGGGAGAACACGCCGTCTCGCCCGAGCAGGCTGCACGGCGTGGCCTCCAGGACTAGGCTTTCGCCCATGTCCTTCTCGCGACGCGCCTTCCTTTCTCGCGCTGCGGCCACGGCGGCCGCCGGCCTCTGGTCGGCTGGGTGCACACGCCAAGAATCGACCGTCACGGTTTCGCCGCAAGCGTCGTTTCGCAAGGTGCGCGACGTGTTGCCTGGGATCGCCACGCGCGACGGTGCCGGCGTTTCGCTGACGCGTGTCATCGGCCAGCCCAAGCTCCGCAATCTCGATCCGTTCTTGATGCTCGACAGGTTCCACTCGGACGATCCCGACGCCTACATCGCCGGATTCCCGGATCATCCGCACCGCGGGTTCGAGACGGTCACCGTGATGCTGGACGGGCGCATGCGTCACAAGGACAGCCGCGGCAATCAAGGCCTCATCCGTGGGGGTGGCATCCAATGGATGACGGCAGGCCGAGGGATCGTGCACTCCGAAATGCCCGAGCAAGAACGCGGTCTCATGAGCGGCTTCCAGCTCTGGGTGAACCTGCCCAAGGCCGAAAAGATGGCCGAGCCCTTCTACCAAGACCTTCAGCCCGAGAAGCTCGCCGTGGCCGATCTGGACGGGAAAGGCAAAGCCCGCGTCGTATCGGGCGACCTTTTCGGCGTTCGCGGACCGGTGAGGCCGCGGCCCGCGGAGCCCATGCTCGCCCATGTCACGCTCGTGCCGGGTCACCGTATCGAGGTTCCTTTGCCGAAGGATCACACGTCGTTCGTGTTCGTGAACGAGGGCTCGATTTCGGTTGGAGATCGCAAGGTGTCCCGAGCGGAGCTTGCCGTCTTCGGTCCTGGCGAACGACTCGCCATCGAGTCCGGCGCGACCGGAGCGCAGCTCCTCTTTGCCGCCGGAAAACCCTTTAACGAGCCCATCGTTCAGTACGGGCCCTTCGTGATGAGCACGCAAGAAGAGATCGACCGCGCGTTCTACGATTACCGCCGCGGAACGCTCGGGCACGACTGACTCCCGCGAGCCCTTTGAGGCTTGGGGCCTTCCTTGATTCCCGAGAAAGAAAGGTCTTAGGCGCCTGGTCGAAATTCGTGTGTCACCTTCTGTCGAGACCGACGTGAGGCTTTTGCCCGATTCGCTCGCACCGGAAGCCTGCTCCCGTAGTCTGAGGAGCGGAGCGACGAGGCCACCTGCCGCAGCGAGAGGATCGGCGGGAGATGGCACACCCATTTCGACCGGTCGCCTTTCCTCGTATTTTGAGAAAACGCAACGTAGCTGGGGCGGATGCATCGGCGCCGAGTCGGCGCGTTTATTTCGCGGCGGGCCCTTAGGACCGCGCGAGCTCGTCGGCGATGCGTGCGAGGATCGTCCGCTCTCCCTCGTCGATTGGCGGATCGGGCGGGGGATGGAACGGAACGCGCACGGCACGTGCTCCCTTCGGAAACACGCGCAACGTTGCCTGCGTGAGTACGAAAAAGCGCTCACCCATGCCGATCACCAAGGCCGAAAGATCGGGGCCGACACTCCGGCGAGGCGCCGCGCGAACCACGAGCTCGTCGCCCGTCACGACGTTCTTCGCGACGTAGCCGGCCAGGAGGTGGTCGGCGGGATCGTCCCAGGGCGATCGGGCCGCGCGCGCTCCTTCGGCGAGCCACGTCGCGACGCTCACGTCCGGTGCAGGGCCTTCGAGCGAAAGAGTGCACTCTACACGTTGTAGCTCGAGCTCGAGCTGGCGCACCGAGAGCGCCGCTGGCACGTCCACGAGGAGGCTCACGCGATCGAGGTGAATCGGGTTCATGCCTGCCCCCCGCTGTTCGGTTGGCATAGGCATGGCCATTGTCTTTGGCTCGCGGGGAGGGCCCCTGCTGGGAGGACGTTCACGGAAGACCTCCTTCGGCGTGGGTCTTCGTGCCCGCACGCTTCGTGTAGGGCTCCGGGGTGATGGGCGCGAACAGTGCGCCAGGGTTCAGGATGCCGTTCGGATCGAAGGCGCGCTTGACGGCCTTCGCCGAGGAGATTCCTGTGCTTCCGAGCTCGAGAGCAAGCTTGGGAGCCTTCGACCGACCAACCCCGTGGTGGTGGGCGAGGGTGCCTCCCGCGGCGACCGCGGCCGCAAGCGCCGCCTGCCACGTGCGGTCGTAGACGGCCTCGCTTCGGGCATCCCACTCGCCGTCTTTCGTTCCTGGGGGAGCGCTTCCTGCAAACGAGAAGTAGATGCAGCAGCCATCCGGATACGCATGGCTGAAGTGAGCCATGACGAACACGCTGCTGCCGAGTGCTTTGCGTACGCCGTCGTAGAGCGCACCGAGCTTCGACCAGGAAGCGGCGACCTCCATCGTGTCCGAAAAGGCCCCCCCGGCAAAAACCGGCGCCTGGCGGTAGCTCACCGAATAGCGGTGAGCGAGCCACTTTCTCGCGGGTCCTTCGCCCTCGTAGCGCGCGTTGCGTCCCTCCAACATGCGGCGCGCCAAGGCACACTCTGCGTCCGGTGCGGCCCCTTCGCCCTCGAAGACGAGGACGAGGAGCGCCCCTCCGAACACCTGACTTCCCATTCCTTCGACGAGGGCGTTCATGGCGCCTGGCGCGCGGAGAATGGTCCGAAGCACCGAGCCCCCCATGCCGGGAGCGGCGGCTGGCGGGCCGCTCGCCTTGCCCGCCGAGGTGTCCGACTTCACGGCTCCCTGGCGAGCGAGCATCGCGTCGAATGGATCGTAGAGCCGCGCGACCGCAGGGCGCAGGCCCGCTTGGAAAAGGGTGCGCATGCCTTCCCAGCCGGCTTCGGTCGAGTCGAACGCGAAGGCCGCGAACGCGCGTGCCGTTGGCTTCGGGTGGAGGCGCACGGTCGCGCTCGTGACGACGGCCAACGTGCCCTCGCTGCCGATGATCAGCGGCAAAAGGCTTGGTCCGTGGCCTCGTCGCGAGACGGTGATGCGCTCGCCTTTGCCCGTGACGCATTCGAGCGACACGACCATGTCCTCGATTTTTCCGTACTTTCCCGAACATTGGCCCGCGCTGCGGCCCGCGATCCATCCGCCAAGGGTGCTGCACACGATCGAGGACGGGAAGTGACCGAGCGTGTAGCCGCGCCGACCGAGCTCTTCTTCGAGTGGGAGGCCCATGTGGCCGGCTTCCACCGTGAGCGTCGGGGCGCCGCGGTCGAGTGCGATCCACTTGGCCATCCGTTTCATGTCCAGGATGAGCACGTCGTTTTCCGGAAGGACCCCGCCACAGACCCCGCTGCCGGCGCCGAACGGAACGAGCTTCGTCCCCGTACGATTGCAGAATGCAACGATGCGTTCGACGTCCTCCGTGGACTCGGGCCACACGATGGCCCCCGGCTCGTACGTGCCCTGGGCGGCAGCGCCGGACCGAACCGCGAGGTGGTGGCGTGGCCAAAGATCCCGCGCGTACGCGAGCTTTTCCACGCGCTCGTCCGAGCCTCGCACCCCGGGAACCTCGCGGGAGAACCGTTCGAGAAGCGACGTCATCGTCGAGAGACTAATGCAGGGCATCGGGGATGGCATCAACGACCGCAAGCGAGGTTTCGGGCGCTCTGGCCCCAAAAGCGGGGAGGGGACCGCTCTTGCCTCCAGCCCTCGAAGGGCCGGACCGCGAAAGGACCTTCCGCGAAACACCCCGTCGGCGGGCCCTCCCTAGCCACGCCGGCGTCGTCGTCGCTCGCCTCGACCAAGCCGCAAGAGCAAAAGGTTGTGTTGCCTCGCCGGACTTTTGTGCCTAGTTCTCCCCGCGATGACACACGGCGCAAATGGTCCGGAGAAGCCCTTCCTCGAAGCGCTCGCCCAAGGGGTGCTCGTGGTGGATGGCGCCATGGGAACGCAGCTTTACGAGCGTGGCGTGCTCTACAGCGCGTGCTTCGAGGAGCTGAACCTTTCTCGCCCCGAGCTCGTGAAGAAGATCCACGACGACTACGTGCGGGCAGGCGCACAAGTGATTGCGACGAACACGTTCGGCGCCAACTCTCTGCGCCTCGAGAAGCATGGTTTGTCGGCGCGAGTGGCCGATATCAATGACGCTGCCGTTCGCATCGCGCGTGAAGCTGCGGGGAGCCGGGCGTACGTCGCGGGCAATATCGGGCCGAGCGGGTGGTTCATGGGCGATCCCAGCGCCGCGGACGTCGATCGCGTGAAGGCTGCCCTGCGCGAACAAGCGGAAGCGCTCGTCGCGGCCGGCGTCGACGTGCTCGCCGTAGAAACCATGCGACAGACCTCCGAAATCAAGCTCGCGCTCGCCGCCGCCCGTGAGGCATCCAAGGGGAAAATTCCCGTCATCGCGAGCGCATCGGTCGACGAAAACGGCCGCATGTCGGACGGGACCAGCGCAGGCGAGCTCGCTCGGATGCTGAAGGACCTCGGCGCGGACATCGTCGGCATCAACTGCTCCGAGGGACCCATGACGGTCCTCGAGTCGGTCGAGACCATGCTCGAGGTCGGTCTCCCAGTGTACGCGGTCCCCAACGCCGGTCTTCCGCGTCGCGTCGACGAGCGCCTGGTCTACGTTTCCACGCCGGAATACTTCGGCGTGTACGCGCGCCGCATGTTCAAGCTCGGTGTCAAGCTCGTCGGTGGCTGCTGTGGTACTACTCCCGACCACATCAAGCGCATCGTCGCAGCGGCGCGCATGGCGGGCTCTGCGAGCACCGACACCGAGTCGGACAAGAGAACGAAGGTGGAGAGCGTCCGCGCGCCGGACCCTCGCTCCCAGCAGAGCGCGCCGCCCGTGCCGTTCGCCGAAAAAACCAGCCTCGCGAAGAAGATCGCGGAGAAGAAGTTCGTGGTCTCGGTCGAGGTCAATCCACCGGTGGGTCTCGATCCGACGAAGGCCATCGAGGCCGCCAAAATGTTGAAGGCCGGAGGGATCGACGTCATCAACATCGCCGACGGCGCGCGTGCTCAAGCCCGCATGGTGAACTTGGCGCTGGCGGTCCGCATCCAGCGCGAGGTCGAGATGGAGACGATTCTCCACGTGTGCGGCCGCGACCGAAACCTCCTCGGCACGCTGGCCCACCTTCTCGGAGCCAACGATCTCGCCGTCCGAAACCTCGTCATCATCACGGGCGACCCGCCCAAAATGGGCGATTTTCCCGATGCCTCCGCGGTCTACGATCTCGACTCGATCGGCATACTGAAGCTCGCACGAAAGCTCAATCACGGTGTCGATCCCGGTGGCAAGCCACTGGGCGGGGTTACCCGCTTCTTGCTCGCGACCGGAGCCGAGCCCGCCGCTCTCAACTACGATCGCGAGCTGCGGCGGCTGGCGGAGAAGCAGGATGCAGGAGCCGAGCTCGTGATGACCCAGCCGGTCTACGATCCGGCGGTCCTCGACAAGTTCCTGGATGACATCGCCCATCTCGGGCTACCCGTGTTGGTTGGCCTCTTGCCCCTCGCGAGCTTCCGCAACGCGGAGTTTTTGCACAACGAGGTTCCGGGCATGTCCGTCCCCGAATCGGTCCGCGATCGCATGCGCCAGGCCGGAACGGGGCCTGCTGCGCGCGCGGAGGGCGTAGCCATCGCACGTGAAATGTTGGCGGCCGTCCGCGGGCGTGTGGCAGGCGCTTACATCATGCCGCCGCTCGAACGTTACGAGCTCGCGCTTCAAGTCGTGGACGGTTACCTCGAGAAATGAAGGATTCGGCGCGGATCTTCATCATCGTAGCTCTCTTTGCGCTTTTCGTGCTCGCGCTCGGATTGAGCCGCGCGTCGTGTGGACCCGAGGTCGTGTCGAGCGCCGCCGATGGTGCGGCAAGCCTGGCATCGAGCGACGCCGCGGTCGCGAAAGAAGCCGGGGCCGAGCTTCCTGCGCGTTGCACCCGAACGACCGCAGAGGCTCCTCTCGAAGGAGGCGATTCGTTCGAGGTCGGTGGTGCCGAGCTGTCCGCCTCCGAGATCACGGTGGCGGCCTCCCTGTCCCGCGACGGAGGCCGTGAAGGGGTCGTGTTCCAGGCGGATCTCGCGCTGTCGAAGGTTCGCGCGACCGACCTCGGAGAGCTCGCTGGGGGAGACCTCGTGCCCCGGCTCGCCACGTGCAGCGCGTGTGGTGGTCGCGTGGTCGTCGCGTCGTATTCCGTCTCGGCGGCCGGGCCAAAATCGTTCGGAAATGTGGCTGGAAAGGCCCGTGCTGCCGCGCAACGTACACTTGTCGTCTCGGCGCTCGAGGGAGGAAAAGCGACGCCCATCGTTCGCCTCCCTCAGCAAGCCGACGAATCTGCTGCGTTCGACCTCTCGCTCGTCGACAAAGACTCGGGCATCGTCGCGTGGGACGAAGACTCCGATCGCGTGGTGCGAGGGATCGTCAAGGTCGCGTCGTTCGGCGGTGGCAAGCCCGGCAAGCCAGTCGTCGTCTCCCCGTACGAAACCGACGCGGACTCTCCAAAGATCGTTCGTACCGCTCGAGGAGAGGTGTTCGTAGGGTGGATCGCGCGTGAGGTCTTCGGGACGGACGGAGGTGCTGCCGATGCCGACCTGCAGGGCGCATACCTGGAAGCCCCGGGCGAAGAGCGTGCTCACCAGTGGATCGAGATCGTCGAGCTCGACGCGACCGGGAAACCTCGAGGTACACCCGTCGCCGTCACGGCACGTGGACGGGGCTTCGCGTCTTCGTTCGAGCTCGTAGGCACGTCCGACGGTGTCGACGTCCTCGTCGTCGATGGTGCGGTCCGACAGGACGGGTTGGGCTCGCGCGTTCTACGCGTGCCAGTGCGCGCCGGCCGACCAGGCGCGGCGTTCGAGCTCGTGAGCTCGGGCAGTGGTGCGGCCTCGGCTACCGTTTTTGGAGCCTTCGTGACGTTCGTCGACGTGTCCGAGCGATCCATGATCGTGGCCCTGGAGCCGCCGCACGCGGTGTCCCGTGAGCCCCTGGCGCGAGGAGGGCGTTTCGTCGCTGCGGTCGGGAGTACCTTTTACAGCGTCGGTGTCGACGGAGCCGACGGTGGCGTGCCCACGGCGGTTCTCCGCCGCCATGATTGTCCCTGAACCTCCGTTCACTTTCGCCGAAAAACGTACGAGCGAACGGGCTTCGAGCGAAGACCGGGAGAGGCCCTGCCTTTGCATCCTTCCTTCTTCGTCGCGCTTCGTCTACTTTCCGAGGCGCGTGAACATGAGGGCCTATAGCTCAATCGGTCAGAGCCCCCGGCTCATAACCGGGCTGTTCCTGGTTCGAACCCAGGTGGGCCTACGACATCCTTCCTTTTCTTTCGCCTCGCGCCTCGTGTCCGTGTCCTCCGGGCCGAGCAAACACCTTCGGGAGATTTTCTTTTGACCATCGTCGATCAGATTCGCGTGCTCGAGGACCTGGCAAAGCTCGACGCGGAGCTCCGCACCGTCGGAGACAAGCTCTCGGAAGAGCGCGGAATGCTGGGAGGCCTGAAGAGCGCCCTCGCTGCGGTCAAAGCCAAAATTGTTGCCGAACGCGAGGCCGTGACCCGCACCGAAAAAGCGCGCTCGGAGGCCCAAACGGAGCTCCGTTCTACGGCGACCCAATCCGAGGCCTCGCGCGACAAGCTCAATCGTGTGCGCACTGAGCGCGAGACGAACGCCGTCCAGCGCGAGCTCGAAGAGCTGAAAAAGCTACAGCGTGACCGCGAAGAGGAGATCGAGCGCTTCGCGAAGTCGCTCGAGGTCATCCGCGCGACTCTCGACGCTGCGCTGGCCGAAGAGGCTCGCATCGAAGCCGAGCTCGCCGAGAAGGAGAGCGCGATTGCGGCGAACGTAGGGGAGCTCGAAACCTCCCACGGATCCAAAGCGGGCGGACGTGACGCTCTCGTCAAGGCCCTCCCCACTATCCTCTACCGCCGCTACGACGCCGTCCGGCAAAAGCGAGGCTCCGGTCTCGCGAAGACGACGAACGGTACCTGCTCCGCATGCAACATCGCGCTGCCCCCCCAGATGTTCCACCGCCTTCGTCGGGAACCGATGATCGAGCAGTGCCCGTCGTGCAACCGCATCATCTACTTCGCTCCGCCGATCGCGCCGAGCGTCTCGTCGTGAACCGAGGACCGCGCCCGTGAAGAGCTGCCCGCAGTGCTACCGCACCCATCCTGACGACGCGGCATTCTGCCCGCACGACGGCGCGAGCCTCGTTGGTTCCAGCATGCTTCCCGCCGCAAACGCAGACGATCCGCGCGTCGGAACGCGCCTTTTCGGCCGCTACGAGGTACGGCGCATCGTGGCCGACGGAGGCATGGGGCGTGTCTACGAGGGTATCGACAAAGAAACGAACACGCGCATCGCGATCAAGGTCCTCCACGAGGACGTCGCCCGTGACGAAGTGGCCCTCGCTCGGTTCAAGCGCGAGTACGAAATTTCGAGCCAGCTCGCCAACGACTACGTGGTCCGCGTGCTCGATTTCCAGCGCGACACGGTCGCCGGCGCGTGGATTCTGGTCATGGAGTTCCTCGACGGCGAGGAGCTCCGCGTCATCCTGAAGCGCGACAAGTACGTTCCGCCGGCCCGTCTCGTGCGCATGGTGTCGCACGTCGCCATTGGCCTCGATGCCGCCCACGCGAACCATTTCATCCACCGCGATCTGAAGCCCGACAACCTCTTCTTGAGCGGCTCCCGCGAGGGCGACATCACGAAAATTTTGGACTTTGGCTCGGTCAAAGACAAAAACGCGAACGCCAAGAAGCTCACCGTGATGGGCACCACGATCGGCTCGCCGTACTACATGGCCCCCGAGCAGGCTCAAGGCCTCGACACCCTCGATGCGCGCGCCGACATCTTCGCGCTCGCAGCGATCTGCTACGAGTGCATGGTCGGCATCGTCCCGTTTTCGGGCAACAACGGGCCATCGATCTTGCTCGCGATTCTCACCGAAGATCCAGTCCCGCCCACCCAGAAGGGCAAGGATGCGAAGTTTGCCATCCCGGCCGCCATGGACGAAGTGATGGAGCTTGCGCTCGCGAAGAACCCGAACCACCGGCAGGCGTCGGTGGGGGCATTCGCGGACGCTCTCGGACACGCGTTCGGCCTGAAGGGCGACCACGCGGCCTGGGCGAAGGTGCCTGTTTCCGAGCTCACCAAGGAGATCGAGCTCGCAGCGCAGAACGCACCCGCCAAGGTCGCTGCGGGTGAAGCTGACCCATTCGCAGCTCCGGCCAAGGATCCGTTTGCCGCGCCTTTGGCGCCTCCCGCAGTCGCTTCGGTCGCTCCCACCGCGCCTTCGCCTGCAGCCTCGGCACCGGCACCGTCGACTTCGCCGACCCCCGTTCGCCGAGCGCCCGAAGCCGAGCTGGCGGGCCTCCCACCGAAGAACCCGGCCTGGCTCCTTCCTGCCATCGCTGGTGGCGTGGTGCTCGTGCTGGCCGCGGTCGCGCTCCTCGTCATGCGCTGACTCTTCGTCGCGCGTCGCGCGTCGCGCGTGGGGCCGGCGGAGGCGCTCTATTCCTTGCGGCCCCTTCGCCGCTCGGCGATCCGTTCTGCGGCCGACTGTGTCCGCCCGGGTGGAGCGGCTTCCTTGGCCTCGACGCCAGCGGTCTTCGTCGTGGCCGGGAGCGGACGTGGAGCAGGGACGAGTACGAGCGTCGGCGCTTCGGCACGAGCGGACTTGCGGACCAGCTTTCGGGCCGCTTCCGCGCGCGCTCTCGTTTCGTCTGCGCGAGCCTCCCGTTGGTTTTCGACCGCTGCCATGCGCACGCGTCGGCGTTCCGTGGCCGCGGAAATGGCTCGCAATAGGCCTTCGGGCACGGCCAGCTTTCGTGCACCGACGCTCCCAAGAAGCAGAACGAGCGTCAGGGCCGCGAGCCAATGCGCCACCTTCACGTGCGAGACCTTGCGGCCGCCTCGATCGGCGAAGAGTCCGGCAAGTGAAGTTCGCACCCGTCCCGACGAGACCGTTGCGATGCGGCCCAGCAACACATGGTCGGTGCCCGTGGGGGTCAGCTCCTGTCCTTCGCCAAGCACGGCTCCCGAGGTCGCCACTACGGCCCCGGTGCTCTCGTCGACGAGGGTCGTGACGTACGTGCCCTTCCTGGCGAGCGGCAGGTCGATCTCGTACCTGCCCGGACCAGAGGCTTCGAGAGCCACGTCCTTCAAGACGCCATTCGGACCCGAGATTCGTGCACGCAAGTGCCGGAACGTCTCGCTGCCCCCATCGTCACGGACCACGTCCGCGCGCAGCCGCAACGTCCCAGATGTCGCTTCGGCTTGAAGGCGCACGCGGGGATCTTCCTCGCGGCGTGCCGTGTCACGTGCGAGCTGTCCAAAGAGCTTCGCGCCAGTCGGATACGAAAGCCAACCTGCGCCCCACCGTGCCTTGTAGTCGCTCGTGAACGCGGCAGAACGGCCGAGCCCCACCGCCCACGTCGCGAGGATCGGGTCTCCCTCCGGACCCGCGAGGAGGACCTCGGCACGCGGTTTCGTGGCCGTCACGACGTACCCACGGAGGGCAGGAGACGTGTCGAACGAAAGCCCGCGCGTGGAAGCTCCGCCTCCGACCTGGGACACCACGAAAGGCTTCTCGACGATGGCGCTGCGCGAGGCGAGCACGGTCTCCTGCGTGAACACTTGCGGGAGCTTCGTCGCGTCGTCGATGAGATAAAATCGGCCCTCGCCGAGCTTCGCGAGCTCGGCGAGCTCGGGGGTATCCGAGCCTTCTCCGAGCGAGATTACACTCGTGGTGATGCCGCGGTCGTGTGCACCCTTCACGATGGCTCGGCATCCGGCGATCTGCTCTGCATCGCCACCATCGGCGAAAAGCAAGACGTGCTTGAGGTTCACATTCTGACCGTCGAATGCGGCGTAGGCGCTCGTCAAGGCGAGGTCGGTGTAGATGCCACCTCCTCCCACGCCGACTTTCCGAATTCGCTCGGCGATGGCGTTCGGGTCGGACACCGGGTCAAGCGGTTGGGTCCACGAGACGGCCGTATCGACGTGGGCGACACCGAGTCTGTCCCCTGGGCCGAGGAGTGATGCGCTACGCGCGGCGGCTTCGTTCGCGAGCGCAAGCTTGGTCTGGCCGTCCACGATCATGCCCATCGAGCCCGAGTAGTCGATCGCAATGACCTCTGCCAAAGAGGCGCGCCGCTGCTTTTGTCGAAGATCGAAGGAAACGGGCGAGACGTCTTCGACCGGTGTACGCGCATATCCGCCGGGGCCAAAGCTGCGATCTCCACCGAAGAGTAGAAGGCCACCCCCGAGGTCGCGCGTGTAGCTCGCGAGTGCGGCAAGTTGGAAGGTCGACAGCTCGTTTGCTCGGATGTCGGACAGGACGACGAGGTCATACGGGGCGAAGCCAGCCACATCGAGCGGGGCGATTTCGGCGCCTCCTGCACGCACGCGAAAGCCCGCATTTTCGAGGGCAGCCACGATCGGCCCGGCTTTGCCCGCGTCGCCCTCCAGCACGAGCGCTATCGAAACGCCTCGGACGCGGACGAACGTCGCCGCCGTGTTGTCGTCCGGGGACACGTCCGCGGCGGAGTCCGGGGTCGAGACCTCGACATCGTAGCGGTGGAGCCCCGGGCCCTCCGCCACCTCGCGAATCTTGAGCACGTCCTCGCCGGCGCGTACGTTCGCTGACGCCGTGTGAACGAGCGCCCCGTCGCGCAGGACGCGCAAGGTGAGCGGCGTCGCGCTCGAGCTATCGACGACCACCCGAAGGTCGATAGGCTCGTGCTCGTCGGCGCGTGTCGGGGCACGCACCGAGACCACCCGAACGTTCGCTTGCTTTTGCTGTTCCAGGGGCAAGACGTCGATCGGCACTTCTTTGGTCACGGCAAGCGCCGCCGCAGCAAGCGCGTCGCCTCGTGTTTCCACACCGTCCGAGAGCACGACGACCCGCCCTGCCGTGTCGTCCGGAAGCTCGGCGATGGCGCGTCGAAGGGCCGTCTCGAGATCGGTCGCATCGCGGCCGAGGGCCACACGCTCCGCGGACGACAGCTTCGCTTTTGGTCGCGGGGGATCCTCAGTCTTCGCTTCGGCTGCGAAGGCGACGACGCCGATCCTGTCTTCTTTCTGCATCGACTCTTCGGCCGCACGAAGCTCCGCGGCGATTCGCGCGTCCGCTGAAGGCACGAGATCCATCGACCTCGAACGGTCGACGAGCACGAGCACGGTCAGAGCGTCTTTGGGGCGCCCAATCTCGAGGTCCGCCGAAGCCAACACTCCGAGCAGAAGCGCGCTCGAGGACAGCCACTGCACGGCCGAGCGCCGCGTCCTTCCCATGCGTTCGGCAAGCCGACCGAGTCTCGCCGCCGCAAAGAGCACGAGAGCGGCTCCCGGGTAGAGCGCCCAGGGGGAACCGATTCGAGCCCACGTTTCGCGGACCAGACCGAGACCCACGAGCCCCGTGTAGGCGAGTGGTGCGAGCCCGAGTATTCCGACGACGAGCGTGAACGTTGGAGCGCCCCACCGTGCTTTGAGAACCACTAGGACGGCCGCGCCGATGGCCACGGCAACGAGAGGCAACATGGCCGCGCTGGCCATCACGCCAACCTCCGACGCTCGGACTTTTCGGGCGTGGTCTTTCGCTTGGTGAGAAGGAGCACGTCCGCGAGTACGAGCAACGTGCCGAGCAGTCCGAAGAGCCCCGTCCACTCCCGGTGAGCTTCGGGTCCAGGGGCGTTCGGTGACGCCACGATGCCCCCGACGGACATGTCTTTTCGAGACGTGTCGCTTTCCGTGGCGTTCGTGAAGCTCGCCACGCGGGTGACCTTCTTTCCCGCCTCACCTGCGAACGAAACGCGGTAGACGCCCGCGCGGGAGATGGGGGACACGACCAAGAAGCCGCTCTTGGTGCTCGCTTTGCGAAAGAAAGAAGGGTCCCCGACGAGCCGGATTTCGGCTTCTTTCGAGGGGTTTTCTAGCTCGGGCGGCACCGCGAGGCGCAGGGTGCCACCCGTGACGAGCTGGCCCGATGCGCCCTGGGACCTGTGGGTTCGCGCGAGCTCGACGACGTTCCGGACGAAAAGGACGAACGAAGCCCGTAGGGGCCAGTCGGTGTTCCCGACGTCGAATCCAAGCAACGTGATGCTTCGGTCCCTGTCTCCGGCGTCGACGGCGAGCACTCCATGATCGGACCGTACGAGCACGCCGAACGGCGACGCGAAGAGGAGTGGCGTGGCACGGGAGAGGCGAGCTCCGTCGAGGCTCGCAAAACGAAACCTTGGGTCCGACGGGTCCCAGGACGTCACTTTCGGTACGTCGATCGCGTGGCCGACCTCGACGCCGAAGCAGCGTCCTTCGGGTGGCCCAACGATGAGGGCATCGTGCCCCGGAAGCTTCTCCGGGCACGCGCCTTCGACGACGACGAGCGCGTCGACGTCGACGTTCACGTGGCCGAGGTCGGCGACGGCGACCTTCTGGAGCGCGACGTCCGAGTCCGATTCCAGCGCGCGCTCGAGCCACGAGAACGGCTTGTCGGTTGCGAGCGTGACGGGCATCGCGTGCCCCTTCGGAACGAGCCCGTACGCGACGTCGTCGATGGCGAGTGCGTCGTGTGGGCTCGCTTGGAGGTAGAGCGCCTTGCCTTGATCGTCGGCTCGCGCGTCGAAGGTGAGCACGACGGGCACGTCCCTGCCGGGTTCGACGAGCAAGCGCCTCGACGCCCGTGGCACGTCTTCGCCCTCGAGCGTCACGGTGACGTGGACCTCCCGTGGTGAGCTGCCGAAATGCCGAAGGACTCCGAATACTTCCAGCGTATCGGTGCCTGGCTTCATCGACCGTTTCGCACGGGACGCGATGCGGACGACGCCGGTGTTTTCTCGTGCTTCGCCGACGACTTCCACGTGAACGTCGACGCCCGGTGTCGATGGCAACGAAGGGTCCGCGACTGCACCGTCCGTGATGACCAGGATGGTCTTCTTCCCCGGGAGCTCGCGGAGGCGGTCTTTCGCGAGCGAGAGTGCCGCCTGCAGATTTCCTTCGACGTCTTCGGGCTCGAGGGTGTCCAAGCCGCGCAACGTCCGTTCGTTCACCGTCTCGGGGGCACCGAGAAGACGCGGCATTCCCGCGTCGACCACGACGAACGTGCGCGTTCCAGGTCGGGAGCCCAGGATCGCCCTCCGAGCCGCGGCCCTCGCCAGGTCGATCCTTCGCACGCTGCCAGAAGACGTCCCCATCGAAGCGCTCGCATCTACGACTACGGCGAGGACGTCCCCGCCGAGCCCGTCCTTGCGCAGCGAAGGTCTCGCGAGGGCGAGAGAGAGCACGACGACCGCCAAAATCTGCAGGATGAGGGCTGTCTCAGGAAGGAGCCGCCGGAACGGATGGCGGGCCACCAGGTCTCGGCGCGCCTCCTGGAACAGCCACGTCGACGCCACGGTTTCGCGTCGACGACGCGCCTTGAGGACGTAGAGAAGCAAAAGCGGCGCGAGCGCCGAGAGAAGCCAAAGCCCCTTCGGGCTCAGGAGCTCGAAGGTGCCCACGTCTCGACCTTGCGCGTGAGGAGGGACCGGACGATCGTCGGAAGGTGCGGGGCGCCGACGACTTTGACGTAGCTTCCTCGTAGCCGCGTAGCGATTTGCGAGAGCCTTGTGGAGAGGCCCCGGAGCCGCCCCTCGTAGGCCTCCCGCACGTCGTCGTCGAACGTAAGCTCGACGGTCTCGCCGTTCTCCGAGTCGACGAGCATGACGTCCCCGTCCCACGGAGGAGACACCTCCTCGTCCGCCAAAACCTGCACGAGTGACAGATCGTGTCCTGCGGCGCGAGCCCGGCCAAGCGCGCTTTCCCAAGGCCCTGGGTCGAAGAAGTCACTCAACACGACCAGGCTCCCGGGTCGCCTGTAGCGAACGAGCACGTCGTCCACCACGTCCGCCAGACGCGTTTCTCCGGATGCGACGAGGCCGTCGAGAGCTCGGAGCACCGTCGATAGGCCAGCTCGCCCTCGAACGGGAGGTGAGGTGACGGACAGGCGCTCCCGTGCCGACGAAACCTCGGCGCGTTCGGACTCGGCGAGCGCGAGATACGCCACGGCCGCCGCGACTCTCTTGGCCACCTCCAGCTTGGGTGGCGTTCCGAAACCCGACGACGCACTGGCATCGACCACGAGCCTCACGGCAACGTCTTCCTCTGCGCGAAACACCTTCGTGACGGGAGCGCCGCCTCGAGCAAACGCAGACCAGTCCACGCGGCGCAGATCGTCGCCCGCGACGTAGGCCCGATGCTCGGAAAACTCCGCGTGACCGCCACGTTTCCGTCCGAGGTGGGCGCCGGCCGTCGCAGAACGCGCGTGCGGACGGAAGAGTCGTCGTATCGCCTCGAGCTCGGCCAACACGCCAGGATCCAGGAGGGGAATTGGCTTGGGTTCGCTGGAATCCGCCCGTGGATCGTCGCCCGTCATGACGCCGGCATTGCCTCGGTCGGCGCCTCGGCAGAGCTGGCTTCCATGGCCTCGGCGGCGGCATCCTCGCGAGCGAGCGCTTCGTCGGCGCGCGCGACGGCGAGGTCGTGTGTCGCGATCGACGTCTCGCAGCGCACGCTGGCCCGCCAGAGCAGAAGGAGCCCGGTCAGCGCCCAGAACGCCTCGCTCGCGAAGCCGACCCAGATGCGTGCCCAATCGGGGTTCGTCGTATGGGTGCTCACCTGATCGATCATGTAAAATACATAGAACGGGCTCGGCGCAGCGATCATGAGCCACTCGCGTTCTCCGCTCGGGGAGAGTGCCCCGACGATGGCGGCCGCCACCCATGGCGCCATCGACACCAGGAACACCACCCCCGACACCACGACTCGGGCCACCCAAGGTGTGCTGCCGCGCGCCCGCAACATGGCCACACCGCCGGTCACGAACACGAGGAAGGCCGTGGCATAGCTCGTCAGGAAGAAGAGATGCAGAAGCCGAATGTCGGCGCGGGGGTCGTTCACCAAAAGCATGGCGGCGACGAGTGCGACGAAGACGACGCTCGCGATCGAGACGAGCAGCACCAAAGTCATCGTCTTCGGAAGACCTGGTCCCAAGAACCGAGCGACTCGGCCTGTCCGTGAGCGCTCCCATTGGACGCGGACCCTCCGTGACGGTCCGAGTGGCTCGCGGGCGAAGAGCAGCGCAGCGAAAAGCGTGAAGACGAAGAGCATGCAGAGCGACAGAATCGAGATGTCCCCCTTGTGAGACTCGGCAAGCACTGGAGGAACGATCGCGATCGCGACGACCGCGGGGGTCGAGAAGATGTACCAGCGCTTGAGACCGGTCGACTGATCGTCGGTGTCGCCCGTCAGGTTGGCCACGGTCACGGCATAGAGAAAGTGCGCCGGGACGAGCACGAGAACGAGCGGAACGAAGACCAACAGCATCATGTAGCGGAGGCCGAAGTCGGCGCGCGTGAGCGCGAGGGGCAGCCAGATCGGGACCTCTCGATCGACGTCGGGCCACTGCTCGTGGATGATCTGCGAGCCGACCATCCCGAGCATCACGTAGAGGAACGGACCAAGGATGGCGGCGAGCGTCAACGTGGTCACCAGGGCACCCCGCAAGCTCTGCATCAGCGAGCTCACGGCCAGCCCGAAAGCGACGGCTAGCCCTGCCACGAGGAAGAGGAACACGAAAGCCGTCACGACCTCCGTCGCCGTGACCCCTCCGAAGAGGAACGACAGCGCTCCGACGGGAGCGAGAGTAACGATGTAGAGTGCAATCGTCGTGTACGCTGCGAGGAATTTTCCGCGCGTGATGGCTCGCGCATCGAGTCCGGCGAGCAACACGGCCTCCCAGGTGCGCCCCTCGCGCTCTGCCGCGATGCCGTTGGCAGCCACGGCTGGCCCGACCACGACCACGACCATGTAAGCTATCGAGAAGAACGCTTGGAACAGCCCCCCTCCGACTTTTGCGGGGCTCACGTGGTCGCTCGTCGCGATGCCTCCGACGCTGCAGAGAAAAAGCGAAACGGTCAGCGTCAACGCCAGCAGTATCCAAGGCGTTCGTCCCAAGCGCAGGCCTTGACGCATCTCGCGCATCCAAATCGGATTGGGCTCGCCGAGGCGTTTGCGGAGGGGCACGTTTCGAGTGACGTGGGGAACCGAGGGCGCGGTGCTCACTGGAGATCTCCGTTCGTCACTTCGAGGAAGATTCGCTCGAGCTCGTTGCGTTCGGGCTCGACACCGCAAACCGGAATGTTCGCGGCGACGAGAAGCTTCACGATCTCGGCCACGGCGTGGTCGTCGCCGCCGAACGTGACGGCGACGGTTCCTCCGGGGCCAGCTCCCACGCGCTCGACGAAGGTCGCGGGACCGAGGGCCGCTCGAACCGAATCTTCGGTGGCCAAGACCCGTAGCCTCAGGATGCGAGTGCTCGCCTTTGGCTCGACGCGTTCGTTCGACGCCGCGGCTCGGGCGTTTTTCCCTGCCCGCGCAGCCTGGAGCCGTTCGGCAATCTCGGAGATCGGACCCGAGACCACGAGCTGACCGCGCTCGAGAATGGCGACCGACGTGCACACGTCCGCGAGCTCGGTGAGAATGTGACTCGAAAGAAAGATGGTCTTCCCCATCGACCGCAGCTCGACCAAAAGGTCGCGCATCTCGATGCGGGCCCGCGGGTCGAGGTCGCTCGCGGGCTCGTCCAAGATGAGAACCTTCGGATCGTGAAGGAGCACGCGTCCGAGCTGGAGGCGCTGCTTCATTCCTTTCGACATCGTGACGACG
>JAYUKI010000327.1:0-4863 GCA_043764595.1 Myxococcales bacterium | reverse complement strand
CGAGCCCACGACGGGCCTTCATGTGTCGGACGTCGCGCGCCTCGTGGACGTTCGAAAAGCTCGTGGCGCGTGGGGATACGCTGGTGGTGATTGAGCACCAACCCGACGTGATTCGCGCGGCCGATTGGGTCGTCGAGCTCGGTCCCGAAGCGGGCGAAGCGGGCGGGCGCATCGTGTTTGAGGGGCCGCCTAGCGCGCTTGCGAGGGCGGCTACGGCCACGGGGTTTGTGCTGGCGCGGGAGGTTGAGCGGGTTCGTGGGGCGGGGAAGGTGGCCGAGACGCGTGGGGACCAGGTGGTGGACACGGGGACGGCCAAGGTGCGCCCGCGGCGAACGGCGCCTGGGAAGGTGGCCGCGGCGCCTCGTGCGCGGCGAGGGAAGAAGGATACGGGGGAATCCGACTGACGTTGACGCTAAGACGCCGCTGAACGCGGACGTTGGGCAGCGCCAATTTGAAGCGAGAGACATTGCCTATGACCGTCGCGACGATGCGCTCGCGCGCCGATTCCCAGCCAAAGGTGGCGTCGGAGCTCCTGCGGTACGGTGATGGTGACCTCGGCGAATGCCGGCCATCGTTCATTGTCGGGACGGGGAGGTCGTGGCTGACGATGACGCACTTCCCGGCCGATAGCGTCACGGTCTGGTCTCCCGCCGTCGTGACTTTCGAGCCCTGGACGATTAGGCATACGAGCGGAAAGAGCTCGTACCGCTATGCCCGCGCCGGCATCGAGGCGATGGAAGCCGAGCTCCACGCTCCGCGAGCTCCGGCCAAGCTCGGCCGCTCGCCCAAATCGCTTGATTCGCTTGATTCGCTTGATTCGCTTCGGAGCGCCGGCGTAATGTTTGGGGTTTTTGGTCTCGGCGCCGCCATGCCGCGTGCCGGATCACCCCAAAAGGTCGTTGCTTATGAGTGTTGGGAAGGCGAAACGAGGGCTGCAAGCGTGCGCTGCTGCGGCCATGGTCCTAGTGGCGCGCCCCGCGAGCGCGGGGGGCCTCGACGGGCTCCGTGACGTGGCAAAAGAGGCGAGCGCACGCGGGGACGACGCGACCGCGGTCGCCAACCTGCGCCGCGCGCGGCAGAGCGTGCTTGCCGAGGGGGAGGACGACGCGCTCAAGGCCGAGCTCGAACGCGCCGAGACGAAGTGGCTCGCCACAATCACGACGGCGGCCACGTCGAAGCCCTTGGACGAGCGGCTGCCGGTCCTCCTCGCGTTGAAGGACGAAGCGCTCCGTATCAAGAATGGCGCAGCGGCCGCGGAGATCGAAAAAGCGATCGAGCGCACGGCGCTCTCGATTTGGACGCGGGACGCGAGCCCGGACGACGCTCGCACACTGACGCTCGCCAGCAAGCTGCGCGCCTCGGCGACCTCTGCCCCCGCTCTCGAAGCCGCGATCCGAACGCGAGAGGCGAGCGTGGACGCCAAGATTCGAGGTTTCTCCGTGCGCGGCGACGACGGCGACTACGTTCGCAATCGGCTTCGCTACGCGTTTGGCCTCGTCGACGAGATGGCGAAAGATCCGCACCCGGTCGACCTCGGGCTCGCGGTCGCCCCCTCGTCGCGCTCGGCCGCGGAGCCGCTCGCAGACGTGCGCCGCGTCCTCGCCGCGCGTCGTGGTCGCTCGAAGGTCGACGTCGATCTCGAGCCCATTCGCTCGGGCACGAGCATCGCGAATCGGTCCGTGCCAAAGACGCTAAGCTACACCGAGACCTACCTCGTCCACGAAGACGAGCGCGTCGTCAAACATGCCAAGCGCATGGTCCAAGTAGGCACGCGGAGCCCGGTGTGCAGCCCGACCTATTATTCGACGGGCACGACCATGCATACGCGGAGGGACGGGAGTCGGTACGCCGAGACGTCCTTTGCCCAAGGCACACCCAACTGTGTCGGCGGCGGCGAGCCGATCCTCGCCGAAGAGGAATACGAGACGGTCGACTTCGTTCCGCGGACACGCTCGGCCACACGTACCCTGCAAGAGAGCGTCACGGCGACCGTCCGCACGACCGTTTTGTCGTACGCGGTCAAAGCCACGTTCGAGGTAGCGGGCTATCGCTCCGAGGTGGCGTTCCAAGATCGTGTCGAGGTCGTCGAAGAGAGCTACGCGGGCACCCGCAGCGGGAAAACGAGCTCGTTTTCGTCGGACGTCGAAAAGCAGCTCGCGAGCGCGGCGGTGAAAAAGATCGCGATCGAGGTAGAGAAGCTCGCGATCCAGACGTCGCGAGCGGCGCGGATCCAAGAGCTACGGCTCACGTTGGATAGTCCTCTGTCGGAAGTGGATAGAGACCACTCCCTCGCCGAGCTTGCGTCGCTCGAGATCGTTCCGTCCAAAGAGGTCCTCGCGCGTCTCCGCGAAACCACGGCCCTCCCCGAGCCGCCGATCGTGCGCGCGCTCGTCGGTCAACGCATCGACCGCGCCGGCCCCGTCGCGGCCCGCCCTGGAACCGAGCTCTTCACGCTCCCGGCTCCCGATACGGAGGCCGAGAAGGAGGCGTTCGTCAGCGAAGAGCGTGAGTATGTCCGACGCTCGGCCTATGGCAATTCGGGGGGAGTGTTCCTCGGGGCCGGCTCGGTGCAGTTTCCCGGCGGCCCCGCGTTTCCATATGCCAGCTTGACCGTAACTCTCAACGCGACTCCGGCGTTCCTTTTGTTTCGTTCGTTCACCGCCGGCGCGTTCCTCGAGACGAGCCTCGGATTGGGAAAGGCTATCCCTCTGAACGGAGTCGTGGGCGTCAACGCCGGCGTTCGGCTCGGGCCATTGACGGTCTCGGCGCTGGGGCTCGGCGGAGGCGACGCCGTCATCATCAATCGCGACGATCTCGTGAGCCCCAACGAGCCCGACGTCTCGGGGGCGCCCCTCCTCGGCTACGGTGCGCGCTTGTCGTTGAAGACCGAACCGGTCAACGTGGTCGCCACCGCGCGTCGCCACCATCGTTTCCTCGCCGGACCGAAGATTGGATACGTCGCCGAGCTACGGCTCGGACACGGGGTCGGTTATCTCTCCGCGCGCTACGACACCTACCGCGAGATTTTCGACGCCGACGCGTCACGCGTGCCATGGTCGTTCACGGGGGCGATAGGCATCTTTGTGGACTTTGCCGACACCCAAGTGGGCGATCTCGGCGTGCGCCCCTCGGGAGCGAAGAAGTAGGCGGCTCCGTCGCGACGCCTCGAGCGACATTTTCGTCGGCTCCAGTTGCCGCGTGAGCCCTTCGCGCGAACTCTGGACTCGATGGCCACACGCAAGACCAAGAGAGCGTTCCAATACGACGTCGAGGGCCTACTGGAGGAGCTGAAGATCGGCGGCACCATGAGCTACTGGGTGGTCTTCCTGCCTGCTTCGATCGCCGCCGAGGGGCCCTTCAGCGAGCGGCGAAGGCTACGCATGAAGGGCCTCGCGAACGGCACGGCGGTCGCAATGGCCTGGCAGCTTTCGGGCGGACGCCACTATGTGATGTTCGGTCGTGCGCTCGCAAAGAAGCTTGGCATCGCGCTGGGGAACAAGGTCACCCTCGCGTTCGATCTGGTCGACGACGACGAGGTCGAGGTGCCACCGGAAATACGAGAGGCGCTCCGCCAAGAGCCCGCATGGAGGGCGGGGTGGAAGAAGCTGGCCGCTGGAAAGCAGCGCGGCCTCGCCCACCTCGTGAATGGCGTGAAAGACCCTGAGCGACGCGCCCAGCGCGCAGTGGATTTGCTTCGAGACCTCGAGCGAGGCGTGGTGCCCGGACCGCCGCGAAGCAAGAGCCTGAAGTAACGGCTTCCGCGCGTCGGAGCTCAGTGCGACTCGGGCTGGGTGGCGACGACCCGCGAGGGAGCCCAAGCCTTTGCGACGGCGTTCGTCGATCGTTTCTTCCGAGACATCTGGACGTTCGGACCGCCGCGCCCAACGGTCTACTACGATCCGAGGACCGCCACAGCCGGTCCCCCGTGGGCGAGTCTTCATGCCAAGTGCATCGTCGTGGACGACGAGTGCGCCCTCGTGACGTCTGCGAACTTCACGGATCGGGGCCAGACCAGGAGCATCGAGGCCGGGGTTCTGGTGACCGACACGACCTTCGCCGAGCAATTGGCGGGCCAGTGGAGGCAACTGGTGAGCGAGGGCTTGGTGGAGCGGTATCGCGGGTGAACGGTGAGCCTTTGTTCAGAGTGTCGGGCCAAAGGGAATCGCCCGGCACCCAATGAGGGCGCAGCAAGCACCGGAACACAAAAGGCCCGCGGTTCAAACCCGCGAGCCCTTCACTTCGGTCTTCACTCCAATCGTCAGTCCGTAGGGCCACCCTCGACCGGCTTCTTCTCCTCCTCTTCGGCTGGTTCCCCGGCCTTCTTTCGCTTGCGTCCCGCGTGGAGGGAAGGGGCGAGGCTGTCGAGATCGTCGTCGTGCCAACGGAGGTACGAGAGACCGCGGCGGAGCTCGCTGTAGCCATTCACCATTAAGGTGAAGGCGCGCGCACGGGCTTTGGCGGCTTCCGTACCGCTGAGCGAGGTGGGCCGGTCGGAGAGCGCGAGCAAAAGCTTCGGGCCAAGGACGCCGGCGGCCTCGACGTCGTCCCAGGTCACCGTGGTCTTGCCCTCGACGCGATCCCAGCCGTTCGCGAACAGCGTCGCGAGCGCAACCAGGTCATTCGCTTTGTCGAGGTTTCCAGCGCCGGCGCGAATGCTCGCGACGGTGACCTTGTCGAGCAGGCCCTTGTGCGCGAGCGCTTCTGCCGCAACGAGAAGGTCCTCCCGAATGGGGGTTGCCTCGGCCAGAAGCTGCTCTCTTTGGCTTTGCGGTGACCCGCGTGAGCGGAGTGGGCGCTCCTACGTGCGGACGCGACTTCGTCTCGAGCTTCCCGCTCGCGTGGTCGGCGGACTGCAAGACCATG
>JAYUKI010000326.1:0-4869 GCA_043764595.1 Myxococcales bacterium | reverse complement strand
CCCATCATCGAGCGCCCTACCCTGGATATTTCCCGCAGCAGTAGTCCATCAGCTCGCGAATCTCGGTCTCCTGCGAGACCGTGGCCCACCGCATGAGGTCCGTCGAGGACACGACGCCCACTACGGTGTCGTTCGCGAAGATTGGGACTTGGTGCAGCCGGTGCTGGCGCATGAACGCTAGTGCATCCGGGGGGGTGCAGTCCGAGTGAAGGAAGACGAGGGGCGCGGTCATCGCGGCCTCGACGGGCATCGTCCGAGGGTCGATGTCGGCGCGAATGACTCGCTCGAGGACGTCGCGCTCGCAAATGATCCCGACGGGGTCGGCGCCGTCGACTACGAGGAGGGCGCGAACGTGCTCCTGGCACATACGCTCCACCGCGTCACTTACCATCGCACTCGGCGTGGTGAAGTGGACGCTGCCCCTATTGTCTCGAACCAAGTCCTTGAGAGTAGCCATGGCGCCTCGATTCTTTCGTTGGAAGTTGGCCCGTCCCATCGAGGTCGTCCTGCGATGGGCGGCAAGCAAGTGCGGCGAAAGAAAAGAAGAGCGGCATCCGCCACCACCCTTGGAGCTCACGGAGGTCCTCGTGTCGCGGCCGTGCCGGACCAAGAAGCAGGAGGCGTGCCAGCACACCGCTATCGCCATAGCGCACCTAAAACGTCGCCAAACTGAGGCCCCTTACCGAGATACCTCGCCTCTTGCCAAGACGAGCACGGGGAGGATTCAATCCTATTGAGTGAGCTCAACCTCAATACGAGGGAAGCCAAATCGCAACTCCCCGCCCGCGGACGTCCTCGCCGAGCGCCCCGCGAAGGTCGCAGCAATTGCGGGAAGGGACGACTCGCCCTCGATGGCGCGACGGGAGAACCAGCGTTGCTCCGTCCTTCACGCAACCCATCGCGAGGGCGACGCATCGGACATCTTTGAAAGCCGAATGCGCAGCGCATTGATGGCTTGACGTCTTCACGCGAGCGCAATCGAGCGCTCGACCATCCGTTCGACGGGCAGCGCTCGGCTGGCCTGCGCGACGCCAAACTCGCCTCGAGCCCGGCACAGACCTTTCCAGTTCCAGTGCTGGCAAAGGGCCATGCGATGCCGACACTGCGCGGCGTCGAGCGCGCTCGAATCTCGATCAAAAGTCTTCCCAAACGAAGGATCGGTCCACCATGGATTCCACAACCGCTACGTACAAGCCAGGTCCGACCCAGCAAAGCACGCCCATGCTGTTTGACCGCGCCGACTACCTCATCCTCACCGCGGCCTTCTTCTCCTTCCTTTTCTCGATTGTGTTGTGGTTCGGACCGTTCGGGACTCCAAACAAAGACGGCGGGCTCTTCGTCTCCGTCTGGGTCCCTTCGATATTAGCACTCGGCTGCTTCGCCAAGCTCGCGAGGAAGGATGGTCGCAATGGGTGACGTACACATTTTCAGCGGAGGTGTATTCGTCACTCTATGGCTTGTTTCCTTCTTCGCTTACTCCGCATTTCAACTGCGGAGGACGGTAGCCCCGCCGACTCCCGCCACTCCGAAAAACGGCCGGTGAGGAGTCCCCGTCCAGGGGTGTGAGCTCCCGCGATATCCTACTGCGGTCCGCCCACCGCGGCAGCTCGCTTCGTAGGCCAAAAGCCAAACCTTCTTTTCCATGCCTCCCGCGTAACCATCAGCGCACCATCACGTCCCACGGCCCTGTGGCAAGGAGCGCCCGAAAGCTCTTGACGGCTATTCCTTGCTTTTCTTACGCGCCTGACCCGGCGTCTTGCGTGCAGAGAGCAGATCGGCCCCCGTCCGGAGAGGAGCGTCGAACTGTCGGTTCGCAGCGGTGGACGCGGTCGACAAGCGTGCGTCCGGCGGCGGAGCGACGAAGCCTTCATGGGCGCAAAGTTCCGACAGCAATGTTTCGAGCGTGTTCCGCGCGTGTGCCACACCAAGGCTGATTTGCGAATGGATCATTGCGTCTGCGATATTGTTTCGCGCGCATGACGCCGAATACTCCTCGAAGGCGACGAGTTGCGTCACAAGAGTTGCCAGCTGCCGGGGGCATTCGCATTCGATGGCAGATTCGGTACTACGGAGTCGCGCGAGCTCGAGCGCGTCGAACCGACGCGGCGGCGGCACTGAATCCACCGCGTTCTCCGCCCCAGCCGCATGGCGAACCTCGGCCAGGAGCGTTGGCATGTCGAGGGGGCCGCGGACCAAACGCGCTCCAGCGGTGCGGAGCGAACCTAGGAGCGTCGACGCCGCGAAGTCGTAGGTGACGACGACGTTGGTCGCTCCGCAGCGCTTACGGGCTTCCGCCATGGCCTCGACGGGGGAATGTCCGAGTTGGCCAAGGTCTGCGACAAGCACGTCGACGGAAACGGGACCAGCCGGGAAGTCCGAGAGGAACGTCCTCAGCGCACTTGATTGGAAGACGACCTCCCACGGCACGGCACATGAGGTTGCCGCAAAAACATCAAGGAGGGAGCCGTGCAAGATCGCGACGCGCGGCCGTGCGCCGTGTCGCTGACGGGAGGGGAACGACGCCCGGTTCGGACTTCGGTGCGCTTCAGCTTGAGCACGGAGAACGTCGAGAGATTCGCCCGCGAACCGGCGCACCGGCTCACCGTTCGCCGAGAGCTCTTTCAGCAGACGAAGCCGCTCGACGTCATTGGCTGTAAAGACGCGGTGGCCAGATTCGTCGCGCCGTGGGCGAACGGCGCCGTGACGGCGCTCCCAAGTGCGGAGCGTGTTGGGAGAGAGCCCAGTGAGCTTGACGACTGCTGCAACGGAGTAGAGCGCTTCGGAAGTCATGGTCCTAGCGTAGCTACCATCTGCAGCCGAACAAGACTTGAACAACGCCAAGAGGGACTTGAACGATATCTGAACGGCCCTACCTGTCCAACGTCGGTTCAAACGGCCCTCACAAAGGATTCGTTGCCATGCCTTCTCTGAGCTCCGGGCAATACCAGCTCGTCTACAACACCCTCAGTCTCGCCATCGCGGCGATGTTGGGCTCTTTCATCTTCTTCGTCATCGGCAGAGGCCAGATAAGCCCCAAGTACAGGCCGGCGCTGGTCATGTCGTCACTCGTCGTCGCGATTGCCGGCTACCACTACTTCCGTATCTTCGAGAGCTGGCACCAGGCCTATGCGCTTCGCGACGGCCAATACGTCGCGACTGGAGCGCCCTTCAACGACGCCTATCGTTATGTCGATTGGCTCCTGACGGTACCGCTCCTGGTGGCCGAGCTCGTCGCCGTGCTCGCTCTCGACAAGGCTGTCCGCGGCAAGCTCATGGCGAAGCTCGTCGTGGCTTCCGTCGCGATGGTCGCCCTCGGCTACCCCGGCGAGGTGTCTGCCGATATGACTAGTCGAGCCGTTTGGGGCGCTCTTTCGTCCGTCCCATTCGCATACATTCTCTACGTGCTTTGGGTCGAGCTCACGAAGGCATCGGCCAAGAACAGCGAAGAGGTGCAGGTTTTGCTGCGCAACGCGCGACTCCTCATCCTCGGCACTTGGGGCTTCTACCCAATTGCCTATCTCATGCCCCAGCTCGGAATTGGAGGGGCTTCTGCCGCGGTCGCACTTCAAGTGGGCTACAGCATCGCCGACATCGCTGCAAAGTGCGGCTATGGAATTCTCATCTACCACATCGCCCGAGCGAAGATGGCCAGCGAGGGTTCTGTTGCCGAAGCCACGGAAGCCGTGGTTTGACAAGATGGGTACCATCGGTAGCCACACACGGGACGAAAGTGGTGGTCATTACGTAACGACTGGAATGACCTTGATGGGACTTGGCGCTTTCGCACTCGTTCTTTCGGTCGTCATCCGGGTGCTGAACGTCGACCTTCACTTCATCGACCCACGAGCAATGGCTTTCTTCAGCGCGGCATTCGTGGCCGTTGGTGCCTGGATGGTCCGTCACGGCCACTCATTGGACGTGTAATGGCGGCTCGAAGCATGTTCGGGCGTCTCGAATTCGGCACGTAGTCAGGCGTTGGCGCCCCTAAAAGGCGCCTTCGCCCGAGCCTGCGAGGGGTGAAGAAAGGATATCGCCGTGAATGCGTGGCTCATCGCAGGCATTGTCTTCGTCCTCCACCTGGTGCTGCCCGCTCCGTGGGTGGAGGGACTGGCACTCGGTGGTGTCCTGACGCTTGGCATCGCGCACGGCGCAGTGGATCCTTTATTGGCGCGCGGCCGGCCCGGCATTGTTTTCTATGGTTTCTACGCGGCGGTTGCGGTCTCCGTGATGTTCGTTTGGTGGCTCAGCCCCAGCCTTGCGTTGCTTGGCTTCTTGGCCGCATCGGTCGTTCACTTCGGGGCGGGCGATGCGCGGAACGTTTCACGGCCCTCCTCGGTCGCGGTGATCGCTCGCGGTCTAATGGTAGTCATCCTCCCGCTCGCGCTGCATCCGGCCGAAGTCCTCCCGATTATCGGCGCTCTTGGGGTAAATGCTCCGGTGTGGCACCCCCTCGAGGGTGCGATGTTGGCGACGCTGCTCGTCGCCGCAAATTTGCTGGCTGCGCGTCGGAGCGGTCTGACTGCGATGGGCGACATCGTCGTTCTCGCTCTCTGCTTCGTGTTCCTGCCCCCGCTGGTTTCTTTCGCCCTCTACTTCACCGCATGGCATGCCGTGAATCACTTCGGGGACCTTCGTCACCTGGGGGCTCGTCGCGTTGTTGCCCGCGCCGTGATGGGTTGCCTTATTTCGTGGGCGGCAATTGCCCTGTTCGCTTGGGCGACCGCCCGGTGGGTGGAGCCGGAGGGCCGCTGGGCGCTCGTTTTTGGCTTTCTTAGCACTACTGCTCGATGTTGAGCACGCGACGTGAAGGTTCCGTGGTCGCCACACGCATCGCATTTGGCGTATCCGGATCGCGGGAACGGTGACACG
>JAYUKI010000325.1:0-18060 GCA_043764595.1 Myxococcales bacterium | reverse complement strand
TCAGGCCCGTACCTCTCGCAGGAGCTCGAGGGGCGCCGCCCCTCGAACCAGACTACGCTGCGCGCTCGCGAGGAGCGAGCTCTCCCGTGCTGCGAAGCTCCGCGGTGGTGAGCGGGACGTAGTGGACGGGGGCGCCGACACCGAGCTCTTTGCGCACGTCTTCGAGCGGACGCGACAGGAGCGTCTCCCACTCGAGCTCGGGGAACCACGCGGCGCTTCGACCTCGGCGATATCCCTGGAAGATCACGCGTCGATGCTCGCGCTCCAAACGGTAGAGACCAACCGCGAGCACGAGCAACACGCCAGGGCTTTTCACCTGCGCGTAAGAGAACGCGAGCACCGAAAGCTCCCCGATGATGTCCGTCTCGTAGCCGGTGACGACGTGCCAAAGATCGTGCGTGTCGCGGGTGCGGTCCGCCGCGAAGAGCAGATCCGGCTCGACGTCCTCCCGCGGGGCGCGACCGAGCTCACTCGCTTCGGCGATGCCCTGCGACGAGATGCCAGCGCGCGTGACGAACTCCAAGTAGGCCCTCCCCACGCTGCCCTCGGGCAAGCGTCCGAGCGCAGCCCGATCCGCGAGGTCTGCGCCGATGTTCGGCCGCCTCGCGAGGAGCGAGCGTCCCATCGCAGACGAGCGCATGCGCTGGATGAGGCGTTCCCCCGAGAACCCTGGCAGGTTGCTGATGATCGTGAACACCTGCGGCAGATCGTCCGGATCGGCTTCGAGGGCGCGCAGCGCACGCAGCGCACGCAGGGGGTGATTTCGGAACAGGTGCTCGAGCTTCATGGCGCCTCCACTATCTACAGCTCTGTAGATAGCGCTGTCGACAGCGCTGTCAACAGCCAACGTGTAGGATTCCTGGATGCCACCGAACGATCGTACGCGCGTCGCCAAGCGCCCGTCTCCTCCGAAGCCCGGAAGCAAGACGAAGGCGACCGGCAAGACGAAGGCAAAGACCACGGCGAAAGCGACGTCCGTGGCGAGAGACAAGCCCAGCGAGCCACGGCGGCGCAGGCTCTCGCGTGAGGACGCGGTAGAGCGCATCCTCGCGGCGACCGAGACGCGCCTCCGCGCCTCCGGACCGGACTCGCTCCGCATTCAGGAGATCGCCGACGACGTGGGCATGTCGCACCCGACCGTGCTTCACCACATCGGCAGTCGCGAGGAGCTCGTGCGGGCGGTCTGCAGCCGCGCCATCTCCTCGCTCGAGAACGAGCTCCTCGAGGTCTTCAGCAAGCAGCTCGGACCTCCGGTCATCGCCTCGACGCTGCACCAAATCGACGAGGTCCTGCGGCATCGCGGCCAAGCACGCCTCATCGCCTGGCTCGCCCTGATGCAGCCGTCCGAAGAAGGCGACACGAAGTCGCGCCTCGGTGACCTCGTCAAGGTCCTCCACGCGGCGCGCGAAGCTCCAGGGGCTACCTTCGAGGACACGGCGTTCGCGGTGGTTCTGGCGTCGGCCGCGATGGTCGGGACCTCGCTGCTGGGGCCGGGGCTCTTCGCGATGGCGGGCTTGCCGAACGGCGAGCCCACGCTGAAGAAATTCCGCGAATGGTTTGCCGCGTTGATGCTCGGGCACGCCGAGCGTGTTCGCGCGGAGCCAGCGACCGCGGTGGATGATCCGTAAGCGACCGGATCGCGCTGTTCGTCGAGGCTGCTCGTCGAGCGTTATGAGGGGCCGTCCGGGCGAATGAAACTCAAATACCCCCGAGCGCTCCTCGCAAAGCGGTCTAGGATGACACCTCGAGTCGGTTGAGGCAAGTCATCCGAGAGCAGCCTTCGACCCTTCGAGGAGGGAGCGTCGATGTTCCCTCGAACCATTGGGGGACTGCATGAATCAATGTACCTTCGGGGCCGAATCCCACGGCGTGCCAGGTGTTTTCCCCCACCGCGGCTCCGGCGGCTGGCACGACCGAATTCAACTCTTGCGAAGGCGCGCCTGCGAAAGCAGTGGTTCTGCGGAGGCACCGTCGTCGTGGATACGGTCGTCGACAAGTCGTACACGGTCCATTTCGACGTGACGTGCGCCAAATCGCCAGTGCTCGATGCGGTCGGCACCATGAAGATCTCGGGCAAAGGAGCGGGCACACGTCCGTGACGCGAAGCACGACGCGCACGGGCCACGTGCACGTCGTGCCGATTCGGGAGCCCGATGGCGAACCTGTACCGCTTTGGGCTCGAGACGTTGAAAGTACACCTCGGTCGACCCCGGGCCGCGTGACAGGCTCGACGGGCCTTCGTGCGAAGGCACGGCCCGAAGACGTCACTTCATCCGAATCGTGCCCAAGTCGACCACGGCGTTGCCCGCGCCCTTGGGCTCCTTGGGATCGATGAAGGTGTCCGTGAGCACGGTCCATCGTCGATCGAAATAGGAAAATCCGTAGTGATCGACGGGCACGTCCAAAGAAAAGGCTCCCGAGTCGTCCGTCGTCGTCGCGTACGCCGTACGACCACCGTCTGAGCACGGAGTGCCACCTCCATAGCCCGTCGTGCGAGGGAAGTGACAAAGCTCCACTTTGCTCTGCGCCAAAGGCTGGCCCCGAAGCAACTTGCCTTTTACCGTCATCGTCTTCTGAGCGGACGAAGTGGGCAGTGTCGGGCCCGCCCCGACCACGACGATCGCATCGTCGCCGGCCATTAAATAGCGAAGGTTCGCAACCGTCCCGGGCTCGAACGTCGTAATGACGGCGTCTTTGGCCGAGACGACAGAGAGCTTCCCGTCGAACACCGACCACGTTCGTCCTGCGTCGTCGAGCGCGCTTGCCTCTGGGTTCATGCCGTGCGCGAGCGCCCCCCGCTTGACCGCACCCTTCGCGTCCACCAAAAGATAGTCGTGCCATAGGCGGGTCCCACTGTCGTAGACGTTCATCGCGGCGAGCCCGTTGCTCGAGGCGCGGCAACGCCCAAGCTTCTCCTCCGTGATGGCGAGCTCTTCGAAGATCCCCTTCACGGGATCGAACCGATGGACGACCTTCGTCCCGGACGCCCAGATGGCATTCGGAGCAGTGCACAGGTTTTCGTAACCGAGTGAGGCGACCCTTTCGAGTCGCGTCCAGGCGTCGGTCGTGGCGGCGAGTGGCCGAGTGCGAAAGCCGCCCTGGTCTTGGAGAATTAGGCTCGTTTCGTTGGTGGCAAGCGCTTTGATCCCCTTCGAGTCGGCCAACGTCTCGACCGTGGACTTGCCTTGGCGAAGGGTGTGAAGCTCGTCGTGGTGCGCAGCGGCGAAGACGGTGCCATCCTTCGCGACGGAAAAGCTGGAGAGGACATACTTCTTCACCCCGCCGACGAGCACCGGTTTCGCTCCGTCCAAACGGTAGACTCGCGCCGTGTCTTGTTTGTATTCCCAAGTGTCAAAGTAGGCGTGCCCGTCCGCCCCAAGACGTAAGGAGTGGACGTCGGCATTGCGGATCTCTGCGGTCGTGCCGTCCGTTCCGATGAATGCAATGCCGCGACCGGTTTTCAGATAGGCCGGTCCCGGCTCACCCGCCGGTGGGAAGACGAGCGCGGGCTTCGCCACGGGAGGCGGAGCTACCGACGGGAGCGAGACGGCCGAAGACGAGTGGACGCTCGTACCGGGCGGCGGTTCTTTGCCTTTGTTACGGCAGCTCGCGACGGAACAGGCGAGCAAAGCGACATGGAGACTCTGAAGGACAAGCAAGGCTCTCGGACCAATCGACATCGGCACAGCCTATCGGGCATCCGCCTCCCCGTCTCACGCTCTCGACACCAAGCGCCTAGCCGCACGAGGCGTTGGCGAAGCCATTCGCGATAGGGGACGATCCGTGGATTGGTCCGGGCCCGACGGTTGGGAGCCGGTGGCAAGGGAGTGCAGCCGCTTCCGGAATGCGACGGGGACACCCGTCGTGCGGTCGTGATCTTGGTCGCGCTCGCACGTCGGCCCGACCTCGGCATCGTCAGCGCCCGCAGCGCGCCGTGTAGTCGGCGATGGCCCTCCCGTCGTCCGGGAGCGGGGCGAGACCGACGAGGGCACGGACTCGCGTCTCGAGGACCTGGGCCCGCTGCTCCGAAGCCACCGCGCGCGCGAGGCCCACGAGGCACCCGTCGCCGAGACCGTCTTGGAGGTGCACGCCGAGGTGAACCAGGCGGCCCGCGAGCTCCGCATCGGGCGCTCGAGCGTCGAGCCTTGGACGCCCGCCCACGAGCACCCCGGGCCCCTCGCTCGGGCCAAAACACACGCTCGGAACGCCACGCGAGGCCGCGCGTGCCTCCGCGTCGTCGGCAAAGAGCGTGACGATCCGAGCCTCGCGCGGCGCGTCCGTCACAAAGGACGAAGGACATGGACCTCCGAGGCCCGCAGAGGGCGGAGTGACGCTCGGGCCGCCGCGCGCACAGCCTGCCACGGCGAGCGCGAGTACGAACGAACCCGCGCTCCTCACCCGTTGCGCCGGCGCAGCGCACCTATCAAGAGGACCCCTGCGAAGAGCGCGAGCCAGCCCTCCGGCGCGCCGCTCGGTGTTGTACTGCACCCCGCGCATCCCCCGGTCTTGCCCGGTCGCGGCGCCGCGGGCGGGGTCTCTCTCTCGGCGCGCGCGCCGGCGGGCTCCACGGACGACACGACCTCGGGGCTCTCTTCGGGTCCCCCGGCCTCGCTCGGGCGAAAGTCCGGAATCCCGCCGCGTTCGTCTCCGAAGGTGACCGCCGCCGACCCGTTCTTCGGACGCGGCGCGGGCGCATCCACGTTTGCGGGGAGACACACGCTCGCGCGGCGGCACGTCTCCGAGGCGCGGCACATGCCTCCAGCGCCACACGGCCCGGAGAACACACGCGCCCGCTGTGACGAAGGCGGCGCCGCCAAGAGCGCCACGGGCCCTCGAGGCGACGGCTCGAGGGCACTCCAACGCAAGCGCGCCGGATCATCGAACGCGCACAGATCGACCTCTTTGCACCGCCCACCACCGCACGACGCGTCCGTGCGACAGAGCACGAGCTCGCACACCCCGCCCGAACGCCCGATCCAACCCACAGGGCAATCCTTGGGTGCATCTTGCACACAATGCGTCCCCCCGTGGTCGTGGACCATGTGGCTTCCGGCGGGGCACGCGATGGGCAACGGCGGAGGCAGCGCATCGGCGCGAGCGAGCGTGGGCGCGAAGACGAAGAGCAGCGGGAGAACGGCGACGAGGCGCGCGGAGAGCGGCATGGGCTGCATCGTCGTCGATGGGGCGTGGGATCCGCAAGGGGCCCCGAAGCGGTGGGGCGCGGCCTGTTCGGAGCGGGTGTTCGTCTCGTGGAGCTGCTTTCGATCCAAGAGCCTCGCTTCTCTCGACAGGAAACTACACGCGCTCCTTCCACATGGGCAGAGTGAGTCGCAGGCACGCCCCCGAGCCGTCCGCCGGATCCTCGAAGCCCACGCGACCACCGTGGAAAGCGGCAATCCGCGAGACGAGGGCGAGACCGATTCCATGGCCTTGCGTATTTGCGCCTCGAGCCTCGGGAGATCGGAAAAACGGCTCGAATACGCGTTCCCGGAGGGCCTTTGGCAAGCCATCCCCGTGGTCTTGAACGTCGACGAGCACTTCTCCGAGCGAAGAATCCTCCGTCACGAAAATCTCTACGTTCTCCGTCGAAAACTTGAGTGCGTTCTCGACCGCATTCTCCAGGAGCCACACCAAGAGCTCTTCGTCTCCGCGGACCATGCCGGCGGCCGATGCCTTCGTCGTGATCCGTGCGCGCTGGCTTTCTTCGAGACCCGCCACGACCCTGGTGGCCACGTCTTCGAGAGCCACGGCCTCTTCGCCAAGGCGAGAGCCATCGTCACCGTCGCGAGCGAAAGCAATCGGTCGACCAGCCTCCCGGAGCCCGGGTGCGGACGCAGAGCTTCTCGACCGCAATCCGTTCGGCTTCGCCCAGGGGCTCTTCTTGAAGAAGCTCGAGCTCGATGTCCACGTTTCTCCAGGGCGCGCGCGTGGGCGAGGTCCTTCGTGGGGACCACGTGCTCGAGGTCGTCGTGTGGGGCGAAGACGCCCTGCGAACCGACGTGAGCGCAGTGCGCGAGCTGCGAATCGCGTTGCCTGCGCAGACGAGCGTAGGCCCGAGCGCGCCCATCACGACCGTTCGTCTTGGCGATCTCGGGAGTGTCGACGTGGTCCCCGCGTCGAACGTGGTCCAGCGTGAAGCCGCGTCGCGACGCATCGACGTGAGCTGCGACGCGCGTGGGCGGGATCTCGGAAGCGTGGCGAAAGACGTCGAGCGCGCGGTCGCTTCGATGGCCTTTCCGCCGGCCACCACGCCGAAATTCTCGGCGAGTCCGCCGCCCGCGCCAAGGCACGTACCCGGCTATTGGGGCTCGCGCTCTTGTCGCTCGCGGGAATCGCGCTCGTGCTCTATGCCGACTTTGGCTCGGCGCGCCTCGCCGCATGCGCTCTACCTTCGTTTTGGACGGCCCAGAGCCGCGGGGCTCGCGGCGGAGTGAGGACGACGACAGCTCGCTCGTCAGATCAGAAAGCGACGCGGCCGGGAACGAACCTCGACACCTTCGTCCCGTCTCCGAGCTGCCCCGCGGAGTTCGAGCCCCAACAGAGCATTTCGTCGTCGTTCGTTTGGGCGCAGGCGTGGGCCGAGCCAAAGCACATGTCTTTGACCGTCGCGAGGGCGGGTGCCTTCGTGGGCAGCTCGCTGAGGCTCGTCTTTCCGAGGCCGAGCTCACCCGACGAGTTCGAGCCCCAACAGACGGCGCCGCTCCCGTCGAGAATGGCGCACACGCTCGATTCCCCGACGGCGAGCCACATGGCATTGCTGACGCCTGGCACCTTTTCGGGCGATTCGTGCACCACGTAGTCGATAGGCTTTCCGAGCTGCCCGAGATCGTTGGAACCCCAACAATAGACGAATTTGTCTTTGCCAATCACGCAGGCAAAAGCGTCACCGGTGCCGAGTGCGCTCGCGGGGCTCGGGAGCTTCGGGTGGTTCATTGCTTCGGTACCGGCGCCTCCCCATTGTTCGGCATCCCAACAGGCCACGGTGCCGTCATCCTTTTGGACGCAGCCGTGGGTCGCCGCCACTTGCACGTCGATGGGTTTTCCGGCGCCCAGGTTCGGATTGGGAGCTTTTTCCGTGCCCCAGCAGCGCACCTGGCCACCATCGAGACGCGCGCACATGAGGACCCCACTGCCGGAGATGTCGTTGACGAGCATGCCTGGAATGGCCTGAGGACGGGCGTGATCGAGAGAGCCGCCATTCGGGCTGCGACCGGTGCCCCAACAGCGCGCGGCGCGGTCGCTCCCGAGAACGCAGCCGTAGGTGCTCGCGAGCGCGATGTGCTTCACGTCGGTGAGCCCCTCCACCTTGGTGGGTTTGGTCTGATCGGGCCCGGCGCCGTTTCCAAGCTGACCTTGGCTGCCTGCCCCCCAACACGAGAGCGTTCCGCCCTTCAGGATGGCGCAGGTGTAGTGATCCCCGCACTCGAGGATGGACACGGGGCCGCTCGTGGTGGAAGGCGTCTTCGGACCGGAATTGGACGCGCCGTCGCCTGTGGGCCCTCCACACGCCACCACGACCAACGATACGAGGCTGAGCCCGACGATCCCACGCATGGCGCCAAGCTAGCGGATTTTCGCCTCGGCGGGACAACCCGTCGCCTCGCGGCCCCGAGCCCAATCGAATCAGGCCCTCACGCGCAGCCGCCGAGCGCCACTTGGAAAACGCAAACGTCGCGCATCTCGTGACGGGATGCGCCCCGCCAGACGGACGTTCGTCGACGTATGCGCGGCCGTCAGCGCGGAGTGAAGGCGAACCGATAGCGGTCCGCGCCCTTCATGCTCCGCACGAGTTGCGCCTTGGGCACGTCAGCCATCTTCGCGGGCGTCGGCGTGGCGGGCAGAAGCTCGAGCTCGACCTGGTCGAACCAGGCCGGCACGTCGACCGCGAGCGTGACCGTTCCGTCGCCTTGGGCGTTGGCTTCGGCGAAAGGGCACCCTTCGATTTGCGGCTTGCCCTTCGCATCGAGCAGATCGGCGGCGCCGATTTCGGCCACGAAGGACCGCGTCTCGGCGCCCTTTTTCCCCGTGCCCTCCAAGACGACGAGGTGTGCTCCCAGGGAGCTTGCCAATGGGCCGGCAGGCGGAGAGCCAAAGCTGAAGGTGGCACTCCGGACGAGCCCTGAGACGCCTTCCCCCGTTCCCAACCCATTGCCCGGGGCGAGCAAGTCGACACTCGACGGCGTGAGAAACTGTCCTTTGGACTCGCCGGGAACATAATGGCCCGGATGGGCATAGGCGACTTTGGAGCCGAGCAACACGTCCAATGGAGACAGGCGCGGCTTTGGCGCCCGCGAGAAGAGAATTTCCCCGTCATAAAAATAGAGCGCCCCCGTCGCGAGCTGGGCTTTCGTGAGGGACACTTCCCAGCCCTGCTTCGACGTGAAGGTCTTTGGCGCCTGAGCCACGCGCACATCGAACGTGATGCGCTTTCCGCTCGTGGTGTCGGAGGTCGTGCCGTCGCCGCAGCCGAGCGAGAATGTCGCGAATGTCGCGAGCGCCGAAAACACCAAGGGGAACGCGAGGGGGCGGTGGTTCATAGGAAGGCTCACACGAGGGACGACGGAACGGAAGAAAGGCGGGGGGGCACACCCCTCGGACCTACGCGCGACCCCTCACCGCGGCTTCGCGAAACACTCCCCCTCGCCGCGAAAATGACCCACGGTGCGCGACAGGTCGGTGACGAACGCCTTCAGGTCCACGACCTTCGAGTCCGAGCCGGTGCCGTAAGCACCATTGGCCGGAGGGAGACGCGCGAGCTTGACCGCTTCGAGCTCGGCCAGAGTGACCTCTCCGTTCTTGTCCGCGTCGGCATCGGCGATGTTCTGGAACCGAACCTTGGCTTCCGGAGCCTGGAGATCGTCGTAAAAGAGGTGATCGCCGTGGATGGTGAGCTCGACCGCGTCCGTGCCACCATTGGCCACCACCACGCCGTCCACTTCCTTGCCCGACACGTCGCCTTTGCACGAGTCGAACAAGGTCTTCACGGAAAATCCCCATTTGAACGTGCGGCTGTCGGCGCCTTTTTGGGCTTTGCCTTCGACATAGAGGCCGTATCCGCCCGCCGTCATCAGGGCCTTGTCGGCCTCCGTGGCGCCCGCGCCAAGCTCGGCATTGGCTGCCGGGCCGATGACGTAGCTTACGTTCGGCCACGTTTTGGCGGTGAGCGAAGGAAAGTCGACGACGAGCTTCGGCCTCGGAACCACGTGATTGAAGAGGCGCGGCGTCCCCATTTCACCAGCCACCGTCGCTCCGTCCGCCACTTTCACGCCGCTCAGGACGACCAGGAAACGGTCGTACTTCACGCTCCACCCATCGGCGAAGACGGTCGCAGGGATGCCCTCCTCGATGAGCTCTTCGCCCCACGTGGTGAATGCGACGTTTCCCGAGCCCGTGTCGGTGCACGCGGAGAGGATCAGAAGGGCCACGGAAAGCGCCAGCGGAGCCGTCTTCATGGAAACGGTCCATACTACGGAACTGCCCGAGTAACACGATTCGTTCGAATGTGTCACTCGAGGGGCACTCGAACGGGCTGCTAGACCGCGGGGTCGGGGTGTCGACGCGGCCGTGGACGCCTCGGACTCAGCGGGGCATATTGAAGAGCCCGTGCTTGCCCTGCTCCGTGGGTGAGTCGAAGCTCACGTAGAGGTCGGAGCCACCCGTGGTCATGTCCGAGATCTGCGGCAAGCCGCACGCAAGCACCGACACGTCGCCTGCCGACGTCACGCGGTAGATGGCGGGCCGAGTCGGTTGTGAACGTGGCTTGCGTTCTTTTCTTCGAGCACCGACCGCGCGCTCGACCGTTTGCCTATTTGCGAACCTTCATGAGGTCGTTCCCCGACGCAAAGTAGGTATACGTCCCGTCGCTCACGACCGAGATCGTGGTCGCCGGCGCAACGTCTTGGGCCGCTCCGTTTTGGGCCGTCTTGGCGATGCGCATGAGGGTGCCCGTGGCGCCCGTCTGGCCCTGTATTTGGAGCACCGTGAACCAAACGAAGCGGTCGTCGACGGCCAAGGATCCCCGCACGAAGCCGCTCAGCTCGGTGAGCTTTTCCACGGCGCCGGAGCCGTCTTTGGCCTTGCGGAAGATCGCGCCGAGCTTCACTCCGTTGTTCGAGGCGCTCCAGTACACGTGCGTCGCGTCCACCGCCATTCCGTACACGAGCGTGTTCATGCCATTGATTTGGTACGTGTCGTTGGCGGCGATCGACGTGGAGCTTGGCGCGCTCGTCTGCGTGGCCACCGTGTTGGGCAGACGAATCACGCCGGTCCCCGTGCCCGAGAACACGTTGGTGCCGTCCGACACGACGAGACACGAATAGGTCACGCTTGGCAGCGTGCCTTGCGCCGCACCGGCGAAGTCGTACCCGCGCACGTTGCTCCCCGAGCTCGAGCACTCGCCGCGGTAAAGGCCTGTCGCGTCGGACGCCAACGATTGGCTGTAGTCACGAAAGGATGGATTCCCTGCGAGCGGAAGAGTCGTAAACGCGCCCCCGCCCGTTGGCACCGAATAGAGCGAGGGCGAGCCGCCTGGAGGGTCCGACGGGCCAAGGACGTAGACCCTGCCATTCGCCACCGTGAGACCTTGAGCGACCTGACGGGTCTCGGTCATAGGATTGTTGACGGGCATGACCTCGGCGGCCCCCGTCCCGTCCGTCTTCACCGAAGCCACCTCGAGCTTCTGGCTGAAGTACGTGTGGTTGACCGCGTAATAGAGTGTCCCGTTCGCGAGCGCGATGAGCCCAGGTCCGGGCGCCGCAACCGTAAGCACCTTCTCGGGGGCGTTCGGCGGTCCCGCGTCCACGGCCCCGTCGCTCCCGGCGTCCACTCCCCCTTCGGCACCGCCATCGAGCAGAGCGCCGACGAGAGTAGCGCAGCGGCCTTCCGTCGCCGTGAACGCCCCCACCGCGCCGTTTGGAGCCGTCAGTGTGCCCGTCAGCGTACCCGAGCGTGCCGTGCCCACCACACGCGCGCCGTTGCCTTCGACGGAGATCTCGCCACCTCTCGACGTGCCGGTTACGAGGACGTCGCGCGGACCTCCCGCGAGCGCATAAGCGGCGCCAGCGCGATCGCCGAACGTAAAGGCGCTGACGAGGCCCCGCGCGGGAGCTGCGGTCTCCCCGCAGTAAACGCGCACGTCCAAAAGCTCCCTCAGCAAAACCAGGGGCACCGGACCGAAGGGCGTGGTCGCCGGCGGACCGGTGATGACGCCATTCTCCAGCTTGCCAGAAAAGGAGATTTCTCCTTTCGGCGACGAGCCTCGAAACGTCACGGTCTGACTCTTTGGATCGAAGGTCCCCTCGAGCGTGATTGGGACCCCGAGCGTGCTCGATGTAAGAGTGCCCGTCACCGTGACGGGGTCCCCATTCGCGAGCGTGCGCACCGTCTGAGTCTGCGTCGCACCGCCGATCGTGAGCTTGAGGTCGGCCGCGAAGCCGTCGCCCACCATGGCGCCTTTGTAGGCTCCCGCGGCGTCGGTCGTGGTCGGGGATGTCCCACCGGGGGGATCCGAGCTCCCGCAGTGGGTCGCCGCGGCGCCGGTGAGCATCAGCAAAGAACAAAGCACGATGGGCTTAAGACGCATAGAACCTCCTCGAAGGCTCGCGCGCGAGCCGATCGGATCTCACTTCGACTCGGGTAGAGGCCGCGCGCGCAGGAATGTGAACCATGCCACGCGAGATTTTCTCGTAGGCGGGAACGGGGACGGGGACGACGCCCGCAAGCTACTGTAACTGCTCGCTTTATTCGAGCCCGCTCAGAGCCGACCGACGATCCCTAGGGCGGGCAGGAATGCGGCTTGTTCGTACGCGCGTGAACCGGAACCGCTCGGAAAGTAGGCCCCGGCGATCTGCGCGAAGACAGCGACGTGGCGCGCGATGGACCACTCGAGCCCAGCCCCACCACGCACCCCGACGATGGCTCCGGCGTCCACGAAACAGGGCATGCCGAGAGTGACAAAGGGCCTCAGCACGCCGAGCGGAACGAACCCGCGCGCGCCAAGCTCGAACCCACTCGTCGCTCCGAGGAGCGCGCCAAACGAGGCCTCGGCGAACCTCGTGATGCCGACGCCCAGCCCAACGTGGGTGACCGCGCCGCGAAAACGACCGTCGACGTCGACGCGGACCATCGCCAGCGCTCGTCCGGACGTTTCCCCCTTATCGGAGGACGCTCGGTCTGGCCCTGAGGGACGCGGAGGGTCGACGCGGTCGGCGCGCACGGACGGCCGGGATGCTGCGGGGGCCTCCAATAGCGAGGGTACCTCGAGGGTGCCGTGCTCTCCGTCTTTGACCTGCGTGTGCGACACGGCCGAAACGAAGCCTGGTGCCTCGGCCGACACCACGGCGTCGCCTGGATCCAGAGGCAGCTCGGAGCCCCACGCAATCTCGGGGACGACCACGCCATTTAGCTTCACCACGAGGCCTCGAGGCCTTCCATCGGGCCGAACCACGATCGCGATCGTGGGGAGTCGGGCTTTGAGCGACTCGAGGTTTTCTTGGCAAATCGCGATTCGGTCGTCCCTTTTGTCGCGACGAGCCACCGAGAGCGCTTCGGTGAAGAGCAAATACGCGGTGCGGGTTCGGCCCTGCAGATTTCGGCAATGGGCGAGGTTCATCAAGGTGCCGCCGCCCGGATCGAGCCGCTGACTCTCCTCGAGCCGCGGACACGCTTCTTCGTAGTTTCCAGCCTCCATGAGCGCGCGCCCCGTCTCGAAGAGCGTGGTGGCGACGGCCTGTTGATCGCCAGGCGCTTCGGCGCGCGAGGGCCGCGGAGAGAGGACGAGAAGTGCGCCCAGAGCGGCGCCGATACTGCAAACAAGCGACCTCATTTTCGCTCGCGAAACGACGGGCTGTCGGTCGGACGCACCGACGCGGACGGCTTCGGTGCGGGCGCGACGTCGGACGGAGCCGGCGCGGGCTTCTCGAGCGTGGCTCGTGCAGCGGGAGCTTCGTGGACTGGGCCTTTCGCAAGGCTCGCCGAGGGCTTCGAGGCGGGCTCCGGCACCGCTTCGGACGCTTTTTGGACGACCACCGCCGCGCGTGGGGCCTCCGGTTGGATTGGAGGCGCAGCGGCCGAGACCGTGGGCTCGCTTGCCTTCACGGGTTTGCCGTAGCGAAACCCGAGAATGGCCACGAGGCCCACCATCGCGAACATGCCCACTCCGAAGGTCGCCACACGTCGACGTGTCGTGCCCTCGTCTCTCGGCATTCGCGCGAGCTCGTTCGCGATGTCCTCGGCGCTTGGGCGCTTTTCGGGGGCCTTGTCGAGGCACCGACGCACCAGCCGAGCAAACGCGCGCGGGAGCCCTTTTTGCCTATTGCGAGGATCCGGGACGGCGTCCCGTGTGGCGGAGACGATGGCCTCCATTGGAGTGTCCCCGCGAAACGGCCGCTCTCCGGTCGCGAGCTCGAACAGCACGATGCCGAGAGAGAACGTGTCCGTCGCCGGCCCCATGGGCTTGCCGAGGGCTTGCTCGGGCGACATGTACCCCGGGCTCCCGAGCACGTGCCCCTCCGCCGTCACGACGTCCGAGACGAGTGGCGTTTTCGTCTTCACCGATTCCCACTTTGCGAGGCCGAAGTCCAATATCTTCACGGTGCCCGAGGCGTCCAAAAGCACGTTCTCCGGCTTCATGTCGCGATGCACGATGCCAGCGGCGTGCGCGGCCGCGAGCCCTCGCGCGAGCTCCTGCCCGATTCGGCTCACCTCGGAAAAAGGCAGCGCGCCCTCGCGGATCCGCGACCGCAGCGTGCACCCGTCGACGTACTCGAACACGAGATACGTGCCTTTTGCGTGCTCTCCGACTTCGAGGATGCGCGCCACGTTCGGATGGGTGACCGCGGCCGCGGCTTTGGCTTCTCGAAGGAAACGTTTTTGCCTATCGCGACGGGCCCCATGCTGCCCATTGAGGACCTTCAGAGCGACCGTCCGACGGAGCTCTTCGTCTTCGGCCCGATAGACGACGCCCATACCGCCCCGGCCAATGACGCCGTGAACGACAAACCGATCCACGTGCTCCCCGGGGACGAGCTCGGGCAGCACGGTGTCTCCGCCCGTGTCCGCGAGCTCGCGCAGAAACGAGTCCGAATCGCCCGTGTCCAGGGTCTTCGCCGAGCTAGCCATCGCCGTCCGTCACGAGGCCCAGCTCGCGCCCTCGCTTCTTGAGTCGATCCTTCAGGAGCTGAAAGCGCTTTCGCAAGCGGGCGATCGTGGCCGCGTCCTGGCTCTCGGATTCGTCGTCGCACAACACGGCGGAAATCTCGGCCCACGAGAGCTCTCGTTCGACACGGAGCGACAGCAGCATGCGCTCTTCGACGTCGAGCTCGGCCTTCAACGTGTCGAGCGCCGTGTGCCGCTCGCTGCGAATGCGGCTAAGCGTGCGGGTTCGCACCTCGGCCACGATTTCCGAGAGCGCGCCGAGATCCGACAGGGGAATCGCGGGCACACGGCTCTTTTCCTTCCTTCGGGTGCGCGCCGAAGCCCTGCGCGCCAGCGTGTAAGCCCACGTACGAAACGTGCATTCCCACCGGAAGCTCGGCAGCCCACGCCAGATGTCCTCGGCCAGCAACGAGAACACGTCCGAGCCCGTGGTCTCGTTTCCGTGCGCGTGCACGAGAAACCTCAAGAGCTCGGGCCCCGCACGCCGGAGGGCCAGCGTGGAGGCCTCGTCGTACGCGCCCGTCTCGACGAGTGCACGAAGGTCGGCCTCGAGCGCAGCATGAGCGGTCGACGGAGCCCCTTCCACCATCGCCCAATGGTACCAGAACGGCCCGCAGCGGGAAAAACAGCACGCCGCTTTCGTGACCCTTGAGCCCATGCCACGATGGGACGTCCGGAGGACCGAGACCGTCGTGCGCCCACTCCTGCTCTTCCCACTCGCCGTGGCAGCCGTGCTCGTCGCCGCCCATTCCTCGGGCGACCGGGCGCTTTCCGCGCTCGCTTTGGCCGACCAAGCGGTCCCTGTCACGGCCGACGGCCCCGAAGTGACGCTCGAAGGGGCCAAGCCCACCCGGGCCCTCGTGCGCGGCGGGCATCTCGAGTTTCCGGACGCGCTGGGTCTGGGGATGGACCTCGGGCGCGAGGTGCATGGACCAAGTGGCCTCGAGGATTGGACTCGACTCCCGAGGCCGCCGAAGGAACCGCGGGTGCGCTACCGCATCGCGCTCGGAAAGCTCGCGGGCACAGGACAGCCCACCGAAAGTGCCGCATCTGCCCGAACGTAACAGAATCACCCGCCCGGCGAGGAGGCGTGTTCGGAAGGAGGATTGGTCGTCGTCGGCTCTACACGACCTCGGGTCGTGGAGTGGACCTCGCGCTCCCGGGTTGGAGGGCGACGCGAGGCCGAAGTGGCGCGCCATAGCGACGTGTACCCGTCCTTGAGTAAGTGGGGGTGCTCAGCCGTTGTCACAAATGGGAAAGAGGTCGTCGCGGCTCTGCGAGATGCCGGTCACGAGCCATTCTTCGCCACGAAGCTCGATCCGCAGGAAAAGCTCCACCGATGCGCCTCTCTGGCATCGGCAATCGGAGGATTCTAGTCACCGTGGGGATCGGAAGTGCATCGTCACGACGAGGGCCGCACCAGAACCGCCCGGCGGGTCGAACTTCAAGTGCCGGGCGAGCGTCGCGGCGCACAATCGCATGTTCGGCGTTGGTGTTCCATAAAGGTCCAGCACCTCCGTGCGGACCACTTCGCCGTTCGGCCCCAGCACGATGGTAACGGCAATCCCGCGAGGCGATGGATCTTCGCTATCGCTTTCGAGGCACCGACCGAACCTCCGGCGAAAGCCGGCCACGACCAACCTGCCGCTAGGCTGCGTGAGGTACGGTAGCGGTGACTCCTCCTTCGCATTTGCAGAAGGCGGGCGCCACGGCGGAGACGTGTCCACTTCGACGACGGGTCGCGGACCTATGGCAGCGCGGATGTCTTGTTCAATCTCTGCGGTCAAGGCCTCGGGGGTCGAGGCTGTCGGAGACGCTGGCGCCAACGCACTCGGCGCGGGCTTGCGAGCAGGGAGTGGGCGGTGCCCCGGGGGCGGCCGCGGCCCGGAAGCGCATCCAGCGGCGGCGAACAGAGTCGCCGCGATGAAGAATGCGGGCGTTCGGAAAGCCCAACGGCGCGTGGAGCGCCTGGCGCTCATGGCTCCCACTCCAAAGGACGCCGCAGGAGCCCCTGAATACGAATGTACTCCGCACGCGCGGCTTGTTCTCGCGAGTGAAGCTCCGCCTTCTCGCCGGCCAGCGGAGCTTGCGGCAAAAGCAGGCGGATGCAACGCCCGGCGGAACGGTACGCCCGACTCGCGTGGGACAGGCGCATTTCGAGTACAGGCTTGCTCTCGGGCGTTGACGCGGGGCTGCCCGCACGCGAAGCCACGAGGAACAACGTGGCGATCATGCCGCGAAGACGTTCGATCGCGGCAAGGCGCGCGCGCTCGAGAGATTCAGTATTCGCCATGTTGGCTCGCGTCCATTGGGTATCACCAACGTAGTCGAGCAGCGAAATTGCCGACTGAACGGCGCGCTCGAGCGCGAGGTCGAATTCGTGTGAAGCCGGTCTTGCCGCGAAGGTGAGCTGCAAGTCGACGTCTGCGCGGCCGAGCTCTGCCTGGGCGGCCACTGGTTCGAGGGCAAACTTCGACGCAACGAGCGCGAAGGTTTCGCTCGCGAGCTGGAGGAGGCCGAGCTCCCGCAGGCGCTGCGCCAAGCGCATGTACACGCGAGGGGTCCATGCTCGGTCTTGCGGAAGCACGTTGGGGTCTTTGACCCGCTGGATGGCGACACGGAGGGCACTCTCGGCCTTGTCCGGAGCCAGTGTATCGAGGGCATGTGGGCGGGCGACAAAGGGAGCGTCTGCGCGCGGCCCCTCGAAGTCCGCGTTGACGAGCGCCTCTGCAATGCCCGCAAAGGCCGCTTCGTCGAGCGCATGCGGAGCAGCCCCGGATGTGCCAGTGCCGCTCCCATTTTCCGACGCTTCCAAGAATCGAACGTACGCTTCGACTGCACCTCGGTACCGCTGCTGATTGAGTAACGTCCAGGCAAATTTGTACAATACAAATAAGTAGCCCGTGGACCGGGGAAACTGCGTCGCGTGGCGAAACGCGCTATTGGCTCGACTGAGCCCCCACACGCTCAGGGACTCTTCGGGGAGCACTCCGGCCCCGAGGTCCCTCTCATCAGACTCCCAATTGCCAATTTGCCACCAAGCTTCGGCCAAGTACTGCGCTGCGGAGTCTGCGGGCAACATTGGCGCGGGAACGCAAGTGTCGGGATAGATGTCTACGTACGTCGTCTCGACCGTTGGCTTGGCCAGCTTGGCTGGGTCCTCGAAGCGCCGGCGAAACGTGACCCAGTACTCCCGCGTGTTGTCTTGGGGCTTGGGCACCAGCGTGTCGCGGTCGGGATCCTTGGGGTCCGGCGGAACGGGATAGGCAAAGTGGTTGTGGCACACGAAAGAACGCCAGACCTGCTGCGCCTCGTCCATCCGGCCAGCGTCGTTGAACGCATGTCCAAGGAGGTAGAGCGCCATCGCCCGACCGGGAAAGCTCGGGTGCTCGCGAAGCACTTGACGGTAGAGGCCGATCGAGGGCGCCGGAGTCGTCTTGTCGGCGTCACCCGGGACCTGCGTCCGCGCCGATTCCGCATAGAGTGCCCCGAGCTCCATCATCGCGCGTGGGAGCGCGTGTTCGCCGGCGGCGTGAGCGATGGAGGGGTCCCGAAGCTTTGCGATCCGGCCCTCGAGGTACACCATTGCACGCGCGCGGCGCACACGGCGCTCCGCTGGCGTGAGGGTCGACGGCGTGGTGGTCGTCGCCACGACGGCACTCGCCGCTGGCAACGGCGGTCGAGCCATTGCTGCCGGCCGGTCTACAGCGCATCCGACGCAAGCGGTGACCGTTGCCAACGTGAGGGCGCGTCGAAACATGTTTAGTGTTCATAACCGGTCCGGGCCGGACAATCGACGACGACGCGTCCTAGAGCGACAAACATGATGACTCCCGTCGGCTTTCGCACGTTTAGCGGCGCTGCGCGTCGTTGCTCCTCCGAAGATAGAAGACTATCCGTCGTCGT
>JAYUKI010000324.1:0-1466 GCA_043764595.1 Myxococcales bacterium | reverse complement strand
CCGAATAGAGCATCGCGAGAGGCACTTCGTCGCCGGCGTGAAACTCGAACCAGGTCTCTTTGGTCCGCGAATCGGTGATCTGCGCCTCGGTCGCGGTGAGGAAGGGGACCTTGGGAGCAGGCGCCATGCACCCCGCCCCAGAGAGTAAAACCGCGAACCCAAGACCTACCCAACGAACACGACGATTCATCATTTCTCCTCGTTCCTCCGAGCCAGAGGGCTCATCGCCGAGGTGTCGCACACTTTCTCGTCGGATTTTCGTAGGCGAGGCCAACGCGACCGGATTCTCAGGATTGCGACGGGCGTCGGCCCATCGACGGCGCGTTCGCGGCGGCCGCGCTCGAGGCCTCGGTGAAGTGTTCGGGATCGGTCTGCTGCAGCTTGTACGGACCGCGTAGACGCGGCTAACTCGACGCGTGACTCTTCGCGAACGACGATTGGGCTCGACTCTCCTTCTTCTGGCCTCGATCTTCGCGGCGTGTGCCGAGCCTCGAAGCCGCGAGCCGGTGACCGTTCTTCCGGCACCCGCCCACCGGGCCACGGCCCTCCCAATTTCGCCGAGGGTCGCCGATGTTGCGCCCCCCACCGACGCCGGACACGTGGATGCGAAGGCCTGCCGCGGGCGCAGCGACTGCCACGGCGAGCACTGCTGCGTCGCCCTCGATCAAGCTCGTTTTTGCTCTCCAACCTGTCCCGGAGCGGCGATCGCCATCGCCTGCGAGACCATGGAAGACTGCCCGGCCGACGGTCAGCTCGGGGTCATGAGCGAGCACCGCTCGTTCGTCGCGTGCGCAGACGGCGTGTGCGACGGACCCCGCATCCGCGACCGCGAGCCCATGTGTGCTGCGTGCATGGAGGAAGACTGCGAGAGCGCCAAAAACGCGTGCGACGAGGACGCGCTCTGCAAAAAGGCCTATCGGGACCTCCGCACGTGCATGAAGACCGTGGGCACGAACGAAGCCGCCAGGACCGGCTGCTGGGACCACTTCCAGGTAAGCGGAGGCCTCCGCACCGAGCCGAACCTGCGAAACTGCACGACGCTCCGCTGTCCGTCCTGCGAAGGCCCCGCACCTCGAAAAAAGGGCCGAGCGGCACTCTGAAGACGTCCGCTCTCGAAGGGCACCAAGTCTTCGGGCCGGGTCGAGGCCGAGTCTGCGAGGTCGAGACCCCCGCAGACTTCATAGCAAAGCGGAGAAGTCGAGGACTCTCAGGCCCGTACCTCTCGCAGGAGCTTGAGGGGCCGCGCCCCTCGAACGAGACCACAAGTCGAGGACTCTCAGGCCCGTTCGCTCGCAGGAGCTCGAGGGGCTGCGCCCCTCGAACGAGACCGTCCCTCGCTATGAGACGTCCGCTCTCGGAGACGCCCGCTCTCGAAGGGAACCAAGTCTTCGGGCCGGGTCGAGGCCGAGTCTGCGAGGTCGAGACCCCCGCAGACTTCGTAGCGAAGCGGAGAAGTCGAGGACTCT
>JAYUKI010000323.1:0-4876 GCA_043764595.1 Myxococcales bacterium | reverse complement strand
CCATGGAGGTAGGGGCTGCCCGGGGAGAAGAAGCGCGACGGCTATTTCAGCGCCAAAAGCTGCATTCGGAAGTCGCACCGAAGTCCCACGGGCAGCTGATTCGACTCCATTGCAGGGCGCGGGCCACCCGTAAAAAGCGGCAAAACTGGCCACGGTCCTGCAGGAACCACGAGATGCTCGTCGCGGATCTATCCGGTGGGATAAGCCACCTCGCCACGTCATGTGCCTCGTTCCTTCGGCAGCCGCGCGACGAGCCACGCTTCAGCCGGGGTCGCGCTACACCTTGCGGGCGATCGTTCCTGGCGGGTGGACGTAAAAACCCGGATCGTCGTAGGTGGTGATGCCCTCGCGCACTTTGAGCACGGTGAACATTCCTCCCATTTCGATGGGACCGAAGGGCCCGCTGCCAGCCATCATGGGCAACGTGTTTTTCGGGCGGCCCATGTCCATCATTCCGCCCATGCCTTTTTCGCCCATCGCCATGTAGCCCGGAAGCACCTTCTTGACCCGGTCTTCCAGCTTGCCTTGAGGCACACCGATCATGTTGGGAATATCGTGGCTCATGGGGTTCATGGTGTGGTGCGACTTGTGGCAATGAAACGCCCAATCGCCTGGAGCGTCCGCTACGAGCTCCATCGTCTGGGTGGTTCCTACGGGCACGTCGATCGTGGTCATTGGAATGCGAGCGCTCGGCGGAATGGTGCCGCCGTCCGTGGCCACGTGCCAATAGCGGTGTCCGTGGACGTGAATCGGGTGGCTATCCATGCTGAGGTTCCCGAACGAGAAACGAACGCGGTCGCCCTTTTTGACGACCAGCGGGGCCGTCCCGGGCCATGCGCGCGAGTTGAACGTGAAAAGGTTGAAGTCGTTCATGATCATCGGATTCGGCACCGACGTTCCGGGGGCCACGAACCAGGTGGCGAGCATGATCAGGAAGTGCCTATCCACGCGCGGCGTTTCGGGCACTCGCGGGTGAATCACGAAAAACCCCGTCATACCCATGGCCATCTGCACCATTTCGTCCGAGTGCGGGTGGTACATGTGAATGCCGTGCTGCCGTAGCGTGAACTCGTACACGTACGTCTCGCCGGGCTCGATGTGGGGCTGGTTCAGGCCAGCTACGCCATCCATGCCGTTTGGCAAGAAGATGCCGTGCCAATGCACACTGGTTCTCTCCGGGAGCTTGTTGTGCACGAAGAAGCGCACGCGGTCCCCCTCGACGCACTCGATGACGGGGCCGGGGGTCCTTCCGTTGTATCCCCAGGCGGTAATGACCATTCCCGGCGCCACTTCGTGTTTGATGACCTCGGCGGTCAGGTGAAACTCTTTGACCCCGTCTTTCATCGTGAAAGGCAACGTGGCGCCATTCGGGGCGACGACCGGCACGTACCCGAGGGGGCCAGGATTCGCTCCGGGGGCCGGCACGACGCCGGTCGCTTGCGGCGTGGACTGGGCTCCTTCGGCGGCGGCGCGTCCACCGAAGAGCGCCAGACCGGCCCCGACTTTTCCTGCAAGCGACAACAGGTTTCGACGTCCGATGCTCATGGCAGTGATCCCTTTTCCTTCGACGTGGATTGGGCAGGCAAGAGGCCTCCCGCGCGGTACTCGAGCTCGGAGCGCAATACCCAATAGTCACGCAAGGCTTCGATGGACTCGCGGTAGGCGTGAAGCTCTTGCTGTTTGGCGACGATGAGCTGAAAAACGCCGAGGAGCATGGCGTCGTATTGCTCCTGGGAGAGCGCGACGACCTTCTCCCGCAAAGGCACGATGCGCATGCCATACGACTCGGAAATGCGCCTCGCGACCGCGAGCCTCGCCCGAAGCTCTCGGACCTCGGAGCGTGCGTCGATGGCCATCGACTCTTCGCGACGTTTGGCCTTTCGCAGCTCGGCTTCGAGCTTGGCGATCGACGTCGCTTTGGTATCGAAGATGGGCAGCTCGACGTTCACGCCCGGGCCGACGAAGTGGGCTCCACTCTCGCTTTTGTAGGCCACTCCGGCCTCGAGCCCGCCAATCCAGCGGGTGTTTTTCGCGTAGGCAAGAGCTGCGGAGAGGACCTCGACGTCGGCCCTTGCGGCGCGCAAATCCACCCTTCGCGCGACGGCGAACGATTCCACATGATCGAGCGATGGTTCTTCTTTCGGCGGCAAGGGAAGGACCACTCGGGTGGACCACGCCGTGCGTTTCCCGAAGAGCCCCATCGTGCGATTGAGGTGCTCGCGCTCCTTCACGAGCTCGGCTTCGGCGCGGGAGAGATCGATCTGAATTTGTGCGACGAGCGACTCCTCGTTCGCCAAATCGAGATCGCGAATGGTGCCGGCCTCGTGCTGCTTTCGCGCGAGCGCGAGCGCCGTTTCGGCCGAGTCGGCCACCACGCGTCGCATCTCGAGGATCTGCTGTGCGGCCACCAAGCCGTAAAAGGCCACTTTGGTCTCGTAGACGTGGCGAACGACGGCTGCGGCCACGCGGTACCGCGTACCCTCGAGAGAACGTGCCGCAATCGACTGACGCTGACCGCGAAAAAGAAGATCGGTGATCCCGGTCATGAGCTGGGCTTCCACGATGGGAAGCTCGGCGTCGATTGGAAAGCGGAACGAGCCACCGAAGCTCGGATTCCTGAGGAGCCCGGCTTGGACCCAGTCGGCCTGGGCAATGCCGAGGTCCTCGAGCTCGGCTTGAAGGCTGGGATTGGCGAGCAGTGTGACCTCTACTGCGGAGCGCACCGTGAGATCCCGCGAGAGCAACGTGTCGACCGCTTTTTGCGCGTCCCTTTCGAGGCGCGCATCGGCCTTCCAGACGATGGATTCACCCGTCCGATTGCGCACGATCGCGTGCGTATCGTTCACGGTTTGGGCGGGATTCGTCGTGCCACACGCCGCGGCCGACAGCGCGAACAGAAGGGCGACGAAATGCGACTTTGGTCCTCCGGACGCTCCGAAACGCACCCGTCCAATGCGCGGGATCATGGCTTCTTTTGTCGGAGCGTCATTCCGCATTTTGGGCAGCTTCCGGGAGTCTTGCTAGTGACGTCGGCGTGCATCGGGCATGTGTAGAGTGCATCTTGTTCGGTGGCGTGGTCGCTGGAGTCATGCTCGTGCGCGCCGTGCTCGGCGCTGGCGAGCTCAGGCTTTCTCGCCTCCATGGGCGTGGACGGAGCCTCTTCTGCGCTCGGGCTCGCGGGATGGCTCGTGGGATGGGTGGCGACTCCTCCGGAGGCGCACGCATTCACGAGGAAAGCGAGGGCGATCCCGACGGCGGAACGCGCAAGCGGGGATCGTTTGGAACGGAGCATGCTGGCTCTCCTAGCTGGAAAAGGATAAAGTGTGACAGTGTCCGGACCGAATCGTCCGCCTTGGCGGCGGATTCAGGGTCCTTTCGAGTCGAAGTGACCTGCGAGGGGCTCAGTGGCCGCAGGTGCAGTCTCGGCAGCCTTCGCCCGCGCACGCTCCGCAGGTGGCGTGGACCTTTTTTGCGAGCGCTCTTCGGGCACGATGGACGCGCACGGCCGCGGTGTTGCTCGAGAGCTTTTCGCGTGCGGCGAACGAAGTCAGAGGCTCCTCCGAGACCACGACCTGCGTGATCGCCTCGCGGTATTCGCTCTTCAACTCTTCGATCGCGGCGCCGATGCACGCGCAGGGCGCCGCTGCATCCTCGGGCGAGGTCGTGGTGGGCCACTCGTAGGCGATGCGCTCGTGGGCGGTGTCCGAAACGGTGGACCTTCTATGGAAGTCGACGATTGCGTTGCGCAATATGCCGTAAAACCAGCCGCGTGCCGTTTCGGAAGAGCGAAGCTCGGCCACGTGGGCGACGGCTTTTGCGAAGGCTTCCTGCACGAGCTCTTCGGCGGCGTCGCGCGAACGAAGCTTCTGGGAAACGAACGCGACGAACGCCGGACGCTCGGAAATGAGGAACGCGAGAGGATTGGGCGCTTCGGGAGTGGTGTTCGAGGTGGTCATGGTTCGTCGGGGAAGACGCTCGTGACCTCCGTAGATTACACCCGTCGTCCGAATCTTCTCTCCTCGCGCGTTCTACTGCGACAAATCGCGGCAATCGAGCCTGTCGCGCGAGGGGGGTGTCATCCGGGCTGGCCTTTTGCGTCTTCGGCTTCGAGGCCAAAGGAGCCCGCCATCATGAAGACCAGCCAACTTCGCATCGAAGGAATGACCTGCCGCGGGTGCACCGCTCGCGTTTCCCGCATCCTCACGTCGACTCCGGGAGTTTCGGATGCGTCCGTGGATCTCGCCTCGGGGGTGGCCATCGTTCGTCACGCGGGAGAGGTGTCCGCGGCCGGACTCGTTGCGGGTCTTGCCCGAGAGGGGTACGGGAGCTGTGAAATGACTTCCGAAACGCGAGGTGCGCCATGAGCGAGACCGTGAGCCTCGCCGTGTCCGGAATGACCTGCGCAAGCTGCGTGGGCCGTGTGGAGCGCGCGATCGCGAAGGTTCCGGGCGTCACCAAGGTCGCCGTGAACCTTGCCACCGAGTCGGCCACGGTCACGACGAGTGGCTCGGTGCCAGCCGAGACGGTGGCCGAGGCCATTCGGGACGCAGGCTACGAGGCCCATGAAAAAAAGGCGGACGAGCCCCTCGTTCCCGAGCGCCCACGTGGCCTCGACCTGGATACGTGGACCGCGCTCGTTCTCACCACGCCGCTCGTGGTGCTCACCATGTTGCCGATGGCCATCCCGTGGTTGCACGAGCGGATGGGCTTCGTGATGCACTTTTTCATGGGGTATGGCGGGCTTGCATTCGCTTTGCCGGTGCAGTTTTTCGCGGGGCGAAGGTTCTACGTCCAGGCGTTCGCCGAGGTGCGGCATCGTGCACTCGGAATGAGCACGTTGGTGGCGCTCGGGAGCTCCGCGGCGTTCGTGTATTCG
>JAYUKI010000322.1:0-1468 GCA_043764595.1 Myxococcales bacterium | reverse complement strand
CGAAGGTCGATCCGGCCAACCCTTGGGCGCAGACGGATCTCGGTATCGGCGAGGAATTCCGTCTCCCCGACGAGGACGCCGAGTTTGCCTCGATCGCGCGCCTCGTGAATCGCTTCCAGGATCACGCGAAAAAAGAAGCCGGCGCGAAGAAGCTCGAACGCGCGTTCCACGCCAAGTCCCACGCGTGTGTCCTTGGCTCGTTCGCGGTCGATCCTTCGGCCCTGCCGGCCAGCGCGCGGGTCGGACTTTTCGCCGAACAAGCCACGTACGCCACGTGGGCCAGGTTCTCGAACGGCGTCGGACAAAAACAATCGGATCGAAAGCTCGATCTGCGCGGATTTGCTCTGAAAGTCATGGGAGCCCGCGGCCCGCGGATCGCCACCACGCCCGGCGACGAAACGGCGACCACGCAAGATTTTCTCATGGCCAACCAGGACGTGGCCCCCGCCTCCGACGCGCGTCACATGATGGCGTTCGGCGAGGCCATGATGGGAGCGTCCGACAGCTCCACCATCGTGGGCCGCATCGACAACCTCGTGCAAGCGGGGGGCTTCCTCACCCGCGACGAGAACCTGCGCGTCGTGGATTTTCTCGCGAATCGCGCGCTCGACAAGACGAAGAACGTGGGCAGTCTCCTCGGCGATACGTACTTCACGGGAGCCCCGTACGCCCTCGGCCTCGAGGCCGGCGATCCCTTGCGCTCGCGCGCGAAAGGCGCCTTCAAGCTCGTCGTGAAGACCGGCGTGCTGAGCGGGACCACCTGCTCGCCGATCTTGGCTGCGCCGGGCAAAGACGCCGATTTTCTCCGCGCCGATCTCGAGAAGCGCTTCTCCGCCGGCACCGTGTGCGTCGACGTGTTCGTCCAGATGCAGGAAAATCCGAAGACCGAGCCCATCGAGGACGTCTCGGTCCCTTGGAACACGAAGCTCACCAAAGTGGGCCGCGTCACCTTCGAGCGCCGCGACCTCGCCAGCCCCGCGGTCGAGGCCGATCGTCAGCGCTGCGACGGCTTCTCGTTCCGTCCGTGGCACACGCTCGAAGCGCACCGCCCGCTCGGAAATGCGATGCGCGCCCGTCGTGTCGCGCTGCCCTCGAGCGCGAGCTACCGCGATGCCCAAATGAAAGAGCCGACGCCCTGACACGAGCCGATGGGCGCTACTCTGCTCGGAGTCTCTCGCTAGGTGCCCATGACGTCTCCGCTGCGCAAAACGTCGATCCCGGAAGCCACGTTCTTGACGTGGCTCGCGTCGCTTGGGCTCGCCATCGACATGGCCAATGGCGCGCCCGAAACCACGGTGTTGCGCGGAACCTGGGTGGCCGTGGTTGCCGCGAGAGAGCTCGGTCTTTCTCCCGAGGACACGGCCGCCGCGACGTTCGGAGCGCTCTTTCGCTACCTCGGGTGCACGTCGTACGCGTACGAAGAGTCCGAGCTCCTCGGGGACGAGCACGAAGCCGCGCGGATCTTTGC
>JAYUKI010000321.1:0-4877 GCA_043764595.1 Myxococcales bacterium | reverse complement strand
TCGTCGCCGCTTTAGGCCGCGGCGACTCGAGCCCTTCGGTCGAACGGATGTTCGAAGTCGCGCGCTCGACGGTGGTCGACGTTGCGAAACGTTTCAGGACCGGTGGTCTCGCCGCACTGCGAGATAGGCGCGAAGGGAACGGGGCGCGGAAAGTAGACGCGTGCTTCGAGCGAGCCCTTGTCCGACTCCTGCAGCGTAGCCCGGAAGATTTCGGTTGGTTCCGGCCGACGTGGACGCGCGAGCTTCTCGCGAAGCAGCTCGTCGCCGAAGGGCATCGTGAGGTCTCGGTGACGACACTGGGGCGCGCTCTCGCGAGCGTGGGAGCTCGCCTCGGCACACCGAAGCCGATCGTCCTGTGTCCATGGCCACGAGCGCAGAGAGTGCAGCGATTGGCTGAAATTCGTGCACTTGAGCAGCACGCGACCATCTCCGAACCTGTCCTCTACGTCGACGAGGTCGACATCCATCTCAACCCGAAGGTCGGCCGCGACTGGATGCTGCCCGGCCAGCAACGGCGGCTCGTGACCCCCGGCAAGAACGAGAAGTTCTACATCGCAGGCGGGCTCGACGTGCTCACGGGCAAGCTCATCACGACCGGCTTGCCGAAGAAGAACAGTGAGCTCTTCATCGCCTTCCTCAGCGTTCTTGACCGGCACTACTCAAGAGCTCGCCGAATTCACCTCGTCCTCGACAACTACACTATCCACTCGTCCAAGCGGTCGAACGCAGCGCTCGAGACGTACGGCGATAGGTTCGTACTCCACTTTCTGCCCCCCTACTGTCCCGACGCGAACCGCATCGAGCGCGTCTGGCAAGACCTCCACGCGAACGTCACGCGAAACCATCGATGCAAAACGCTGTTCGCACTCCTCGGGCGGGCGCGACGCTTCGTCAGCGCTTACCAGTGGAAGAGGGTATCGGCGGGCACCGACCATCGAGTTATGCGCGCTGCATGATCTGTTCGAGAATCACGACCGCTAATTTAGCGGCCTGTTGATGGCTCCCGTCGGCGAGTCGCAACTGTATCCAGCCCAAAGGGCCCACTCGTCACCCCTCGGACAATGGAGAATCGCCATCTCCAAGCAGGGCCTTGAGAGGCTCGATCTCGTGGAGCGTGAAGCCACTGGCGTCCGTCGATACCCAGCCTTCCTGACGCCAGACGCTCATGGCTCGAATTACCGTCTCTTCGCGAGCTCCCACGAGCTTGGCGAGCGAGTTGCGCGAAAGGGGAATCGGAATCGACACGAGGCCGTCTGGCCCCTCGTCGCCGAAACGTTCGGCGAGGTGGAGCAAGAGCAACGCGAGGCGAGCCGACACCGAACCCGCCGTCAAGACGTCGATTTTTACCCGGAGGGTGCGCGTGTGCTCGATGAGCTGACGGTTGCTGGCCTCCATCATGGACTGGTGCCGTCGAATGATGTCGAGCATCGCCGGACCTTGCACGCGCAAGACGACGAGCGGGCTGCTCGCGGCGATCGCTGCCGCCGGATAGGTCGCCGCACCCATCGACGCGACGTTGCCCACTCCCTCTCCAGGGCCGAAAAGTCCGAGCGTGGACTCTTCGCCGCGATTGCTTGGCTTGACGACTTGGACGAGGCCGCGCGCAATGAAGACGAAGCTCGTGGCCTTTTCGCCCGCGCGCCACAGGTATTCACCCTCGGCGTATTCGGTCCACGTCGCCGTCTCCGCGACTTCGGCAAGGATGGCTTCGTCGATCGCCTTGAACCAGTGGATGCCTCTCAACGGGCGAGGAGAAGCGGTCTTCATGGCGCCAGCCTACCACCCAGCGAGCACGTCGCACGCCTGGGCGCGTCCAGCGGGAGACAAAGTCGAAGGCAGAGGGCGGGGAGCGTCCCCTGTTATTCCGGTGAAAGGGAAGGGTCAGGGTTTTGCGGCAAGGGACGTGATTCGAGCGGCGAGGACGGCGGTCGCGTCCTCGAGCCCGTCGCTCCGCATGTCGATCTTTCCCTGGCGGTCGAGCACCGTGATCACGGAAGAGTGATTGAACGTGCCGTCCGCCTGACGGTATTTGATGCCAAGAACGGCTGCCACCTCGCGGATGGTCTCGTCTTTCGCGGTCGCAAACTTCCAACGTTCACGGTCGACTTGGTGCTTTTCGGGCATGCCACGGAGCACATCGAGAGTGTCGTGCTCGGGATCGAAGCTCACGAGGAGGACCCGCGTCACTTTCCTCGTCTCGGGAGAGAGCGCGGCTTCGATCTTCTTCAGGTGCGAAATGAGCGTCGGGCAGGCGTGGGGGCACGACGTGTAAAACATCGAGATGAGCACGACCTTCCCCTCCCAAGCATCGAGCCCGACGGTTGCTCCGGCTTGGTCGACGAGGGAAACCTTGAGAGGGTAGATGGAGGCGCCCTGAACGACGTCCGTCGGTGGGAGAAGCGCGTGCTCGGCGCTCCCGGCGGTGGTGGTCGTCGTCGTCGTGGGGACGATGTCCGGGTCGTTCTTGTGACAGCCCGAGGTGGCCACGAGCGATGCCATAAGGAGACTGGAAAGGCCGATGTGAATGGAACGTTTCATCTTGCACCACCGTCGGGGCGTGGAAGGGTTTTGGCGCAACGAAATCCGAGTAGGCTCGTCGTGTAGTCCGCGCGGAGGGAGCCTCGGAGCGCCACTCGCATGAATTTTACGTAGTCGGTCGTGTCTCTGGCACCGAGCGCGCTTGCGCCGCAAAAACGCATGCGGTCGCCACCGCTGCCCTCTCGGGCATCGCTCGTCACGAGAGTGCTGTTGAAGTCGGATACCCACTCCCAGATGAGCCCGTGAAGGTCGGAGATGCCCCAAGCATTGGCCGGGCCACGCCCAACTGGAGCGAGCGGACCCTTGTTCGGTCGGGCATACCAGACACTGATGGCCTCGAGAAAAGCCTTGTCGACGCTTGCGTCTTTTTGGGTGGGGCTCGCCATCGCGGCGAGCTCCCATTCGGCTTCTGTCGGAAGCCGTGCACCGGCAAATGCACAATAGGCTTTTGCCGCAAACCAGCTAACTCGGACGACAGGGGCCTTCGGGCTTACGTCGGGTCCAGGTCCGTCCGGAGAGGTCCAGTGGGCTAGGTACGACTCGTCGGCGAGGATACGTGCCGGCGCGCCGCGCTTCCACGAAGGGTTGGCCCGGACGAATCGGGCGTAGTCTTCATTGGTAACCGGATAGCGGTCGAGGGCGAAGGCCGCGACGGGGATCACGGCCTCGCGCGGCGACGGTGGATAGAGTGGACGGTAGGCACCCGGGCCGACCTCCCGCTTTACGCCGGCGACGGGCGTGGCAGGCTCCGCGAACGCCGATGCGGAAAAGAAGAGCGCCGCAAGCAGCGCAATGCCAGGGCGAATCGCGGTGGGCCTTTTCACGATCAGAGACCTGCGCCCGGAGGCCGCTTCGTCGCTTCGCGCACGCCCGTAACCTCCGCGCGTGAGACGGCGTCACCACTGTTTCCCCATGCGTTTCGGACGTACGTGAGAATGTTGGCAATGTCGTCGTCGGGGAGGTGGCTGAGAGGCGGCATGACCGAGTTGAATTCCGCACCGCCGACCGTCACCGGTCCAGTGAGCCCATTGACCACGATCTGGATGGATCGCTTCTTGTCGACCATCAAAAAGTCGCTCTTGGCCAGCGGCGGGAACGCTCGCGGAATGCCCTGGCCTTCGGCCTGGTGACACGCCGAACAGGTGCCCATGAAGAGGGTCTTTCCGGCTGCGATTTGCTGTTCCTTCGTGAGCTTTCCCTGTTCGGCTCCCGAGGCGGCGTTGCCAATGGCGTCGGAAGGCGCGGCCTTGTCACTGAGGTAGACCGAGTCGACTTCTTGCCCCGAGTAGATATCTTTGTTCGCGGGGCCTTCCACCTTCATCATGCCAATGGCGCCCTTGTTGAACGCGCGAAAGAGGGCATGATCGACGATGATGTACGTGCCCGGAACCTCGACCGTGTACTCGACGATGCTGGAGCCCCCCGAGGGTATGACCGTCGTCTGGACGTTCTTCTGGATCTTCGAGCCGCCTTCCGTGTAGACGCGATCGAAGATCTCGCCAATGACGTGGAAGCTGGAGGTCAGGTTTGGCCCGCCGTTCCCCACGAAGAGGCGTATCTTCTCGCCGACCTTCGCCTTTAGCGCTTTGTCGCCGACCAAGGCCCCTTCCGAGCCGTTGAAGACGACATAGGTCGCATTTTCTTCGATGGCCTTTTGCATGTCGAAGGGCTGAAGTCCCTTCTCACGGTATTTTCCGACCGTGTAGAAGTCGCCCTGCATCACGTAGTACTCGTGGTCGACGGGCGGAAGTCCCTCTGGCGGCTCCACGTAGATGAGGCCGTACATCCCATTGGCCACGTGCATCCCGACCGGCGCCGTCGCGCAGTGGTAAACGTAGAGGCCTTGATTGAGCGCACGAAAGCTGAATTGGGTCTGATGCCCGGGAGCCGTAAACGTGCTCGTTGCGCCGCCGCCCGGGCCGGTTACCGCGTGCAGATCGATGTTGTGCGGCATCTTGCTGTCGGGGTGATTCTTGAGGTGAAACTCCACCAAGTCGCCCTGGCGAACACGGATGAACTTCCCCGGAACCTCGCCACCGAACGTCCAAAACGTATAGTTGACGCCCTCGGCGATTTGTTTGACTACCTCACGGACCTCCAGATCCACGACGACCTTCGCTGCGGTCTTTCGGCCGGTTGGCGGCGGAACCTCCGGGGCGTGGGTCAGCTTTGCCGTGATGGCGTCCCCTTCTATGGGCGGCGTCTTCGAGCTCGCCGTCGCCGAGGGTTGGGGAGCGGGCTGGGGAGTGGATTGATTCTGCGAGCAGCTCGCGAAGGCCATGAAGCTCGCTGCCAGTAGTGCAACTCGTCGGGTGGTCGTGAACATCGGCCCGCATAAG
>JAYUKI010000320.1:0-4880 GCA_043764595.1 Myxococcales bacterium | reverse complement strand
CGCCTCGCGTTGTCGCTCCTCCTCGGATACGAGAGTATCCGTCGTCGTCGCTCCTAGCGATGCTTGCTAACCCAGCGAAATCCTCGGTCCGAAAACCTATTCGGCGCTCTAGGCTCATCCGGAGTCGGGAACGCGAGCGACGACGGCTATCCGCGCGTCGCACGCAACTCGACGGTCACGCTGTCGACGCTGCTTCGCGTGGGAGGACGGGACTTCGTGACGGCCACCGAAACGCGCGTCGCCGGGGTGTCTGCGAGAACCCGCGCGATGACCCGCTGAGCCAGGGTCTCGAGGAGCCGACACTTCTGCCGGGTGCCCTCTTCCACGACGAGCGTGGCGAGCCGATCGTAGTTGAAGACGTCGGCGATCGCGTCTCCAGAGGGCAGGACCCCGAGCGGCAAATGCGCTTCGAGCGAGACCAAAAAGTCTTGAGGGAGCGCTCGCTCGGAGTCGGACACGCCGTGGTGACCCCGGAAACGAATCCCGTCGAGCCGCAGGCGGTACTCGGTCACGGCGTGCACCGTAGGAGCGCTGGCCGGAAGTGGCGCCACGGGCGAGGGAGCGGAGGGAGTGGGCAAAGGCGCTCCGTTTCCGCGTTTTTGGCCCAAAATGGCCCGGGCAGGCCTCGGGCTCTTGGTTTTCGGGGAGTTTTTGGGCTTTCCGCGGGCCGCCATGGCAAAGGACCTTACTCGACTTCGGTCTGCGAAGGGGTGCACAGACGACGCACCGTGTCGCCGAAACGTCACCACGCGCACTCGCACATGACTCAGTCGGCGCCCAAACAGCGGGCATGCGCACTCGCTCGCTGGGTCTTGGCGTCGTCGTCGTCGTGGCTACCGGTCTCCTTCCTCACGCCTTTGGGTGTGCGAGCGGGACGGAGACCGAGGAAGACCTTCCGAACCTCGCGTCTCGTCGTGCTCTACCGGCCGAGGTGACGTCGACGACGCCCGACGCTCCTCGGCCACTTCCGAACGAAGCTGGCCGCGACGGGGCCACCCCACCGACGATCCCCGACGCATCCGTCGGGAACGATGCTTCGCCCGAAGCCCGTGACGCCTCGCTCCCCCCCCAGGACGCCACGGTTTCGCAGGAATCCGGCGCGTCGACCGTCGCTGCACCAGGAGATCTTGCCATCACCGAGATCCAGTTCGATCCCATGGGAACCGAGCCGGACGGCGAGTGGATCGAGGTCACGAACCGCGCTTCGTCGCCACGCTCGATGCGCGGCCTCCAGCTTCGCGACGGTGCCGGGCGTTCGCATACCGTCGCCAACGAGGTGGTGGTCGCCCCCGGTGCCTACGTGGTGCTCGCTCGGTCTCGGACCGCCGCCCGCGCCCAAGGGATCGCCGATACGGACATCGTCTACGAATACGGCGGAGGCAGCGGCTCGAGCTCTGGGGTGATTCTCGCGAACAGCGCGTCGGGTTCGATCGCGCTCGTCGCGGGCGCGCAAGAGCTCGTTCGAGTGCCGTACGGCACCTTTTCGCTTGCGACCCAGCCTGGCAAATCGCTGGAGCTGCGGGCCGGCGCCTTCGCGACGGTAGCGCAGCCGGCGCACTTCTGTTTGGCGGACGCGCCTTATGGAACGCTTTCCAGCTTCGGAACACCGGGCCGCGCGCCGGCCTGCCCATGAGCGCACGGCTCGAAGCGTCGCAACGATGACGCCCGAGCCCCGCGGGTGGACTAAGCTTCGCTCGTGACTTTGGCCCGACCGCTCTTTGTGACCTTGCTCGCGGCGGGCGTCGTGTGGTTTTCGGGTTGCTCGCGTCCAGCCGCGAACGAAGGCGCGGACGCCAGTGCCGACGTCGCGACAGCCGCCGCAACGGCCGCGTGCGAAGAACGACGTGCCCACCTGGAAGCCGCGTTGCGGGTAGCGCCGAGAAAGAGCCTCGACGCGTTCGTCGCAGCCCAAGTCCCGGCGTGCCCGGTCTTTTTCTTCTCGGCCGGCGCCTCGCGGCTCGAGCGGAACCGCCCGTTTCGCATGGCCAGTGTCGCCAAGACGTTCGTCGCCACGCTGGCCCTCCGAGCCGTCGCTCGCGGACAGCTCTCCCTCGACGGCTCGCTCGAGCAATACGCGACGCGTATACCGGTCCTCAAGGGGACCACGTTGCGGTCACTCTTGCAGCACACGAGCGGCCTTTTCCCCTACGAAAAGGACGCCACGTTCGTATCCTGGCAAAGTGGTCCGGCGTCGCTTCGCGCTCCGAACGACCTCCTCGGACGCGCCCTCACCCACTCCCCGCACGCGCGCAAGAATGCCCCGTTCGTCTACGCGAACACGAACTACGTCGCCCTCGGGCTCCTGCTCGAAGCCGTCGGGGGAGCCACGCTATCTACCCAGATTCAAAAGGAAATCCTCGCTCCGGAGGCCTTGTCTCAAACGCACCCGGAGCGCGGCGACGAGCCCATCGTTCCTTCGTTCGATCTTGCGGGCGTCGAGACCACGCGCGCCCATCATCCGTCGTGGCTCTTCGCAGCGGGCGATCTCGTGACCACGCTCGACGACCTCGTGCGCTGGACGCGGCGCCACGGCACCGGCGCGGTCATCCCTGAGTCGCTCCGATCCGAGTGGCTCCGGACGACGGCGACCGAAGAGGAGGGGGTGGGCTATGGGCTCGGGCTCTTCGTTACCCATGGCGAAGCTTCGGGTGGCTTCGGTGAAGCGCGCAGCCACGCGGGGGACGTCGCGGGGCTGCACCTTCAAGCCGTCTATTTCGTGGCGCTCGATGCCGCGATCGTCGCCGTGACGAACCAAGACGGCGGCGATCCGGACGCGCTCGTGCTCGCCGCGGCGAAGGCGCTGTCGGCCAAGTAAGGCGCCCGGTCGAAATTCGTGTGTCCGCTTCCGTCGAGACCGACGCGAGGCTTTTGCGCGAGGAGCGAGCGAGAGGATCGGCGGGAGATGGCACACCCATTTCGACCGGGGGCCCAAGGGCCCGCCGCGAAATAAACGCGCTGAAATCGGTGTCGAGGCGCCGGCTCAGCAAGGCGCGTTTTCGACAACATACTCCTCGTATTTTGAGAAAACGCAACGTAGCTGGGGCGGATGCATCGGCGCCGAGTCGGCGCGTTTATTTCGCGGCGGGCCCTAAGCTACTTGGTCGGACTCGGTGGCGGAGCGAGGTAACGCTCGCGCGTCTTGCTCGCGTCCGTCTTGATGCGGTCGCTGCCCTTCCCTTTGGCCACGGCTTGAAGCGCCGCGGCGACGGCGACGCGTTGGGCTGGAGCGAGCGGCTTCGTGTCCTCGAGCGTCCCGACGAAACCGAGGTCGTCCCGCATGGCCCACGCCGGCCGCTCGGCCCCCGAAAACGCCTTTATCGAAGCAAGAAGAACCGGAAATAGACGCGCGACCTCGGCGTCGCATTCCTTGTACTGAGTGAGACGGGGAAAGATCCAATCGCCTTCCCAGAAGACGTCGGTCACGTTGCTTTCGATTTTCGAGCCGAGGATGGTGCACGTCTCGGCACGCCGCGAGGGTGCGGCGTCGAGCACCGAGGCGGCCATGGTGTGGGGATCGACGGCCGGGGCGAGCATCAGGTCCTTGGCGAGCGCGAACGCTTCGGGAGCGACCTCTTTCGATTCGTCGTCCGGGTGCAGCGCCGCGAGCAGAGGCTTCACGATACGATCCGTGCTCTTCACTCCGTGGACGATGCGAATCACACGCTCGGCAGGCTTTCCTTCGGACGCACGAACCGCGGCGAGGCTGCGCGCGAGCTCGATGCGAACGATCGGGTCTTTGGCGGACTCGAGCGCAGAGATGAGGTCGTCGCGGCGATCCTTTCGGGCGTAGAGGCGCGCGCATGTGGTGGCCGCGTAGTGGACCTCGGTGTCGGTCACGAGGCCGAGGCACACCGCGAACAGTTTCTCGCGCGCGACGTCGCCTTCGTGCTTCTTTCCGAACGCGTCGAACGCGGAACACAGCAGGAAACCATCGCGATCGTCCCACTTGCAGGCCTTCATCAGCGGCAAGAGGTCTGCGCGAACCGAAGCTCCAAAAGCAGCGGCGGCAGACGGGACGGCACTGGGCGTCGACGACCCGGACGAGACCGACGGCGCAGGTTCTTTGCTGCACGCCGCGATCGCGAAAAACGCGAACGCGGTAAAAACCAATGACTTCATGGAGCTCTCGAGCAACGGGGGACGGACGTGACTACCAACGAAGCATCGTCCGTCGGCATGAAGAAGCCCGCCTCGGACGTGCCGGGCGGGCTTCGGAGGGTTCGAGCGATGGCCGCGATCGCGACGCTCGCGCGAACGCGGGCTCACATGTGCGCGATGAGGTTGTCGGCGAACTCCGAGCACTTGAGCTCGGTGGCGCCGTCCATCATGCGGGCGAAGTCGTAGGTGACCTTCTTCGAGCCGATGGCGCCGTTCATGCCCTTGAGAATGAGATCGGCGGCTTCGATCCAGCCCATGTGACGGAGCATCATCTCGCCGGAGAGGACCACGCTGCCGGGGTTCACCTTGTCGAGATCGGCGTACTTCGGAGCCGTGCCGTGCGTGGCCTCGAAGATGGCGTGACCGGTCACGTAGTTGATGTTGCCGCCCGGCGCGATGCCGATGCCACCGACCTGCGCGGCGAGGGCGTCGGAGAGGTAGTCGCCGTTCAAGTTCAACGTGGCGATGATGTCGAACTCCTTCGCGCGGGTGAGCACTTGCTGGAGCGTGATGTCCGCGATGGCGTCCTTGATGAGGATCTTGCCTGCCGCGAGCGCAGCCTTCTGCTCGGCGTTGGCGGCCTCTTCGCCCTTGGCTTCTTTGGTCTTCTCCCAGGTGGCCCAGGTGTAGACCTTGTCGCCGAACTCCTTCTCGGCGAGGGCGTAGCCCCACTTCATGAACGCACCTTCGGTGTACTTCATGATGTTGCCCTTGTGGACGAT
>JAYUKI010000319.1:0-1470 GCA_043764595.1 Myxococcales bacterium | reverse complement strand
GACTCCCCAGGCCAACCTCCGGCCCTCGCGGACGAGTTCTTCGAGCTCATCTATCGAGGCGATTTCTGCGAGCCCACGCTCGCCATCGCGCGAGACCTCTGCCGGCGACACTCGCTCGACGGAGTCATTCTCAGTGGGCTATGCGGTGGAGCCTCGACGGCCATCTATGCCGCCGACCGCGCGCCGGGATTGGTCGTCGGGCTCGCGCTGCTCGAGCCCGAGCTCTACCGCGCCACGGCGGCGGAGCACGGCGCGCCGGCCTCCCAACCGGGGGATGGCACCCGCTGGGCCGCGTCGGAGCTCGCTCACAGATTCGCCGGGAAGCTCTTCTCCTATTGGGGATGGATGCGCCTCCTTACGCGCGAAAATGGCATGTCCCGCTTCGCGTTTCTTCCACGCGAGCGAATCCTCGATTTGATCCTCCCTAGAGACCAACTCCCGAAGAGCACGAACATCCCGCTCGTCGGAGCATTTTGTCGAACGGTGAACGCGCTCGCCCCGACCCTGGTCGTGACGGCACGAGGCAAGCTCCATGAGGTGTTCTACGATCGGATCACCGGAGTGGTCCTCAAGGGAGCACGGCGTCCGAACCTCACCCACCTGCGGGTGGCCGGAACGAACCACACGTTCACGACCGGAGGTGCCATCGAGGAGGTGTCGAGCCAGGTCGTCGATTGGGCCGCGCGCACTTTCCCGACCGCGAATCCCGTTCGAAGAAGGGAGACGCCGGTCTGGGCATGACGGTCCCTGCGTGCGTGACGCGTGACGCGTGACGCGTGACCAGGTACGCGGCATCGTCAGCGGAGGATACCCAACACCACGACGCCCATCACGAGGCCGACGATCAGCAACGACATCACGAGCGAGACGATGACGATGCCGGTGACCATGTTGGTCGTCCGCTTCACCGTCTGGGCCACGTGAATCTGTTGGTGTACGGACGCGTAGGCCGCCATCGGATGGCCAATCGGTACCCCTCCCATGTTCGTCTGGACGTGCATGTGCCCACCGGGCCCCACTTGCGCGCTCGTCCCGATGAGATGCACTTGGCCATGGGGCGCGTTCGCAAGGAGCCCCTCGAAGGCATCGGGGATGCCGTTGCCGTTTCGATCGGCCATCATCTGATTCACCACGGCCACTTGCTGGGCCGCCCGCGCGTGGTGAGGAAGGACGGTCTGGCAGTAGCTGCAGTTCGGCTTCGCCATGTCCATGGGCGTGAGGTTCGCACCGCAGGTGGGGCAACGTAGGTCCGACATGCCTCGAAGCATGCCACGGCTCCGGCGTGCGGACACGCGAACGTGCAAAGGATCCGAAGGCGACTCGGCTGCCTTGGCCGCAGCGCAGGGCGGAGCCCGGGGAGGAGAAGCGCGATTAACACTACTGCTCGATGTTGAATTCAACTGCTCGATTTTGCTCGTGAAGCGGACGTGTGCGGATGTCGTTTGTTTCCCACTTTGTCGCCCCGATTTC
>JAYUKI010000318.1:0-1470 GCA_043764595.1 Myxococcales bacterium | reverse complement strand
GGATTTGCTCGGTCGGGGCAGCCGCGAAGGCGTCCGCGAAGGTCGCTCGGAAGCCGTCGAGCGCGCGCTCGATCTCTTCTTTTGCAGCCTGCGCCTTGTCGGGAACGGTCATGGTACCCCGGTCTTACCGCAACGCGCCGCGCTTCGCAGCCTCTACTTCGAGGGCAGAGGGTGGTCGTGCGGGCGGGACGGACGACTTCTCCACGCCGTCGGGTTTTGGTCGACCGCGCGATCGACCCGATGGCTCGCAGGGGTTGCGAGCTTGGTAGGGTTTGCCTCTAGCGGGCGGCTTTGGCGGTCTCGGCGGCTACCGCGGCGCGTTCTTTGGCTTTGGCCTTGTCTGCTGGGTTGGTGAGCTTGGCCTCGGCGGCGGTGAAGCGTTTCGCGAGGTCGTCGAAGTAGTCGGGCCCGGCTCCCTCGGGAGGAGAGAGCTGACGAAGCCACGCGGCGTCGAAGGCTGCGAGACCTGCGTGGGGTCCGGTTCCGGCGGCAAGCTCGTCGAGCGCTTCGGTGTGCGCGAGGCCGAGCGCAGCAGGAGACGCGACCTTCATCATGGCCGCTGCGCCTTCGGGTGCATGGCGCAACGTGAGGGCCAGCGCGAGGTAAAAGCGCGCTTCCGGAGACGTGAGCTTTTCCATGCGCCCCTCGGCGAGCGAGAGGACCTGATCGGCCTCGGTGCCGCGAAAATAGAGCTTTGCGAGATCGAGACGCACGCGCGCGAGACGCTCGAAGCGCTCGTCCGGCGTCGCCTCTTTGCCTCGAAACGCCGGCGGAAGCCCCTGCAGGGCCACGGCATCGAGCCAGGTGGAGTCGGTGGCGAGCGGAACGACCAGGCGTTCCCCGAAGGCGAACGGAAGCTTGCTCGCGAGCTTGTGCGAGAGCGTCGGGAGCTGCGGCTCGGGACGCGCGGGCAGAAGGAGACCGTCGAGGGCGTCGATGCGCGAGCCGCCGTAGAGCTTGGACAAGAGCTGCCGCGCCCTCGAAATGCGTGCATCCTGCACTATACCTAGCGATGCAGCGTCGTTCAGCCCGGTGAGTGCGGCATCGCGCCCGCGGAGCTTTCGTGGCTCCATCGCTTGGTCGAGCGATTGTTGGTAAACGTGGGCGATTTCGGGGTCCTTCTTCCAAGCGTCGGGCATGGGGACTTCGCGTGCGCGTTCGACGAAGCGCATGTCGGCGAGGCCCGCTTCGATGGCGACGATGACCCTTCCCTGCCCTTCGAGAGAGGCTCCGAGCTTGGAGAGCTCGTCGACCGCCAAGCCTTGCGACGAAAACCAAGTCTTCACCGGACCGTTCGTGAACTTGAGCACCGCCTCTTTCGTGTACGGAGGCGCCATGGTGGGGATGGCCGGCACTGTGCGAGCGAGCTGCCCCGCGAGCCAGAGGCCCACGATCGTGTGCGAAAGTCGCTTGTCGAGGCTCGACAGAGCGGCTGGATTTTCTGCGATGGGCGCGACGATCCCGTCCGCG
>JAYUKI010000317.1:0-4883 GCA_043764595.1 Myxococcales bacterium | reverse complement strand
TTGCCCATCTTGGCGGCGAGGTCTGCGAGCGACTCGGGGTAGATGACGTTCGGGGGCTCGTTCGAGAGGTCGCGGGCGAGGTTCACGCCGCTGGCCACATGCTGAGCGAGCTCGACCTGATCCTTTTGATCCGACGTGACTTTGCCTTCGACCGTGAGCGTGACATGGCCGAGCTCGGCTTTGGGCCTGCGGTCTCCGGTGAGGTACTTCGTGAAGCGGTACGCGCCGAGCTCGATGCCCTCGACGACGAAGCGCACACGACCTTCGAGGCCTTCGGGAAGACCGACGACGACGCGCTTCGCTTTTTCGCTGTTCGCCGCGCGGCCGACCTTGGCGCCGATGGTTCGGAGGTCACCATCGCCGAGCGCTGCCGGGTCCCCCAACCCGTAGACGATCACGCGGTCGGCCTTGAGCTTGCCCAAGGTCGCAATGGAGAGGACTTGGTCCTTCTTGCCTTTGAACTCGTCGCGCTTGATCTGCTTGGAGAGCTCACCGTCTAGGGCCTTGTCGACCGCGTCGAGGATGGTCTTCTCGCTCTTCTTTTTCTTCCCACCACCGCTGCCGAGGGCCCAAACGAACAGAGCGAGAACGTCAGCGGATTCCTTGGTCGGGTCCGCCGCGCGGAGAGTGTGCTTGATCGGCATCGAGATCCTCGGAGTTTTGGGGGAGCGGCAGGCCACGTCCTGCTAGCGGACCTGCCTTATACCCAATCCGGGAGACCTTTTGTGCGCCGATCGTGTGCAAACCGCACACAGTTCGCTTGACGCGCACGTGACGCATGAGCCCAAGCGGTGTCTTCGACAACACGCCCAGGTTCGAGCGACTATCCTTGGAAGCAGCCAGGCACGACCATCGGCGTGGACCCATCGGAAGACCTTCCGGTTCGGAAGGTGGACAAAAACCGTCCGAAGCCTGAAGGACTCAGCCGACGAAGCGGGCTTTGTGGCCCATCGACAAGCTCATGTGGGACTTGGAGTCCGGCATGATCGAGAAGAAGCTGCGCGTCGGAACGCCGTCGACGCGGAGCGCCATGGAAGCTGGCGTGGATCCGTGGCACCAAGCCACGCGGCACGGCAAGGCGTACTCGACGCCGCTGATGGCGTCCGTGGCCCGCAGGACGATGGAGGCATCTTGCGGAACCGAGCCGCTCGAGGAGACGAAAATCGCTGCGGCGCTGACCGAACGAATCTCGGCGTGGACGATGACGCCTTCGCCGATGAGCTCGGCGGGGATGACGTTGTTGGGACGTGCAAGCGTGCCCGGTCGTGGCAGCTCGAGATCGCCCGTGACGAGCTGGAGGAGCGAAAGAAGCTCGATTTGCTCGGAGGCCGACAAAGGCTCGCCGACCAGATCGTGGCGAGCTTTCAGCTCCCAGAAGCGAACCAGAAAATCGAGTTTCTCCATCATGGGGCACCTTCTTTCGAGGTGGGCGGACGAGCCGCTAGGGATTGCGATCCGAAACACCTGCAGTCGATGTGCCAGGTCGCGGTAGACACGAGAAACCGCGCTCCATTAGTACGCGCGAGCCTTCGAAAGGGACCTTTGGGATCTTCTGGGGGCAATCGTTTCTGCTGATCACGACTCCCCTGCCATGGACCGCTGGCCAACGGGTCCCTTTGGTGCGGGCGTGGGACCACGCTTGCGGTGAGGGCGTGACACGGCGAAAGTAGGGTCGCGATGCTTCTCCCCGCTCGACGTTGGCTTGCTGTCCCTGTCTTTGTCGCTGCCGTCTTTGGTGCAACGGCAGCGTGTACGCACGCCGGTCCCACCGTGTCGCTCGCGGAAGGACCTCGGGCCTACGACGGCTCCGAGTACGGCTCGGTGATGGATCGATGGACCCGAACGCACAGCCTGGTTCGCCTGCCCACGGTGGATGATCGGCTCACCGTGACCGCGACCTACGAGTCGTGGGATTTCCGCTTTTCCTACGTGATGCGCTACGCCCGCGACTACCGGCTCACGATCGACGAGCGGCAAGCCATGCTGGACAAGTCGCTCCTCGAGACGCAAACGGCGCACAAGTTCCAAATCGCACTCTACGGGAGCCTTCCTCCGCGCATGACGGACCTCACCCGCCCGAACTGCGCGTGGGTCGTGCGGCTGGTGGACGATCAGGGGAACGAGACTGCCCCCACGCGGATCGAGCAGCTTTTGCGGCCCACCGGGATCGACAAGGCGTACTTTCCGTACCTCAGCGTGTGGCGTCAGATCTTCAAGGTCGACTTCCCCAAGACGAAAACCGACGGCTCTCCCACAGTTGCGAAGAATGCGAAGTGGGTTGGCCTGTCCTTCTCGGGTGCGTATGGGCAGGACGAGATTCGATGGGCGCTCACGCCCGAGGGTGAAGCCGACACGTCCCGACGCGCCGCCATGCGCTGAGTCTTGACCAAAAACGGCACTCTCGGCGCCAATCGCGCAAAAAACGTCACCTTGCAAAAAGGCACGCGCGACGCCGTCCTCGGAGGTGAAAGACAGCACCGTTGGAGGACGTCTCGGTCTCCGGCCCCTCCAACCGGACACGTTTCCGCTATAGCGGACACTGAGCCGCCATCAACAGATCTCTAGGGTCCCGTGGATCCATGTGCGCACGCCGTTGATTACGAAGCGAACGCAGTGTACTCGTACGGCTCGCGTCTGCGCCCGTAGCTCAGCTGGATAGAGCGTCGGCCTTCGAAGCCGAATGTCGTAAGTTCGAATCTTACCGGGCGTGCTGAATTCCGAGACCTTGTGCGTGGGGCGCGTGGGCGAGCCCGTTCGGCAGCCCTGGCCGGTCCTGCTGGCGGGCGAGTCGGGCTAGTCCTCGCGCTCGAGCTTTTGGAGGTCTTCGTCAATGCGGGCCTCGTAGTCGGCGTCCTCGAAGAGAGGATTCGCCCGACGATTTGCAGCCTTTGCCGCCTCGTCCTCTTCGGGTTCGGGTTTGGCGACGCGCACGACGACGAATGCCACGACCCCACCCAGCAGAATTGCGCCGACCGTTGCACCAACGACTTCGGAGAGAGCGCCACCACGAAGAATGTAGACTGCACCGACCGATGCTGCGAATGGCAGAAACGTCCGGGCGTAGGCTTTGAGGTAGGGCACGAGGCACTCACTCGAGGGTGTTGGCGGGGCGACCTTGCCCACGGTCGAAGGCGCGCCGTCGCGTTCTTTCATCCCGCAGCCTCTCAATCGCGCTCCAAGAACGCCACGATGGGCGCGAAAACATCGCTTTCCACACGCTCTCCAATGAAGAGCTCCGCGTGATCGTAGTCGTCGCCGAGCGCGTTTTCTCGGGCCGCGAGGAAGAACCGTTTCGTCGTCATGGCCCTTCCTGGCAAGGCTTCGCCCCACTTCTGGAACACGGGGAAAGACGCTTCCGAAGGGGCTATGCCATCGACTTTTCCAGCGATGAAGAGCACCGGTTCGGAGCGCCGCTCGAGAAAGTCGTACCGCTTGGCGGCAGGTACGGCGTCATCGGCATCGGTCGGCGGGAGACGGCCAAGGTGCGGCCGGGCGCTCTCGGGATGGTGCACGAGCTTCTTGCACGCGGCCTCGGTGGCACAAAGCTCGCGGGTGGGGCCGCCGAGGTGGTCGTGCTCTCGCTCGAGAAAAGAGCCGGGATACGCGTAGTCGAGGCCGGCACCGAGGAACACCACACGGCGCACGGGCGACGCTCCTTCGTCCGCGAGGAGCGCAATGGCATGCAGCACCGAAGGAGCACCGAGCGAGGCTCCGAGGACGTCGAGCGCGGGCTCTTTCGAGGCTTGGGAAATGGCGCGGACGGCGCGAGCCAGGGGCGCGGCAAGGGCGCGGCTCGACGCGGACGGCGTTTCGATCGTGACGCGCCAGGCCGGATGCCCTTTGAAATTCAGGTAGGCCAGAAGACCACCCTCTCGCCCCCGATGGAGCACCTCTGGGCCGAAAAAGCGGGGCTCGAGCACCACGACGGGCACACGTCGGATGGCGTTCGCGTGCGTGACCGGGAAGTACGTTGCCGTCACGCGAGGCTGACCTTCGGCTTCGGCGAGCGGGAGCACACGCTTCGCGAGCGTGTCGCTCGGGAGGTCGGAATAGCGACACGCCGCGAGCGCCGCGGTGGCGAAAACGAAAACAAATGGCCTGGAAAACGACCTCATTTCGGATCGTGCTCGGTGAGCCAGCGGACGATGCGCGGGAAAATTTCGCGACGGGCGTTCTCGCCGACGAGCATGTCCGCGTGCCCGTAGTCCACCGCGAAGCCTTCGGCGCGACCGGCGATCACGAGGGTTTTGTCCTGGCTCGCGAGGGTGTCGTACACCCGACGAATCACGAGCGGATCGGCGAGCGCGTCACGGCGGCCACCGAAGAGCAGCGTGGGCAAGCGGATGGTCGCGATGTTCTTCGAGTACGAAACGAGACCGTCGCGCGTTCGCACCTCACCGTCCTCGAGGGCGCGCGAGAACTGACGAAGCTCGCCCTTCGATGCGTCGGCCACGGCGTAGCGAAGGAGCAACCGGTACTCGCCATGGGTCCAGTCTTCGTCGGCGTAGAGCGTGTCTCGAATTTCTCGCGCCGACAGCGGGAGATTCGTCGCGGCTTCGACGGCGGAGAACCTCTCGGCGGAGACCACCGGGAAGAGCGCGAGGGCCGGACCGGCTCGGTACCCGACGAGCGAGTTTTTCGACGCGGGACCGAGAAATCCAGGGGATCCGACGGTGACGAGCGCCTCGATACGTGCATCATGCAATGTGCCCGCTCGGCCATACGCCACGATGCCGCCCATGCTGTGCCCGAGCCAAGTGACGCCGAGCGCACCGGTCTCGTGCTGGACGTGGCCCAAGATGGCGTCGAGGTCTTCGTTCACGTAGTCGTCGATGTCGTAGTCGTACGTGTGCTCGCCGAAGTACCAACCGGGCCTTCCGGCG
>JAYUKI010000316.1:0-4888 GCA_043764595.1 Myxococcales bacterium | reverse complement strand
ACGCCCATCGGCAAGCGCCCCCTTCGCACGGTGGTCGATCCGCTCACGGGCCAAGGCACCGAGGCCATCAACGGCGTCGCGTCCCAGGTCCAACGAGGCGTCTTCGACGCCATGGGGCTCTCGGCCTTCCTCGAGGCCACCTGACGGGCGCCTAGCGAACGGCATCGTGCCCGCTCGCGCTCGAGACCCTCGAGCCCGATGCCCTCGAACCGGCCACCACGCGCTGGAACCGGGTTAAGGTAGGCGGGTGACCCCCGACGAATACCTCACCTACGACGCGATCGCGCTCGCCGAGCTCGTGCGCACCAAGAAGGCCTCTCCCCGCGAGCTTCTCGCTACGGCCATCGCCATTCTGGACCGCGTGAACCCGAAGGTGAACGCGGTCGTCCATCGCCTCGACGAAGCCGCCAAAGCGCAAACCGAGACCTGCTCGGGGACGTTTGGCGGCGTTCCGTTTTTGGTCAAAGACCTGGACGGACGCCTCGCGAATGCTCCGTGGAACGGCGGATCTCGCGCCCTCGCGGGTCACGTGATGCGCGACGATTCGGAGCTTTTTGCCCGCTACCGCAAGCTCGGGCTCGTGTTCCTCGGGAAGACGAACACGCCCGAGTTCGGGCTCCTCGCCGTCACCGAGCCCGAGCTCCACGGCCCGACACGCAACCCGTGGAACCTCGAACACACTCCAGGCGGCTCGTCCGGCGGGTCGGCCGCAGCGGTCGCAGCGGGCATCGTGCCGGTGGCTCACGGTGGAGACGGCGGAGGCTCGATCCGCATTCCGGCATCCGCGTGTGGCCTCTTCGGGCTCAAGCCTTCGCGGGGACGCATGCCGCTCGGTCCCCACACGGGAGAAGGGTGGCACGGCCTGGTCGTCCCGCACGTTCTCTCGCGCACCGTTCGAGACAGCGCGGCCTTCCTCGATGCGACGCACGGGCCGGACGTGGGCGCGCCCTACGTGGCTCCCCCGCCACGCGGAAGCTTCTTGGCTGCCGCCACGCCGAACGCCGGCGAAAAGGCCCCGCGGCTACGCATTGGCTTCTCGGCCAAGTCGATCCTCGGCGAGCGTACGCACGAAGACTGCCGCGCCGCGCTCGACTCCGCGATGCGCCTCTGTGCGGAGCTTGGACACGAGCCGGTCGAAGTGAGCCTCCCTATCGACAAAGACGCCGTGCGCGTCGCGTACCTCACCATCGTCGGGGCCGGCGCAGCTTTCGCGGTCGAAGAGGCCGCCAAGATCGCGAAGCGCGAGGTTCGCCACCAAGACTACGAGGCTCCGACGTGGTTTCTTGCCCAGGTTGGCCGAGCGTTCTCGGCGCTGGATCTGGAGCGCGCGCGAAGCACCATGTTCGACGTCCAGCGAAAGATCGGCGCGCTCTTCGAGTCGATCGACGCGCTCGCGACGCCTACACTCGCCTACCCGCCAGCAAAAGTGGGAGAGCTCGCGCTCAAGCCCGCCGAACGCGTGGCCCTCGGCGCGCTGCGAGCGATGCCCGCAAAACCGCTGCTCGAGCTCGCCCTCTTCGAGCTCGCGAAAAACGCCCTCGAGCGCACGCCGAACACGATGCTCTTCAACATGACGGGCCAGCCGGCGATGAGCGTACCCCTTCATGTCGGTGAGGGTGGGCTCCCCATCGGCGTCCAGTTCGTCGGCAAAATGGGCCACGAAGAGGCGCTCCTCGCCCTCGCAGCGGAGCTCGAGGGGGCGCGCCCGTGGGCCGCACGCCGCCCTTCGCTTTGACGACCGCGACCACCGCGTTTTCCTGACGGGGCGCCGAGCACGGGATGCCGGAGGTGCTACGGTCGAGTGTTCGGTCCGCTTCATCCCTTTGCCTTCGGGAGAGACACATGTCCATGCACTCGCGTGCATCCGTCTGGATGCTTCTCGCTTCGTCGATCGCGGTCGTCGCGTTGCCGAGCATCGGTTGCTCGACTCCCGAGGACGTGCCCGAACCGACGGGCGACGGCGGCGTGGTGCCCCTCCCCGACGGCGCCCTCCCTCCGCCGCCAGATGGCGGGCCACTCCCGGATGGCGCGACTCCCGATGCAGCGAAGGGCTGCACCAAGCCGGAAGACTGTCCCTCGAAGGTGTGCGACCTCGCCAAGGGAGCGTGCCTCGCGGCCACCTGTGCAGACGGCACTCAAAACCAGGACGAAACGGACCTCGACTGCGGCGGCGCCACTTGCAAGAAGTGCGACAGCCTGAAGAAGTGCACCGGCCCAGGCGACTGCACCAGCAAGGTCTGCACGGCAGGCCTCTGCCAAGCCGCAACGTGCGTGGACACCGTGGAAAACGCCACGGAGAGCGACGTCGACTGCGGCGGGCTCAACTGCCCGAAGTGCATGGACGGCAAGAACTGCAAAGCGCGCTCGGACTGTGCGAGCGACGTCTGCACGCTCGGGAAATGCGCGACGCCGTCCTGCAACGACGGCGCGAAGAACGGCACCGACACCGACATCGACTGCGGCGGACCGGCTTGCCCACGCTGCACCGATGCAAAAGACTGCCTCGTCGCGAACGACTGCACGAGCGGCGTATGCGCGGACAAGGGCATGGGCCTCAAGTGCCAAGCCCCCACGTGCATGGACGGCATCAAGAACCAAGACGAGACCGACGTCGACTGCGGTGGCGCCACCTGCAACGGCTGCGCGACGGGTCAAGCCTGTCTCGCGGGCTCGGACTGCGCGAGCCAAGGCTGCAACTACAACCGCGTCTGTTCGGCCGGTCGTAGCTGCGTGAGCCACTACGGTGGCGACACGTGCGGCCTGGGTGGTGAAGGCGGAACGGGCGCCGCGCAGTGGGAAGACTGCTGCACGACCGCGCCGGTCACGGTGGGCGCCGCTACGGTAAACCTAGACAAGTACCAGGTGACGGCGGGCCGCATGCGCGTCTTCCTGGAGAGCATCGGCTACGACGTCCGCAGCTTCGTGCAAGGTGCACGTGCTGCCGGCAAGGTCCCGCTCATTCCGGGCAACGCGACCCGCACCGTCCTCGAGCCCACGTGGGATCTCTACCTCCCCACGAGCTTCAACGGCGACGCGGGCGCGGGCGAGCTCGCGGGGTGTGCCCAGCGCGACTGCCAGCCACAAGGCAACCCAAACTGCACCTGCGATCCCGGTACGGACTTCCGCGGCGCCTACACCGCGGCGCGAAGGCACCTCGGCGGATTCATTTTCAACGGCAACGCACAGACCAGCACCGGCTGCTTCGCCGGAGCGCCCGGAACGCACGCGTACCGCTTCAACGTCGTCGACGAAGGCGTGACACCCCAGTTCGACCAGAACGTTTACGACACCAAGTCCATGCAGTGCATCGACTACCTCGTTGCCCAAGCCTTCTGCGTTTGGGACGGCGGACGCCTCGAGACGCTCGCCGAATGGCAAGCCGCGTGGGGCGCTCCGACTACGCCGCCGTGGCGCGACGTGGACGACCGCCTTCCGGTTCTCCCCGAGGAACGCGGACTTGCCGTGAATCGTGGTGACCAGACCTACTGGGGATGCCGCTTCCCCTGGGCGACGGACGCGTCGCACCCGGCCTGCGGCCTCACCTGGGACACGACCACGCGGACCATCGAGCTCGCGAACTACCGCTACTCGTACGAGTGGCCCAAGCTCACCGGCCCACAGACCGACTACATTGCGCACATCTCCGCGCCTGGCCGCACGCTGGGTCGTGGCGCCGCTGGCCACGCCGACCTTCTCGGCAACAACTTCGAGCTCACGTCCACCGTGTCGTTCACCGCATCGTACGCCGCCAGCGGTGAGGCCCCGATCGAGGCACGTCACCGCTGGTCCGGAAACGGCTCGTGGGAAGTGCACGGCTACAGCCGAGGCGGAGGCAGCACGACGTTCCTCCTGAACAAGTACGGCAAGCTCGGCCTCCGCTGCGCGAAGCCCTGAGCGAAGCGCATCGTCGAAAAAAGAAGCCCCGATCGAGAGGATCGGGGCTTCCTTCTTTTGTTCCCGAACGGCCGGCACCGGCCTACGTCGGGACCTACTTCGTGAACTCTTTGAAGGCCGCGAAGGTCTTGGCGAGCCCCTCTCGAACCTTCACCTTCGGATCGAACCCGATGAGGGCTTGGGCGGCCTCGATCGACGCGAGCGAGTCGCGCACGTCGCCGACACGGGTCTCGCGGTAGTCGACGTCGATCTTGTAGCCCGCCTCTTCGCCGATGTACCCCAAGAGCTGGTTTAGCGAGATGCGCTCGCCGCACGCGATGTTGACGACCTGGCCCTCGAGCTTGTTGGTCGTGTTCGCAGCCAGTAGGTTCGCTCCGACCGTGTTCGCGATGTAACAAAAGTCGCGGGTCTGCTCGCCGTCGCCATGAACGATCGGACGGGTCTTGCGAATGGCCGCGGTGATGAAGTTCGGGATGACGGCGGCGTACTGACTCGTCGGATCCTGGCGAGGACCGAAGACGTTGAAGTACCGCAAACTGAGGGTCTCGAGGCCGTAGAGCGCTGCGCTCACGCGGAGGAGGTGCTCGCACGTGAGCTTGGACACGGCGTAGGGGGAGCGTGGCGAGGGAGCCATCGTCTCGACCTTGGGAAGCGTCGGCGTGTCACCGTAGGCGGAAGAGCTTGCCGCAAAGATGATGCGCTTCACACCTTTGTGCCGCGCCACGTCGCAGAGCACGGTGGTCCCCTGTACGTTCACCATCAACGAGAGCTGAGGCGTTTCGACCGACCTCGACACTGACGGGATTGCCGCCTGGTGGAAGACGACCTCGACGCCGTCGAGCGCCTTGGCCATGGTGTCGGGGTCGACGATCGAGCCTTCGACGAGCTCGAAATCGCCCTTCAAGCTCTCGAGGTTCTGGCGTCGACCCGTGGCGAAGTCGTCGATGATACGGACCTTCTCGCCCGCAGCGAGGAGAGCCTCGACAATCGACGA
>JAYUKI010000315.1:0-1473 GCA_043764595.1 Myxococcales bacterium | reverse complement strand
CGTCACCGAGGTCGAAGCGCAGAAAGTGAACGTCCTTTTCGAGGACGGTCCCCGCAAGCTCGGACACGCGTCATGATTCGCGGCGCCATGGTGGAAATTCCCGTCGCCGACGTCTCGACGGCCGTTCGCTTCTATGTCGAGACTCTCGGAGTGAAGCTCGTCGAAGACCGCGGCGATGCGTGCGCCATTCTCGACGTCGGCCAGGGCTCGCTCTTGGCCCTCGTGAAGCACGCCCACGGCGCGCCACGCTCGCGTGTCGGACTCGAAGTCGCGAACGTCGACCGCGCCGTCGCGCTCCTCGAGAATCGTGGGATCGTGTTTCGCTCCGAAGGGCACGCAGGACGCGGGGCAAGCACGTTCTCGGACCCCGAAGGAAACACCCTCTACCTTTTCGAGACCTGATCTCCATGCAAACATCGGGTGAAGTGCGGATCGGGGTCCTCGGCGGCACGGGGCTCTATGCCATGGAAGGCCTCACGGTCGAGGAAGAGCGCTCGGTCGAGACGCCTTACGGCAAGCCCTCGGATACCATCCGAATCGGCACGATCGCGGGCCAACGTGTCGCGTTTCTCGCCCGCCACGGACGCTCCCATTCGCTCTTGCCCTCGGAAATTCCCTATCGCGCGAACGTGCACGCGCTCCGCCAGCTCGGCGTGCGCTGGGTCCTCTCAGCGAGTGCCGTCGGCTCGCTGCGCGAAGAGCTCGCGCCCGGACACTTCGTCGTACCCCTCCAAATGTTCGACCGGACCAAACAGCGGGACGAACACACCTTCTTCGGCCGGGGAATCGTGGCCCACGTGAGCTTTGGCAGCCCGGTCTGTCCCACCCTCGCTCGCGTGCTCTCGGATGCCGCCAAGGACGCCGGCGCGAAAACCACGCTAGGTGGGACCTATGTGAATATGGAAGGGCCCGCTTTCTCGACGCGCGCAGAGTCCGAATGGCACAGATCCATTGGCTGCGACGTGATTGGCATGACCAATCTTGCCGAAGCAAAGCTCTGTCGCGAAGCCGAAATGAGCTACGCGACCCTCGCCATGGTGACCGACTACGACGCGTGGAGCGAAGAGGAAGTCCACGTCGAACAAGTGGTCGCCCAACTTCACGCGAACGCGACTCTCGCCCAAAGGGCCTTGTCGCTGGCCATCTCCAGAGTGCCCGTCGGAGAGACCGTTCCCGCACACGAAGCCCTCAAGAACGCCATTCTCACTCCGAAAGCGGCGTGGCCAAAGTCGCGCGTCGACGAGCTATGGCCGTTTTTGGCGAAGTACGCCTAGTCGGGCTCTCTAGTTCGAGGGGAGCTTGCCCGAGCTCCTGCGAGATGCGGGCCTGAGGGTCCTCGACTAGTTCGAGGGGCGCTGCCCCTCGAACTCCTGCGAGATGCGGGCCTGAGAGTCCTCGACTGGCCTAGTTCGAGGGGCGCTGCCCCTCGAGCTCCTGCGAAATGCGGGCCTGAGGGTCCTCGACTAGTTCGAG
>JAYUKI010000314.1:0-4893 GCA_043764595.1 Myxococcales bacterium | reverse complement strand
CGCGCCAGGCCGGTGTTTTCTAGCGCGCCAACGAGTGGTTCCGGTGTAGGTGGCAGTGGAGGAAGCGCAGCCCTGAGCGAACGTAAACCTTACGCGATCTCACCCCTAGCGACCACCCTCAACACGAGGCAGGCATACGCATTCTCGTGGTCAATCGCTCCTCCACTGCCACCTACACCGGAACCACTCGTTGGCGCGCTAGAAAACACCGGCCTGGCGCGCGCCATACCGCAGTGCGTTGACCCGCCGCACGAAACACCCTGGGCAGCGCAGGCGTGCGGAGTGGCTTAGTGGACGGGAGGCTTCACCGTGAGCGTAAGTGGGGTCTTCGCCTGGGAAAAGACGTTGTCGAGCTCACCGTCCACGACGCGCATCGGATCGTAGCCTCGCTCGCCCCATGGCATGTCGAGCTTCATGCTCTCGAGGATTGTGCGGTAGGAGCTCTGTTTGCCATCGAGGAGCCCGGTGAGTAGGCGTCCCATCGCGACGCCACCGTCGTAGACCCACGAAGGCAGGCCGTTCACGATCATGTCCAGGTTCTTCGAGCCGCCTGGCTTCTTCTCGAGAAAGTCCTGGTGGTAATAGTTGAATGAGACGCAGCTATTCACCATCATGATTTGGTAGCGCTCGTTGAAGTTCTGGGGGCCGTACAGCGTCGGCTCGAGGGGCCCGTGGCCGAAGTGCGAGTGGCCATTGTAAAGGAACACGTCGCCGTGCCACATGGCCTCGAGGTAGCGCCACTGCGCGTGCTGGCGGGCCTCCGCCGAGCCATCCTCGTAGCCGTAATACGAGCGAACCTGAACGGTGATGTTCTTCTCGCTGGACGGACCCTTCACCGAGAGCGGAAGGTCCCAGTAGATCCATCGTTCGGTCAGCTTTCCGAGCGCCTGCTTGCGAAGCTCGAGTTTCTTCGCGGCGTCGGTGCCGACCTCGGCGGGCATCGGACTATCGTCGACGATCCAGCCGAGGAGCTTGTCGTAGGTCACTCCTTCGACCTTCTTTCCACCGACCGTGAGGTCGAGGATCGAGACGAACGGCTCGGTCTTCGTGGGCCTGAAATTCGGCTGGCCGCGTAGCATCGTTCGGAGAAACTTGGCTCCCTCTTTGGCGAGCGAGTCGTCCGGATTGTTCACGTCCTCGTCGACTCCGAGGAACGCATAGACGACAAGCTGACCTTTGTCCTCGGCCATGCCGAAGAGGCGGTCGTACTCCGGCGAGTACTCTTTGTCCGGGAGCTTCGGGGCGTCGAGCTTCGCGACGACCGGAATGAACCATCGCGACGCCTCTTTGACCCCCACGAAGCCATCGCGCCGACCGATGCGCGCCGTCTCGGCGTCGATGTCGGTCTTTTCCTTCGTGATTCGCGACTTGCAGGCCGCGGCTTGCGGGCTGAAGTGAAACCAAAGCGAGTCCGTGTCCGTTTTGTGATCGTCGCTGCAGTCGACCTTGAGCGGCTCGGCGTGAGGCGCGTAGTCGTCGGCCAACATCGTGACGGCAATGGAACCGGAACGTGCGAGCTTGTTCGTCACCACCGCGCGGTCGTCGTAGGGGAAGGTGACACGAAGCACCTTGCGGATGGGGGCCGCGGGATTCGCAGCATCCACCACGTCGAGGGTGCGCTTTTGCCACTTGGCCGCATCGAGGTTCGAGCGGGCGCCACGATCGTTCAGGGCGACGTTCGTCTCGCGAAGCGCTCCGATCGCCGTGCGGATCTGGCGGGCGATGGCCGTGCGAATCTCGTCGTCGCTCGCCCCGTCGCGAACGTAGACGTAGCTTTGAAAGTGGATACCACGCTCGCTCGAGATCGTCCCCGTGAGGTCGTCCGAGCCGCTCTCGGTGTCGGTCCCGTCCGTCGAGGAGCAGGCACCAGCGAGGGTGGCCATCGCAGCGAGGCACACGGAGCGAAGGACGGCCCGCATTGGGATCTGCCAGATCTACATGGAATGGGCCTTCCGTGGCCATGCAGCCCGAAGCGTCCGCGATTCGGCTGATTCGCGTCGAGCTCGCCTATCGCTGCGGCCCCACGACGACCGATATCCGCTCCACCACGGCCCCATCCACCACGACGTCGACGTTGGTAGTGCCGAGCTTCCGCGGCAAAAAGGCAAATAGGGTCCCGGTCTCGATCCGCTCTTCCGCATCGAGGTCTTCGGGGTCCTTCGCGATCGGAGCGACCTCGAGCTTGGTTTCGTCGGCCGACTTGAGCTCGAACGAGCGCGGGTCGTCGGACGTGTCGATTGCACGAAAGCGTCCGGACCAGCCGACGCCAATCTCGAGATTGCGGCGGCCATCGAAGCGCACGTAGTAGTCCGTGCCTTCGGCCCGAACCTCGAGCCGCGAGTACGACGGGCTGCAGGCGACGACCGTGGCGGCGAGGAGAAGGAATGCAAAGAATCGTTTCATTGGACGGTCACCTCGAGCTCGGTCGAAACGCCAGCCCCTTCCACGCGGATGCGGGTCGTCCCGACCTTGACGCCCGTCACCGTGACGAAAGCGCTCGGGGACGTCGGGCTGCCTAGATTGGCCACGCGAACGATGCCATCGGTGTCCGGTGTCCAGGCATAGGGCACCGCGCCAGCAAGCGGCGCGCTGCTCTTTCCGAAGGGCGTCGCCGACAAGTTGAGCTTTGCGCCAACCCGCACGGTGGCGGACGACACGGCGGACCCCGCGCTCCGGTCGTACCCCGTGATGGTCGAGCCGTAACTCTCGACGGCGAGGCGTGTCGGCGTCTCCACTTTGACGTGGACGTAGTCGACGACATAGCCGTTTCGGTCGAACGCCACGAACCCAGCAATCCCGTCGGTGCTGCACACCCACGCTCCGCTCGGGTCGGTGCCCACGACGTCGCTCGATATGGGCCTTAGCTCGTCGACCGCGCTCGCGCTGGAGGCGTCGATCGAGAGTCGAAACTTGGAGCCTTTCGCTACCGCCGCGGGAAAGACGGACGCGGTTCCGGAGCAGTCCTCGACCGCCGCGCTCTCGTCGCAGACGTAGCGGAACTTGTTCGACCCGCTAACTTCGCCCGCAATCACGCCCGGATCCTCGTAACAGGCCGAACCAAGGAGGCCCAATCCAAGAACGGATCCCGCAAAGAGCACTGGGGAGTGGAAAGGTCGTCGCATCCGTGGCACCACAGCACGATGTGGGCCACTTCGGTGGACTGGTGAGCTCCAGCGAATCGCGTGGCACGGGAGATCCCGGATGGACATGCGGTTACGACGATTGCGACACAGGTGTCACGGCGCGCAGTCTGCCGGCGTGGAGCAGGTTGGCAGTTCCTTTTTGACGCGGCCGGGTCGAAATGATGGACCAGATGCACCGCGGGAAGGTGGGTTTCAAACCGCCTCCCAGCGAGGCGCCTCGGGACCGCCTCGTCCGTGCCAGCGGAACCTGCTTCGTTCCGTCTTGCACGGTCGGCGGAGATCTGGCGTGCCTCGAATCGGTCCGTCCAATGCGTCCGACGGGATGAGCGGCGTGACGGCTCGCTCAGGAAGCTTGCTCCCAATCAAGGAGTCTTCAAGAAGCCGGTGCATACCTTGTGACCGCCCACGTACGCCGAGCCGCCGCAAGTCCCGTGGCTCTGGCGATGACTGACCGACGAGAAGGTCATCGTCGAGCGGTTGACCGAATACGAGGCGTATTCCAAGTATCCCGCGGCGCCAAATGGCTTGTACGTGATACCCTCGAGCGAGCCGACGAGCCCCGAGGTCACGTTTCCGCCGCCGCCCGGAGGATCGCCGAAAATGAAACGGTAGCTCGGACTCAGAATGACGGTGCCGGTCGGGACGGGGAAGGCTGGAACGATGGTTGGATACAGCTTGATGACGACGTCTTGCGTCGTGGTCGTCACCACGTCGCCAACAGGGCTCGTGCAGCCGAAGATGCGCTGCGTGCAGGTGACCTCGAACGTGGGACCGCACGGAGGGCCGCACACGAGCTCGCCTCCGCAGCCATCGCTCACCGTCCCGCAGGTCTTCCCCTCGAGCGAACACGAGGTTTTGATGCAGCCGTCGTGGCACTCGCCTTGGGCGAAATCCGAGGTGAGGCTCGTGTGAACGTGGGCGACGCACGACACGCACTGTCCGTGGTTCTCGTGGGGACCGCGGCATGCTGCGCGTACTGCCTCGTCCCCTTCTTCTACCGTGAGGGAGGAGCCCGTCGCTCCCACGTTGCTGAGCGTGGCCGAGGGCTCCGAGCCTGCGTCGGGGGCGCTGCTGCACCCCACCTGCCCAAACGCAAGGAGTCCAGACCATACGAGCAACGAGACGACAGAGGGACCGCTTATCGGCTTGATCATGGGCCCTCGCTCTGCATGCCATGTGCCGATTCATGATTTCGGGCAGTTGCGGACCCATTGCTTGAACCCGACGGCACGCTTTGCCGCCAGGCGAAAACCCTGCAGTTGCGTCGCGCATGGGCCAGAGTCGCCGCCCGCGCCCCGAAGTCGAAGAGCGAGTACCGAGTACATGGTGCAGCGAGCCCGCGCCCGGCGCCAGTCCTTCGACAGGCACGGACCGTCGGGCTTCAGCCCCCCAAACCCTCGAGCATGGCCAGGAGGTTATCGGCGTTTTCTCCCATCTTGGCGACGTCCAAACCGACTTCGGCTTTGATGTCGAAGACCTCGAGGAGCGCGTCCGGAATGTCGGCGATGAAGCGGCTCGGCGCGCGGGGAGTGGGCTTTCCGCGCATGGGGCGGTATTTGCACTTGCTCATGACGAGCTTCTCGCGGGCGCGGGTGATCCCCACGTAGAAGAGGCGGCGCTCTTCTTCGATGTCTTGCGGCGCGGCGTCGGTCGACTTCGATTCGAGCGTGCGGTTGTGAGGCAAAAAGCCCTCTTCGACGCCAATCAAGAACACGCGATCGAACTCGAGGCCCTTCGAGCCGTGCAGGGT
>JAYUKI010000313.1:0-4893 GCA_043764595.1 Myxococcales bacterium | reverse complement strand
GTCTTCGGGCCGGGTCGAGGCCGAGTCAGCGAGGTCGAGACCCCCGCAGACTTCGTAGCGAAGCGGAGAAGTCGAGGACTCTCAGGCCCGCATCTCGCAGGAGCTCGAGGGGCAGCGCCCCTCGAACTAGGCCAGTCGAGGACTCTCAGGCCCTTACCTCTCGCAGGAGCTCGAGGGGCAGCGCCCCTCGAACTAGGCTACGTTTTGCGAATGGCCCTTGGCAGTCTCGTCGCGCGGCATTCCCTCGTTTCCGTCCTGGCCTTCCTGTCGTGCGCGTTCGGGCCGGCGTGCTCGTCCACCACGGTGGTCCCTCCCACACCGGATGCCGGCGAGGACGGTGACCCTGGGGTCGTGTGCCCGGCCATGCCGAAGCCCGAGCCCTTCGTGAAAGGCCGACACGTCTTGCCGATGGACGGAACGCTCAGGGTCAATCACGTGCAGGCCAAAGCGACCCACAACAGCTACCACCAAGGGCCGAAGTCGACTCTTCCCGAGTGGCAATATTCGCACCTCCCGCTCGCCGACCAATTCGAGACGCAAGGCGTGCGAGGAGTCGAGCTCGACCTTCATTGGGACGACGAGTGTTCGAGGTTCGTGGTCTTCCACATTGGAGCGCTGGACGACCTCACCACGTGCCGGTACCTGACCGATTGCCTCGTGGCGATGCGCGCCTGGTCGGCTGGCCATCCGGGACATCACCCGATCTTCGTCCAAATCGAGCCCAAATATGCTTCTTCTCCGGCCACCGATGGGCCGCGCATCGAAGCGCTCGAACGTGAGATTGTGTCCGTATTCGAAAAGCCTTGGCTCGTGGTTCCCGACGACCTCAAGGGCAATTCCGCGTCGGTTGCGCAGGGCCTTGCCGAGCGAGGGTGGCCCACTCTTGCAGATGCGCGTGGAAGGTTCGTCTTCTACCTGAACGACGCCTCGGCCATTCGCGATGCCTACACACGAGGTCGAAAGAATCTCGACGGACGGCTTCTCTTTGCAGAGGGAAATCTCGACGAGCCGTTCGTGGCGATTCAAGTCTCGAATAGTCCGGTGGGCGACGCAGACGCCATCAAGAAGGCTCTCGCCAAGAATGTGCTGGTGCGTACTCGCGCGGACTCGAACCCAGCTACGGCAAAGACCAACGAAACGAAGGACCGCGAGGCCGCCTTGGCGAGTGGAGCGCAGATCGTGAGCACGGACTTCCCGGCGCCGGTCAGCGGTATTCCCTATTCGGTCGCCATTCCAGAAGGCACTCCGTCGCGCTGTGCGCCCGGGGTGGCCCCCACGGGATGCACCCCGCTCTCGATCGAGGATCCGCAGAAGCTCGCGCGTTGAGCGGGTTTTTGTCGGCGTTCAGCCTCGCAGCAGAGTGAGGGCACGAAGGAAGTTCGCTCCGAGAATCTTGCGAATGGTCTCGGGGCGCATTCCACGCTGCAGGAGGAGCTCCACGAGGCGCGGGAGCTCGAGGCAGGTCTGCATGTCCACGGGAGGAACGATGGCGCCGTCCCAGTCGCTCCCGAGGGACGCGAAGTCCTCGCCCACGGTGCGGACCACGTGCTCGAGGTGTGCGGCGATCGAGCTCGCCCGCCCCTTCCACATCGAAGGTCCGAGGAAGCTCGATTGGTACATGATGCCGACGACGCCTCCTGTCTCGGCGACGGCTTTGAGCTGTTCGTCGTCGAGATTGCGCCAGTGCTCGTGCACTCCGGACACTCCGGTGTGGGTCACGATGAGGGGCTGCGACCGGTCGTGTACGCGAATGGCGTCGAAGAAGCCGCGCCTGGCGATGTGGGCCAAATCGACGAATACGCGCTTTTCGTTCAGCCGCTCGACGTACGAAAGTCCGCGTTTGGTGAGCCCGAAATCGCCGGCCGCCGAGGCGCGAATGGGCGCGCTGGTTACGCCTAGGCTCGACGTGGACAAGTGCACCACGGTGACCCGAACGACACGCGGATCCAAGGTTTCGATCGCGCCGTCCGCGTCGAGGGCATTGCCGCCTTGAATGCCCAAGAACGCTGCGTGCTTTCCCTCGGCGACGGCTTTTTGGTATCCTGCCGTGTCGTGCACGATGGTGACGTCGCTCGGGACCGACTCGAGAATGTCGGTGAGGCGGGCGAGGTTCTTGTCGAAGATGGCCTTACGGTCTTTCGCCGGGCGAGTGGGGTTCGTCGTAATGACCCAAATGCCACCCGTGACCCGCGCCTCTCGAAGTCGCGGAAGGTCTACTTGGCTGTAGAAGCGCGCTCCGAGGAGACCTTTTCCGTGACGCTTCGTGAGATCGTATCCGAAGATTCGTGTCCAAATGAACGAGTCGATGTGCAAGTCGATGACGTCGCTGCCGAGGTACAGGTCGACGGCTTCACGCGAGATGCCGAGGCTTCGCGCCCAAGCGGCAGGGTCTTTCCGGTGGTCGGTGAATTCGAGCGTCATGCGTTCATCCCAGGAAAGAGTGGCCCAAGCCACGGTAGGTTTTGGCACGCCCTTCGATGGCGTCGCCGCGAACGAGCAAATATTCGGGAAAGTGCTCGGCGAGCTCGCCGGCTTTGGCGTGGCGAAAGAACACCGGGTCTCCGAGGCGGATCTCGGAGAATACGGGCGCCCGCAGCGGGGTCTGCACTTCGCCCGCGCCTTCGAGGGACAATAGCGAATACCCTCTCGGAAGGGCTGGCACGGGGAGCCGGTCTTCGCCAATGGCTCCGGACGCCACGTATCCTCCTCCCGCACATGTCACGAGGCCAGGCCCCGGCCGCCGCACGACATCGAGGCAAAAGTACGCCGCAGGCTCCGGGCGCACGTCTCGGTAGCGGTCGAACAAGTGGCTGCAAAGAAATCCCGAGCCGGCCGTGACCTCGGTGAGGGCGGGCTCCCGGGCGCACCACGTGAGATTCCCCGTGCCCCCGCCGTTCACGAGCAGGGGCTTTTTCCCACGGTCCGTCAGGGCGGATACGAGGTTCGCGCGGCTCTTTTCGACGTCGCGCCGCGAGAGGGCCCGAAGCGTGCGCACGAAGGCGCTTTTGGCGCGCTCGGTAGGTAAGTCGTCGCCGAGGCCCGCGATTTGGGCTTCGTATCCCATGACTCCAAAGAACGAGAGGCCCTCGAAGTGGTCAATCGTGTCGATGAACGCGAGCACGTGGTGGAGGTCCCGGAGTGGGCTGCGGCGGACGCCGAGATGAACGGAGCCCACGGGCCGAAAGGCCATGTCGACCTCGACCACCACCTTGATACGGACGTGCGCGCTTCGCGCGGCGGCGTCGAGGACCTCGAGGTGGGCTTTGTCGTCCACGATCACCGAGACTTTCGCTCCGTCGCGTGCGAGCGCGGCCATGGTCTCCGCGTCTTTCCGCGAGACCACGGGGTAGGCGAGGAGGAAGTCGTCGAATCCTTCGGTCCGCAAGACGGCCGTTTCGTGGGCGGTGTAGGTCATGAAGCTGACGGGCCCATGGTCCCGCGCCGAAGCCTTCGCTTCGATCCGCCGCAAGAGCTCCGGACAGCGAACCGATTTTGTCGCCACTCGCAGCGATTTTCCCGCGTGCGTTGCGAGTTGGAGCAAAAGCTCGGCGTTCCTGTCGAAGGCGTCGAGGTCGACCAACGCACACGGCCGAGGCTCGCCTTCGAGGGCCGCGGCGTAACGTGCGTACGTGCTTCGTGCGTCTTCGTGCCGCATGGCGGCCCCATCGTGCACCCCTTCGAGGCAGCGCGGTAGCGGCGTGAGGCCATTCGACGGTAAAAGGAGAAGATGCGATTGGGTGCGATGCTCGTTGCGGCTTTTCTCGTGGGATGCGGGGCTGCAAACGGTGCGCCTCCAAAAGAGCCCGTTCCCGACGCCATCGCGTCGTCGAGTGTGGACGGTCACGCGGAGCTCGAGCGCCTCGTCTACAAAGCCATCGACGCTCGAAGCAGCGAGCTTTGGGCGTGTTACCGAAAGGGACTTCGCGACTCGTCACCGCCGAAGAGTCGGGTGGTCATCGTCCTCGAAATTGCGCAGGACGGCCGTGCGACGCACGTGTTCGAGGGCCATCGCGAAGGCCTGGGCGAGGAGGAGCTTCGCTGCATGTCCCACGTCTTCAAGGCTCGACCTTTCCACGACGGCGCCGCCAGCACGATGCGGCTCCAAGTGCCGCTCACGTTCACGCGCGAAGGGTCATCGTGAGCTCGGAGCCTTCTTTTTCAGCTCGCGTGAGGTCTCTCGTCGGCGATGGCGCGTATGCATCCTTGTCGACCCTCGCGGACGACGGCGCGCCGTTCGGTTCGCTCGTGGCCTATTCGACCGACGAAGTGGGAGTGCCGATTCTTTTTGTCTCGAGCCTCGCCGAGCATACGAAAAACTTCCTCCGGGATGCGCGTGCATCGCTTCTCGTCACGGCCTCGGGCGATGCACCTCTCGAACGTGCGCGCGCCACCCTCGTCGGCACCATCGTGCCCGTGCCTTCCGAAGAGCGTGAGTCGGTCCTCGCGCGGTATGTCGCGCGCCATCCTGCCGCGGCCCGGTATTCGGCCTTTGCCGATTTCGCCCTCCATCGCCTCGTGCCGACGCGCATCCGGTACGTCGAAGGATTCGGAGTCATGGGCTTCGTCACGGGCGAGCAGTACCTCCGAGGCTAAGGGCCCGGTCGGGGCCAGCTTCCGTGCCCTTCCGCCTCGGCCTCCCAGACTCGCTCCAACGTGGTTTTCTCGCGGATTTCCCGTTTCTTCGAGCGTTTCGACGTCGGAAAGTGCCGCGCACGACCGACGCCGGGCCTCGTGGGGCTCCCTTGCGGTTCGAACGCGCTTGCACCGAGAGCGGAGGCCGGCTATTCGGAGGGCTCTCTTTGGAGAGGTGGCCGAGTGGTCGAAGGCACTCCCTTGCTAAGGGAGCGTGGGTCAAAAGCCTACCGCGGGTTCGAATCCCGCCCTCTCCGCAGC
>JAYUKI010000312.1:0-1474 GCA_043764595.1 Myxococcales bacterium | reverse complement strand
TCGGAGCGCGACGGGAAGCAGTCCTGCGAAGACGTGTTTCCCGTCACCTATTTTGTGCTCCGCCTCGGCCCTCGAAATACGCCATCTCGCGGAACAATGGGATCTTTAAAACGAGACCCATCCCGAACGAGCCGTTGCGCTCCAGCGCGATGCGCCTCACCCAGCCGGGGTGGGAAGAGGGGCTAGAGCGACAAACATGATGAAATGCGTACAATCATGCCGCCTCCCGATGCAGCCGTTGCACGGCTTCCAGATTTTGGATTGCGGCGGCACGGCGTAGATCGAAAAGATTCTTCCGTGTACCCGAGTAGCGTGCTCGGTGTCCTTTGCGCGCTGCGATGTGCGCGAGGGAGTGCTCTACGGCAACCCGTTCCCGCAGCTCAGCCCGCCCTCGTTCGCTGGATTGAAGCTTCCTATACTCCCGCTGCGCGTCCTCGTCCTCGGCGACGGAGATGGTTCGCCCCTTTCCGCTCGCGGCCTCAGTGCAGTTCTGTCGCATGGGGCAGGCGCCGCATGCCTCTGGGTCGAAGTGCACGGTCGTTCCGGGCTCGAACGGCTCGACTTCCCCCGCGGGGCACGTAATCGTAAGAGTGCGAAGATCGATACGAAAGTCGGCTTTCGAAAAGAGCCCCGGACGGTGCGCGCGCTGCGCCCAGGGTTTGGTAAGTACCCTTCCTCCCTCCGTCCGAGTCGCAAGGACGAGCGGGCTATTGACGTACGCTCGATCCACGTGCGCCTCGCCGATGGTAAAGCCTTGGTGCGCAATGTCCTCGCCGATTGGAGCGGCTCCTTCCTCTTCAGGCCGGTTGGCAGGCGTCACCGAGCACGCGACGATCGCCGGAAAGTCCAGCGCGCGTGCAATGTGTTCCTTGTATCCGTCAAAGCGTTTCGAGCGGCTCTTTCGCCCATGGCGCATCTCGGCGTCTTCAATCGAGATTCGCCGTTCCGGCGCCACCCCTTGACGAATCGCTATCCGCCCGTCGGCAGACCGCTCCAGGTCTTGATCGCGTACCACCATGATTGCCTCGAGAAGCGGCCGGACTCCGGCGGACTCTTCATTCTCGAGGTTGTTCTCCACCCAGCGCTCGAGCGAGGACACCTGCCGCTCCACGATCTCGATGGCTGTCGCCTTCTGTTTTGGATCGCTCCAGTCGATATCCAATCCAGCCTTGATGCTCGACGCCAACAGCAACTTCGCACCGGCCTTTCGGCATATCTCTTCGGGCGTAAGACCCAGAATCTTCGACACGATTCGGACGATGCTTCGAGCGGCGTGGCCGAGGAGGTTGATCGTGTCTTCTACCTTCCCGGCCCCGACGAGAGGGCGGCTGTCGATTGCCACGCGAAGAGCCTTCGAAAGCGCCTTTCCTTCGTTCTTGTCGACAACGCCTTCGCGCACCATCGCGACCGTACGCTCGAGGAGAATTCGGTCGCCGCCGCTCGCTATCATCCTCGCTCGGAATGCCGAAAGCGC
>JAYUKI010000311.1:0-18211 GCA_043764595.1 Myxococcales bacterium | reverse complement strand
GGCGACGCCCTCCTCTCGCTCCGCCTGAAAGACGCAGGCCTCCCTCGCGCGCGGCGCGACCACTCCATTCTCCTCGCCACGTGGAACGTGCGCGAGCTCGGACGACGTCGGCGCCGCGACGACTCCATTGCCATGATCGCTCGTGTTCTCGAGCGCTTCTCCCTCGTGTCGCTCGTCGAGCTTCGGCGCGACACTGGCGATTTGGAGCGCATCCTCGCGCACCTCGGCCCCGCGTGGCGCGCCCTCTATTCCGAGCCACTCGACGATCCGGGCGCCAACGAAGAGCGCGCGTGTTTCCTCTTCGACACGCGGTTCGTGCAGCACACCGGGCTCGTATCGATCGTGGAAGGAAGGCGGCGGCGCGTCGGGCAGGAGTATGTCGCACCAACGTGGTGGCGTCGGCCGTACATGGCCGGCTTCCGCGCGGGCGCCGTGGAGCTCGTCCTCGTGACCGCGCACATTCGCTGGGGCGGAAAGTCCAAGCGCGCGCGCCTGCCCGAAATCACGGCGCTCGCCGAGTGGGCCGAGGCGCGAGGCCGCCAGAAGGGCCACGCCGTTTCGCTCGTTCTCGCGGGCGACTTCAATGTTCCGGACACCACGGGACCGCTGTACCGCGCGCTCGAACGGCGTGGCCTCACGCTGCCCAAAGCGCTACTCGGCGCACACGGCACGAGCCTCGCCGCCGACAAGCGGTACGACCAGATCCTCCACTTGCCCGCCCTGGCCGAGCGCTTCACCGAACGCGCGGGCGTGGTCGACTTCTATCGTGGGGACTACCGCAGCCTCTACCCAAGTACGCGCCTCACCAAGGAGCGCTTCACGCGAGAGATATCGGACCATTTGCCACTCTGGGCCGAGATGCACGTGGGGTAGCGAATTTAGTCGAAGCTCAGATCGAATCGCCCGAATGTGATGCCCATGGCGAAGAAGATCGACGAAAAGGCTCCTGCCTCGACAGATTGCAGGTACGTAACTTCCGGCGTGACACCCAAACCCCGAAGTGTGTGAAGCTCGAGCCCGGCTCCAATACGCCCGTGCCAACCATCGGGCCGCGCGCCACTATCGACAGGGATCGGCGAGAGCGCCACGAGCGTAGTCGGGCCTGCAGGTGCATACGCGCGATGGGAAACGGATACGCCTGTCGACGCGAAGATGCGAAGCCACGTCGTGACATCGAAGGACACGAGCGCTGGAGCGTGAAACCACACCCCTCGCCCCACGCGGCCACCGGGCATGATCGCGATCGCGAGCCGCTCACCAACGTAGGGCGCGAGCTTGACATCCCAACCGACCATGTTTGCGTTGAACCGAGCTCCGACATCGGAATGCGTGGTGGTGCCAAGGCGAAAGAGAGCCGTCATGCTGGGACCGATGTCGGTCATTTGCTCGTTCTTGAGCGCCACGACGGGCTCGACGGCGATGCCCGTGGTGAGCGCGCCAGGATCGATGGGTCGGGCTGACGTATAGAGTCCCGGGGAATGGCACGCTTCGAGGCCAATCGCAAAGAGCAATAAGGCACGAACCGAAAGCTGGTTCGACGGAGAGCCTCCACGGACGAACGAGCCGACACTCACGGAATCAATCGGCGCAGCAGCGAATCCCGATGTCTGCGACGGGCAGGTCGATCGCCGCAGAGCCGCCGCTCGTCACGCATGCGAAGTCTCCGCTCGGGTCGAATAGGCTCTTCGAGAACGACCCTCCGCGGAATTGGGCGCGCGGCACGGGAGACTTCGCGCTTTCGTCGGTGAGGCCCATCCACTCGTGAACGTTTCCGCTCATGTCGAAGACCTTGTCGGACGCTCCTTCACCACGACATCCTTGCAAGCTGCCGGTCGGTAGCGTTCCGCAGGAGCCAGGCGAGACCGCGCATCCCGTCGGTGTGTGCCCATCGGTGTTGCACTTCGCGGAATCGAGCGAGCTCCCGTATGGGAAGATGGTGCGTGGGTCGCCTTCGGTTCCGGCTCCGTTGCCGCAGGCAGCGATCCATTCTGCAACACGCGCATCCCCAAGGGCAATCGCGTCCGGCGTGACGCCCTTGACTGTGCTGCAGAGCCGTTTCCCCGCCCACGCACAAAACGCCTGTGCGTTGCAGTGGGTCACGCAGACCTGAGGGTGAGCTGCACAGTCCCCCTTGCAGACCACCGCCTGCTGCGAGCACGCCGCGTCGGGGTCGTCGCGGAAAGGCGCCTTTCCGCACGCGTCGAGTCGGGTACCTTGGTCGTGACCGTTCGAGTCGGACACGAACGCCGCGTACTGCGCGCGGGTGACTTCGGTCGTATCGATGCAGACACTTCTGTTGTTGGCGAGCGGGACGCGGACCATGGTCGGTCCCCGACCGCTCGGGCACGATGCAGCGGGTGACCCGGAATCGGCTGGCGCCGTGTCCGTCGGTCCACACGCGAGAGCCAAAGCACCCAAGAAAAAGAAAGAAAAAATGCGTGAGATCATGTCGTCTCGTCCTCCGACGATAGCTCGTGCGCCGTCAGGTAGTGTAGCCCGTCCGTCGACGGAGCGCGCGTAGAAAGGCGCAGCATTCATTCGAGTGCCTAGGTGCGGGAAACTCGCGTTGCTAAACGCTCGGCGTGCGGTGCCAGCCCGACGACACCATGCGGCGCCGGTCGTTCACGGGTCGAGGCTGTGGACGAGGTTGTATCTGAGCTGGAGCTTGCCTTGGCAGTCTGTCTGGTTTGGCGGTAACTCGCACAGTTGGAACTCCTTGACTACTCCGAGCTCCTTTTCGACATGCCTGGATAGAGGAGCTATCGTGAGCGTCGCGCTCTCGTCCACGGAGTTCGGGTCTATCGGTGAATATTCCTCGGCCCCCAGCTCCGCGACATAGAAGGTCGCAGGGGCGACCATTGGCATCGTGACGAACAATGGCATCCCTTCGTTAGCGTCCATCTCGGCCCAGAACCACTCCGCTCGGGTGGTTCCGAGCTCGTTCCTAAGCACAGCACGAATTTCGTCGTTTCCCCACCCGGCCGTCTCTTCGAGCAGTGTCAACGAAGCGCCATGGTCGGGGGCGTCCGTAAACAGGGTAAGATTCGTCTTGTACGTGACAGAGTAGGATTTCGTAGGGTCGGTCCTCTCGATCGTGACGCGATACAGATTCTCCTTTGCTTCGTAAAACTTCGTTTCCCACGCTGTACCCGTGAACGATTCAACTCTGGACGCACCGGTCGCCGTATTGGTGAGAGTAACCCGGAGCTCCTGGCCTGATGGGTTGCCGACGGTGATGGTTCCCATTTGAGATTTGTTCGTGCCGGTCGAATCCGTGTGAATTCGGAAGTTCCCGACGAATGGCACTCCGCTCGGAGCATGCGCCTGGATCTCCACGGCGGGCTTGAGTGGACATTCCCACTCAATCGACGAACAGTCGTGCTTTTTTACGAGCAAGCTGTAGTCGCCAGACGTCAGCCCGTCGGGATCGAATACGCGTACGTAGAACGGCTGGCTTCCGGAGAAGTAGCTCTTGGTGTCGAAGGCATCGTGGATCCCCGGTATCAAATTGCTCGGACTGGCCGAGAACGGCTTGACGACAAACGACAGATCGTTGACCGGGTAAACCTCTACCTTCAGTCTGCCTGCTGCGTCCGATCCGGTCGGAAATCCTATCGAGTACGCGCCCGGCGTGTCGAATCTGTACCACATGACAGAGCCCGGCTCGGGCAGGCGATCGAGCTGCACCGTCTGGCTTCGCGCGGTCCAGTCCGGAAATGTTGCAGGTCGGATCGCCATGTCCGGCCGGCAAGCTCGGCTCCAAGGCCCAAGGTCGAGCATGACTCCGACATGGTCACTCACCCCGTCCTGAAAGGCGCGCCGTACATACTGGGGGCATGTGAACCCGTGGCCGATATTGTTGACGAAGTTCGGGTGCAGCGGATTCCAGATGGGTGGGGCGTCGTAGTAGCCCTTTCCGTCGATCAAAAAGTAGTCGTAGCGAGCCGGCGGCCCGAAGAATCGGTGTGTGCGACCGTCGTCCTCGGGAGAGGTTGTCCGCCAGGTGTCGTAGAACGGCAAGTCGGATACCTGGGATCGGATAGTCGTTCCGTACTCCGACTCTAGCATGCGCTGATTGGGGTTTGCTGCACTCGCTGGCGAGCCTTCGAAGCGGAAGTTCGAGGCAAGACCGTCGATGTTCAGGTCGCCAGTTAGCACTGTGTCGGCGTCTTCGTTCGGATCGAGCCTGCGGCTTAGAAGGTCTTTTGCCGTGGCGAGCTGTTCCAGGCGAACCCCCGCGTAGGAGCCGCCCCCGTTTTCGGGGTAATCTGCCTGCATGTGCGTAAATCCGATGTTCAGCCGACGCCCAGGACCGAGGATTTTCACCAATCCCCAACCCTTGGCTGCCTTCGCGTCGGCGTCTACGTTTCGCGTGAACTGAAATCCAATATTTAGAGGCCAGGCACAGGTATTGCCGTGTGTGACGCCAGCCTCGAGCTCCTGCTCCGTCGGGGGCTTGTAACGCGGGTCGTCCCTTCTGCAGTCTTCGAAGAACTCGTTCTTATGGGAGGCGTCGTACTCGTAGTATATCGGGTCCGATTCTCGGGTCAGTTGCCCGAACGGGTACCTACTGAAGATAGCGAGGCCACTGTCGGACATGTTTCTGTCCAAGAAGAACATCTCGCCGTCCAGTTCCTTGATCCAGTAGGGAAAGTCCGCCTTGAGCACGTTGTAGATCGCTTCTCTGGTGAGGTCGGTGAAGACCTCGTTGAAAACGATCACGTCGAACTCGCCCTTGTGGAGATTCACTGTATCCGCGATGGCTGCCGCGTGATCTTCGACGGATTGTGCCGAGCCTTCGCTTCCGAAGAGGACGCCGCCGGAGGATGGTCGAGCGAATACGTTCCATTCAGCCACTCGAATCCGCTTGGTCGTCGGGTGAACAACGAGGCCAGCCTTGGTCGTGCCCGTAGGAGGCCGTTGGCTGCTCGGATCGTCGTGGCAGGCGATTCCGACCAACGCGGCAAGCGTCGGCAATGCCACTGCGATTCCCTTACGAATCTTGAAGTTCATGGGAGCGGTTTCGGGGCCTGATTGTTGAAGGTCAGTGCGAGCCAAAGCAATGGACGTTATGCCCATCGGAGCGGCTCGCTCTAGTCGGACAGAAATCTCGCTCGTTCCACGTGCTCCGTCAATCGGGAGGCCGCGTCGGGTTCGCAGATGTGCTGCGCCAAACCCGGAGCAACTTCACTTCGAGTAGCTCGTGAACGAACGGCATTCAAGCAACATTCGCTGCTTCCATCACCATTTGTCGTGCGATGCAAAATCCAGCTTTTTTGCCGCGCAATTTGAAGTGTCGTGCAACCGGAGCTCTGTCGGGATCGTGCAACTATGTCGGGTGTCCCGCGCTCGGGAGCCTTCGATGCGAACCCGACCAGGCTATGGCGCGACGATGGGTCGACTGTGGGCGTCTCTGGGGGCCACGTTGGTCCGCTCGTGGTTGGCAGCACGGGCACGGGATGCAGAGCCTGGAGAGTCGCGATTCGACGCCAAGATTCCGTCGAAGTACGACCCAGCACGGGCTTGACCGAGCGGCGGGTTGCCCGGCGGCTCGGTCCGAATATGAACAAATGGCGGCTGAAACGGCAGTCGAAGACGCTGACCGCGGTGTGGAACAAGTTCTCCGTTGTGCACCTCTCGACGCGAGACGTGGCGCAGGTGCTGGCCTTCTCCTCGATGACAGCGACGCGGCGGACGAGGGCGACGGTATGGCCGTGCTCGCGGCGTCGACGGTCGCGGGCACGACGCCACTTGCGGGGCCGGAATGGCGCGAAGGCGCGCTGCCTTTCGATCGACGACCGATGGTGTTCGCGCGACCGCTGTGCGTCGCGCTTGATGGGTTTACCCTTCGCGCCGCGACGCGTGCCGGGGCACGACGTCGCGGGCCGGGAGGCGCTGCTGAAGTGCGCCACTTCGCGAGCGCGTCCCGCGGTCGCGCAGGAGCCCCCTTCGGGGATCACGAAGCGCGTCGTGTGACCCCAGGGCCGGATGGGCTCGTCCGGATCTCGGACGGGAGGGTGGCGGTGACCTGGATCCGCTCTCGCTCCTCAGCCGACTCGCAGCTTCGGTGCCCCTAGGGGTCGCGCACTTCGGGATGCTTTTCCAGCGCGGCGTGCTACCGTACAAGCAGCTCCGGCATGAAGGCCAAGAGCTCAGGGATGGTTGGCGCCGCAAGGGCCGGCACTGGTCCGGACAGCCCACGGACGGTCCGGATAGGAAATCGACGGTCCGGATAGGAAATCGGACGGTCCGGACAGCAAATCGACGGTCCGGACAGCAAATCGACGGTCCGGATAGCCACGTGCGCGGTCCGGATAGGCCTAGCGTCGGTCCGGATAGCCACTTCGACGGTCCGGACAGCCATCCCGCTCGGCGGGATAGCCACACGCCCGTTCCCGACTACGGCCGCGACCCAACGTCGGGCCCCACGCGGTGAGATCCTCAACGATTCCGCGCTCCTCCCGAGCCCAAACCCCACAAAAACGAACGCCGCGCCGGTTTCCCCGACGCGGCGCGAGCTCAAGCCGTCGGAAGATCAGGCCGTGGCGTCGTCCCCCTCTTCCTCGCCTTCCTCGTCCTGGATGTCCTCCTCGTCGACCGTGCCTTCTTCGCCTTCGGTCGCGCTGCCGCGCTTCGCTTTCACCTTGAGGTCCATGCCGCGAAGGAGCGAGCGCGACACATAGAGCTGCACGCTCGACGCTCCGTCTCGGCGCGCCGCCGCGAGCTCGTCCCAGATTGGGCGCATCGCAAAGAGGGTGCGACCTTCAATCTCGTTGATCGCGGGAGTGTCGCGATTGAGCTGCTGCGGCGCCTTGCGGTTCGCGTTCACCTTGTGGAGGCCCGCGACGGCGGCGCGGAGCTCTTTCGCGGTGTCTGCGGTGATGCGATGGGCGGCGAGGGGAGGCCGGTCGGTCGCTTTGGTCCACGCCTCGATGAGCCCGGCGAGACCCTCGAGCTGCGCGATTTGCGGGTCGAGCGCGTTCTCCGCGGCGAGCGCCTTCGTGACCGATGCGCGCCAATCCTTGTTCGTGCCGGCGGCGGCCAACACTCGGCGCTTCGTGTTCGCCAGCGCTGCGTCGGCGGTGCGCTTCGTGTCGTCCGACGCGCCCACTTCGGACGGCACGTTCGACGACGCGCGGCCTTCGAGCTGCTCGCCGAGAGCGGTCAAACAGTCGAGGAACCACCGACCCATGAGCGGGTTGAAACCCGCATCGTCCGGATGCTCGCCAATGGTGAGCGCCCAGCTAATGCCGATGCGAAAGATGTCCTTCGCCTTCGTCTCTTTGCCTCGCGTACGGCAGGCATCGGCCGAGTGCTGGCTCATGAACTCCGCCGTCTCTTGAGCGCTCAGCGCCGCGAACCGCCCCCGAATATCCGCCAGCAACGACAGCGTGCCCGACACGGTGGCCGGCGTCTCCTTCGCGCCACGAGCCCGCACGGCCGAGCCATTTTCATGGCTCGAAGCGGTCTTCTTTGATGCACCTTTGTTCGCCCTTCGCTCAGCCGTTTTTGTCATGCGCACACGGGAAGGGGCCATTTGATTCACAGGGAAGTACTTTTGTCGTGGGGAGGGGCGAAAGTGCTAAGTGCGCGAGGAGTTTGTGGATTTTGGGCGGGGTGTTCGGGTGGCGTCGTATGGATACGATGGGTCGGTTCGGAGTGGGTTCAATGATTTTGAAGGGTTAGGCCAGCATGGGGTGGCGGGGCGCGGCCGGAGGCGTTCCTGGCACGGCGGTAGGAGGTGGATATGGGCGCTGGTTCCGGTCTCGCTGGAACCGGGCGCTTGTGCGCGCTCGTCGCGGCGGAATTTCCAAAGGGTTTCTTGGCACTACGCCACGATGGCGCGATCGGCACGCCTCGTTGAAGGTAGACCGAGAGTCTCTACGCACTGAGGATGCGTCGAGCGCCCTCCTACGAGAGCGACCAGTGGCCGGCGAGGTAATCGACGGGCCGGACGCTCGGCCGCGGCTCGGTTGCCATTGCGATAGTGGCTGGCGCTGAGCACGCGAGCGCGAAAGAGGTAAGGGAACGGGCGACGGGACGCGTGACCGAGGGTAGCCCTGGGCTCGAATGCCGTTGGGTCGACCGTCGAGGCGTCATCGTCGAGAGCTCTTGTCCCGCCCTTGCGAGTGGAGGACGCGGGTAGGGCCGGGGCGCACATGGCTGTGCACGAGATCCACGTTTTAGAACCGTGCCAATGCGTGGTGGTGGCTCGCCACGGAGGTCTTTGACGCCGAAGTGCTGGAAACTGTGCGGGTGGGTCGCGGCGAGGCTCCACGGATGCCATGGGCCACCGTGGATCCACTACGCCACGCGTGGCGCGCCAACTTTGGCGTAGTACGCCACTAGTGGCGCGATTTGGCGTGTCGAAAATCCGTACGAGAGGCGTGGAGAGTCGTTGACACGAGTGGTTCGCGGGCGGTTCACTCACTCGTGGTGGGCGGACGGTACGGGCTATCCCGGAGGGCGCGCTTGGCTGGTCCCACCCGTATCCAAGGTGGGCAATCACTAGCAGTTGGCGGCAGCGACTTGGTCCTCGCCGGTGCGCTCATGGGCTCTTTTCTTTTCGCGTGCCAAAGGGGCGTCGCCGCGTTCAATTCGGATGGGAGTCTCCGCGTAGCCGCTCAGGATTAGGCAGGTCCGTCGAGGCGCGAGGACACTGGTGAATGATGCAAAACGTTTAGCGAGGAATTCATGGAGACCATTCGACGCAACTCAACGGGGAGCACGGTTTCGCTTTGGCAGAGTACGTTGAATGAGTTTCGCCGGCCTACGGCGTGGATTGACGCGTATGGCCAGACCCAGCGATGGAACGAAGCGTGGGGATGGCCACTGCCGGTCGATGGGAAGTTCGACGAGGGCACCGAGGCAGCGACCCAGGCGTGGCAAGTGGGGCACGGCCTCGTGGCTGACGGGATCGTCGGCCCAAAGACGTGGAACGCGGCAGGCGCGCAGACCGAGGCATCGCTCGGCGACGCGAGCTCGTCGTATTCGTTCATGGAGGCGAAGAACTACTCGCGCGGCCGAAACCAAGCGATTCGCTTGATCATCGTGCACACGACGGAGGCGAGGGAGGATAAGCCGAAGTCGGCGAGCGGCAGCGCGGGCTGGTTCAAGAATCAACCCGCGCGAGGCACTCGCGTCGACGACAAGCTCAGACCCGACCCCAATGGAACGAAGATTTGGGGCGGCACGAGCGCGCACTACTGCGTGGACCGAGAGCAGATCCTCCAGTGCGTTCGGGACGGCGACGTGGCTTGGCACGCTGGCCCCGTCAACGGGTACTCGATTGGCGTGGAGCACGCCGGCACCGCGACGCAAACGGAGAAGGAGTGGGCCGACGCGGACTCCACCGCGATCCTCGACCGCTCGGCGTTGCTGGTCGCTGCGCTTTGTGCCGAGTACGGCATTGAGCCGCGTCGCCTGTCGCTTGACGAGCTCAGGAGCGGCGCATCGGGAATCGCGGGCCACGGCGACGTGACCGTTGCGTTCGGAACGGTGGGAGGTCACTCCGATCCCGGCCCGAATTTTCCGTGGGCTTCGTACGTTGGGTCGGTGCGTCAGGCGCTGGGCCTCGCCCCCGAGGTGCCACGTGGGCCCGAGCCCGAGCCGCCCGGAGGCTGGTTCGAGGTAGAGCTCGACGGCGAGACGTGGGAGGTCGCGGGCAATTACATCTATGGAGTGAGCCTCGCCGAGGCCGCGGCGACCGCGCGCGGTCTTGGCTGTGAGCTGCCGTCGCCCGCGCTCGTCGACGCGATTTGGGAGCTCGCGAACGTGAAGCTTGACGCAACCGAGCTGCGCCGCTCGGACTTCGTGAAGTGGACGATGGCGGAGATGAGCAGCCCCACCGTCCTCGAGGACCAGCGTCAAAAGATCGACGCGAAGGCGGACGCACAAGCCGCGGCGATGCCCGGGAAGCCGATCCTCCGCGCGGGATCGCACAAGGACGTCGTGCTCTCGAGCGACGGCAGGCTCGGGCTATACGGCTGGCAAGACAGCAAGGGCAAGCCACTGCAGCCGTTCTACGCCGGGCATACGCCGAGCTGGCGCGACTACAGCCAAGGGCTGCGGCTCGTGCGGCGACTCGGGCAATCGGAAGCTCCAGGGACGCGCTCGGGTCAGCAAGCTGCTCCGCTCGTCGCTGCGGCGCTTCTCGAGGTTCCGGTTGCGGCGCTCATGGGAGACGGCACGCGCACGCGTTCTCGCGGCGCCTCCGGCGGTCCCACGCGCGACTTGCCCGTGGCGACGGCGAGAGACATCGAGATCATCCAAGCCGACCTCGACGCCGATCCCGAGGGAACGCTCGCGCGCGCGCAGACGATCCTCGACGGCAAGCTCACCGAGGAGCGGCTTCGTCAGGGCCTCGACGCCGCGAAGGCAATGCTCGCCGACCAAACTGGCACCGCACGCAGTCTCACGGAGACGCGCACGCGTTCGCGAGGGAAGAATCTCATCCCTCCCGAGTTCGGGTTCGAGGGGTACGACCCCGCGGCGATTCCTCTCGACGTGGAGTCTACGAAATTCGAGACACATGGGGATCTGCCCGGTTGGTTCTTCCTTTCGGGCTCTGCGATCGTCGGTGGCGCCTTTGGCAAGAAAGCGCGCTTCGAGCGCCACTCGCACGAGCGCCTCTTCCACTACGCGCGCCCTGCCCCCACCGCGACGGCTCCCGTGCGGGTCGCGTTGTTCAGCGACTTCGCGACGGGGCTCGCTCACTCGCGCTACATCGCAAAGCACCTCACGCGCGACGCGGCGACGTACGATGCCGCGATTCACCTCGGCGACGTGTACTACGCGGGCCGACAGGCAGAGGTCGACGAGTACCTCGTGAAGCCGCTCGCCGACCTCACGCGGCAGACCACGCTCCTCACGCTGCCCGGCAATCACGAGATGTACTCGAACGGCCACGCGTTCTTCGGCGCGATTCACGATCGTCGTCGCGACTACCCGTCACGCCAGATTCAGGAGGGAAGTTACTTTAGCCTAAGTTACGGGAAACACCTCCAGCTCATCGGCATCGACACCGACTACTTCGGTCACGCGCGGTACGAAGACGCCGAGCTGCTCACGTGGCTCGAGATGGTGCTTCGGTGGGGTCGCGAAGAGGGGCGCACGAACGTGCTGCTCTCGGGCAACGAGCCGTTCACCTACGGTGAGACGGCGGCGAAGAAGCTTTACCACGACCTCTCGCCAATGCTTCCCATGGTGGACCTCTGGTTCTGGGGCAACGATCACTACTGCGCCCTCTTTGATAGGACGGCAGGGCTCCCCATTACGAGCTGCATCGGCCACGGCGGGTATCCGTACCATCTCTCGGAGTACGGCCTCGACGAGGCGATGACCCGCGGCGCGGGAGGGTTCGCGCCTTCCGTTTGGGCGGAGGCGGAGCCGAGGTACCCGCGATACACGGGTGTGCGGCAGGAGCTGGGGAATAATGGGTATGTGGAGCTGGAGGCTTATTTGGATGGGCGGATCAGGCTCATTTACAAGGATTGGACGGCGCGTGTGCGTAAGGAGGCGATTCTTGCGAGGGATGCGACGCGCAGGCTTGCGATTGAGTCGTTGAAGTAGCCGGTCGAAGTCCCCAACAGCAAGCAGGAAGGAAGAATCATGGCCCAAGGACGATCCCTCCACATCGGCGTGAACAAGGTCGATGCAAGGAAGTATGCCGAGTGGTTCGGCGACCTGAACGCGTGCGAAGCCGACGCACACGCGATGAGCGCACTTGCCGAGAAGCAGAAGTTCGCCGCGTCTCGTCTCCTCACTTCGGAGGCGACGCGTGAGGCAGTGCTCGCCGGCATAGGCGCTGCGGCGAAGGACTTGAAAGCGGGTGACATCTTCCTGCTCACCTACGCCGGCCACGGTAGCCAGCTGCCCGACCTGAACGGCGATGAAAGTGACAGGCTGGACGAAACGTGGTGCCTCTACGATGGTCACCTCGTCGACGACGAGCTCCACCAAGCGCTGGCTCAGTTCGACAGTGGCGTACGCATTATCTCCATCTCGGACAGTTGCCACAGCGAATCCGTCGTGCGTGCGGTCGCCGACGACCCGATACGCTTCAGGAGCCCGCCGAAGGCCGTGGCTCTTCGTACCTATGCTGCGAATAGGGACTTCTACGACCCGATCCTCCGAGATCCCGTCTTGGCGAAGGCCGAGCGCTCGATTGTCGCGCCGACGATCCACCTCTCAGCATGCCGAGACGACGAGGCCGCGGCTGAAACGGCGTTCAGCGGAGCGTTCACGGCAGCACTCCTGTCGACGTGGGCAGACGGTGCTTTCGTCGCGCCGGGGAAGGGCTACGGCGCTTTCCATAGGGCAATAGCCGCGGCGATGAGAACACGTCACCGGCAGTCGCCTCAGCTTGGGTTCTACGGGACCAATCCCGACGCCCTTCACGCGCAGCCTCCGTTCTCGATCTAGCGCTCGCACGCCACCGGACGGTGCATGTCATGCCGCAAGCGTCTCAAAAGGCTAAGCAGAAGCCGGTCCTCATCTTCTTCTGCGACCGGGTCGTCGCAGGCACCGAGCTGTCCTACGAGGCCGAGCTCATCGAAATCTCGTCAACCACGGCCGGGTCGGTGGAGCTCGACGCCGTCATGTCGGGAGTGCTCGACGACTTGCAGGTAGCTCTAACGCGGCACACCAACGACGAACGCGACATACTCCTCCACATCAGCACGCACGGCTCGAAAGAGGGACTATCGGTACAGGCAAAGACTTGGCTCAAGGGTGCCACCGAAGCTGCCAAAGCAGACCAAGGATCCATTCTTCGGCTGAACCTCAAGAACGTTCGCGGGCTCCTTCTCGCGGCGTGCGACTCTAGCAGCTTCGTGGGAGACGCTGTCGCGTTCAAGGGTCTCACGTACCTCGTCACCATGACCGACAAGGTGTACGACCAGGCCGCGCGAGCGTACGCGAGGTCGTTCTACTCTTGTCTCGTCGCGAATCATCGCGAATCCCTGCACGAGGACCTAAACGCGTGGGCAAATATCGTCAGCGCTGGATGCAACGCCATCGTCGGCGACGCCGCCAGCGCAGATCTGCTCCAAGGGCTCCTGCGCAAGGAGACCGGGCCACTCCCCTGGGTGAAGTGCCTCGACGTCTCTGGGAAGCCTGTCACCTGGCTCGCGTTCGGTCCCGTAACGTTCTCTTCGAGCGTCCCACTCGTGCGCGACGACGACGACGCCACCGATAGGGAAAAGGGCAAGTCCAAAGGAAATTCCTTAACCATCCCGGCACCCGCGCTCTCGTCGATTCGATCGAAGCGCGGCGTTCGCGCGTTGACGTCGATCCCACTCACGTCCGATTCGATCGTCGAGGTTCATATCGTCAGCACCGCGCAAGCGACGCTCCTGGGCTTGCTAACGGCGGCATCGATCGCCGCGATCTTCGCCGTCTTGTGGCTCTCGCGCGGATCGCTCCCCGCGATCGCGGCGCTGGGCGGCACGTCCATTCCGATACTCCTCACGTTCACGACCGCAGCGATTGGAGCCATCGGAGGAATCAGCCCGCTTACCAGACATGCGAAGAAGAGCATCGGCGGAGCAGTCGTCTCCGCGAACGTGGCGTTGGTTCTGTTCGTGCTTGTCAATTTGTGGGCGAGCCGCGCGCTCACCAACAATTCCGGAGAGCCCATCGCGGCCCCCGGACGGTGGTACGGCCCGGGCGAGACCATGCTCGTAACGCACGACTGGGATGCCGGACCAAGGTTCAGGACCGACGGAACGTCCGTCACATGCGCGAACACGGCTTGGCAGCCGTTCGCGTCCGACGCTGGCGCCGTGCCCATATGGGACGGGGGCCCGTGTCCTCGCGAAGGAGCCGACATCGACGCGTCGACAACCATCGACGTTTCGAGACGAATCGCACCAGATGAATCCGCGACCACCAGCTACCTGGCTACGCTGCGGCCGGACCCGGCTTTCGCTGGGAAGGGGTACACGAACCCGAATCCTGCCTGGGCCAGCGTTCAGCGATGGACGCCTGCAACGATACGACGCGCGCCCAAGGACACGTCGTTCCTCTTCTCGATCGACCCGTACACGACCTTCGAGGTCGCGCTCAAGGGTCCAGCGGGAATACCTGACCCCGACGCGCAACTACACCTACCCGAAGGATTGCCTGTAACCATCAAAGCGGGTGGCTCGACGTGGACATGGGATCGCGCCTGCTCCGACCTCGGCTTCGTCTCCACGGACAGTCCGGACACCGCCAAATGGCGCATCAAGGAAGTCCGCCAGCAGGTTGCAACACGCGACACGGGCTCGAAGGCAAGCTCCAATCGACTCATGCTGTGCGCGTTCGCGGCCCGCACTCACCTCACCTTCTCGAAGGAGGTACCCATCACCAGCGACACGGAGGTCCTACTTCGACTCCCCGAGGAGCTCGTACCAGACGAGCTCACGTCGAACGCGACATCGTCGTCGATTCGATGTCCCCGAGGACCAGGCCTGACTACGGTGGTCGGGGTCGTCAACCATGCGCGGTGCAAGCACAAGTCCGCGGTCCAGCTTTCGCACTTGCCCTCTTTCGACCTGGCGTGCTGGTCGACCAATGATTCCGACGTAGATCCAAACTCGAAAGATAGAGGAAAAGACGAAGCCTGCCCGCGAGCAGCTGAGCTCTACTGCACCTGCGAGGGCACGGCTTGTCCAAGCCCCCTTCGCCTAGAACCCTCTGTCGGCGACGGGTGCAAGAAGGCGAAGGAGAAGGGGTGCAAGATATGCTGGTAGTGCGTTGGCAAGGGCTGCCTCGCCGGGTAGCTTTCGCGACCTTCCTCGCCGTTATGCTCACCGTGTCGGCGCTGCTGTCGACAGCGACCGCATTTGCGCAGGCTTCGGACGCAAACACGAATCGGGCGACCATTCGTCTGTCGATGCCTGCCAGCGATGCACCCGCGTACGTATGCGTTGCCTCGGCGGCGAAGGGGTGCGCCTCCCCATGGCCCCGAACGCCACCGGATCAACGCGACCAGATTGCGACTCTATCATGCCAGTCTGCACGCGATATGGCTGCAGATCCCGAGCTCGGGAAGCGGCCGGAGTGCAAGGAGACGGCAGCCGCCCTCGCTAAAGCCAACCCCTCCGCATTCTCCGCGGTATTGCCCAAAGGGTACGACCTGACGTGTGCGCGGTCCGACGGCGTCGAAGCGGGTAACGACCGCGTTCTCATCCTGAAGGCCGACTTCATCGGTCGACGTACCGATGCAGTCACCCAGGCAGTCACCACGGTCCGTTCGACGGGCGGTGTCGTTGCGGTGTCGTTCCCGGCTAAGTTCGACGTTGGCTTCTTTTTTTCCGTCGTCGGTGGCGACTACCTGCCGGACGCGACCTCGCTGGCGAGGGTGACGAGCGTCTCCCCGTACGCCGAGCTCCCGGTGTTCGCTCGTACCAGCACGCGACGTTTGATCCTTCCTCCCGGGTGGCCCGCGAGTGGGCGATTGGCCGCGGAGCTCACGACCCGCGAAAAGGATCCCGTTCCGGCACCCGCGCTCGCCGTGGAGGCGGGCACGCGCGTCAAGCTGCCTGCGCGGATAGGCGACAATCGGGTGCGGGTCGATCTTGTTGGCGAGGGGGGCGCGGTGCTCGCGTCTTCGGTCGTCGACTATTCGACGCCTCTACCGGCGGAAGGCGCGGCGGCCCGCTTCACCAAGACCAGCTTCACGTGGATAGCGAATCCGCTCGCGGACGACGGCGACTGTCCTACGGCCGACCTTCCGGAGGCGGGCGTTATCTGCACGTCTCGATTTCGTCCGATCAAGCCGCGCTCGTGTCGCTACACCTGCGAGTCGATTTCGCCGAGCTCGTACGTGCTACCGACGCCAATCCGCTTCCGGCACGCTCGGAGCGGCGGGGAGTGGACGGAAGCACTGAAGTCTGGAGCCGAGAGCGAAGTTGGCGGATACGTAACGCTCGCGGACCGCATCTTGCGCGTCCGGTTTTCTCCCGGCTGGCCAGACAACGGTTTCCAGGTAGGCCTTACGCTCGAAGACGGCACGAACGACTTGTTTCCGGCGATCGGGGTCTGCCGGGAAGCGTCCGCTTCCGAGTGCGTGACGACGGTTTCTGTTCGAGGGCTGCGATCGGGGGCAGTGGTGCGTGTCAAAACGTTCGGTCCGAGGACCTACAATGCCATCCCGATTCGGATCAAGACGGAGACAACCGACGCAATCGACCCACCCGAGGAGCGCCGACGCGGGGCGTCGTTTCACTTTGGGGCGGGCGCTAGCCTAGCGCTCATCAACAGGACGCCCGAGGGTAAAGAGGGCGACTGGTTCCCGCTTCCCGGTCTCGCGATCTCCGGTGGAGGAAGCTACGCGTGGCGCGACAAGTTTCAACTCGAGGGAAACCTAGCGGCGCGGCTCATGGAGCGGCCAGTCATCCCTTTCGAGACGGATACCGGAGGTCCGGTGGTATCGGAGAAGCTCGTTTACATCCACTTGTCCTGGCAGACCCTCTTTCTCTTTCGGCCGATGCGGCAGATTCAGTTCGGTGGCGGCCCTGGTGTCGACGTGGCGTTTCCGGCCGTTCGTGCCAACACGTATCGCGGTGGCGGAAATGACTGGATGCTCAGCCTCAACGGAAGCTTCAGGCTCCAGCCGTTTTCGTACTCACGGTTGATGTTCGTCGTCGACACGAACTTCTACCCCGCTACGGAGCTCCCCGTCTGGACGGTGGCCCGCACGGGCGCGGTGACGGCAAGCGACGAGGGCCACGTACCATTCCTCGTCGGGCTCGGTATGCGAGGGGAGTGGAGTCCGTTCGGAAACTAAATCACGGCGCATTCTCAACGCAAGAGACCAACATGACGCTTGCATTTCGGCCCGGAGCCAATCTGCCCCATGAAGCTCAAATCCACTTTCTTTCAGCGGACTCGAGGTCTGCTTGCAGGCGTCACGTTCGGGTCTTGTGCGCTATTCGGCTTGTCGGAATGCAGCAACAGTTTCAACTCTGATCGTGACCCGAACGCCGAGTGTTCTTCCTCCGACAATTGTGCCTCCGGTCTCATCTGCGATCTCGCGCCGGAGCGGACGACGACGTGCGGAGCGCAGGCCGACGCCTCACTCGCGCGGAGATGCACGGTCTCCGAGAATCGTGAAGGCGCCTTAACATTAATAGAAGGTTTCGACGTTGCGGAGTTTCCGCTATCCGTTCGAGGCGAGGGCGGCGGAGCGCAGATCCTTAGCTGGTCTCCACCAGAGGGTACCCGTCGGGTGGACTGTGCTCATTTTACGTGTCGCCCCGAGGTCGTCGCAGGTGGAATCGCGACCTTCGACCGCTGCGTGCTCGCGTTTCGAACGTTCCGTGCGGGCGAGCGGGAGGTTGCGCTGTCGCGCCTCGAAGCACCGCCGCCGGTGGGCGATGCCGAGCCGGGATTCGATGGCTCGACCAGGGGCCCCACCTCGCCCGGCTACGTTGTGGAGCGGAGCGTCGCTGGGTGCTGGGCGTTCGATGGGTACCGCGTCATCGGTGCTACGCGGCTCGAGAACGTCAACCTCAGCGGGGCCCGTGGGGAAGGTTTCATCGTCGATTGTGCGAAGGATCGCGGGTCTACCCGTGCGTGCCGATTGGAGGGCGAGTCGGCGTTAGGGGTCTGCCAGAACGGGGTCTGCAGGAGGCGCTGCACCTCCAACGGTGACTGCAGGCTGGCTGCAGCAAGCTCAACGAATGCCGATGGAGGTCCTCCAAAGGCCAGCGAGTGTGAGCTCCTTTGCCTCGATGCTGGCGAAGGAGCCGTGGCGACGCTGCACGGATGCGAATCCGTCGACGAGTCTCGGCGGCGGACCGCGCCGGACGGGGGGATGGGCGCCGATGCCGGCGAGGACGCGACCGTCGATGGTTCCGACAACTGAAAGCAAGGTCGACGATGAAAGCGCGTGCCATTGTCGTTGCAACATGTGCCGTTCTGCTCTTCGCCTGCGGCGGGAGTAAGACTGTAGTCGAGCGGGTCAATTTCGCGAGCCAGGCTGAGTGCAACGGAGCAACGATCACGGAGCGAATTGGAGAGAAGGTTGTTGCGCTTTGCCTCGATCGGCCTACCGCCAATCTAGAGCGCATCCGACAACTTGACGAACTGCAAGTGATCGAAATCGCTCCATAATCTGCGAGGGGCTTTCCATCTACGAAGAACGATGATGGAAAGTTCGAGATGGATCTCACGGACGCGCAGTGGGAGGCGATAAGCGCAAGCATCCCTGAGCCCGAGCGAA
>JAYUKI010000310.1:0-4905 GCA_043764595.1 Myxococcales bacterium | reverse complement strand
CGCAGTGCTCTCGTACACGGTGGACCCGAGTCTCGAGTCGACGTGCCCGTCGCAGCGCGAGCTCGAGGCTGCCGTCGCGGCTCGGCTCGGCTACGCGCCGTTCACAGCCGAGGCGAGCGAACGTGTCACCGTGAACGTCTCTCGCGCCGCGGGCCGCGCCGTCGTAGGTCGGCTCGACGTCTCCGGACCTCACTCCGGTCGTCGCGAGATCGCCTCCCGAGACGGAGACTGCCGCGAGGTCGTCGATGCTCTCGCGGTGGCCATCGCGATTGGCATCGATCCGGAGAGCCTCTCGCGCCCGCCGACTGTGCCCGCGCCGGCCCCTTCCCCACCCTCGCCGCCTCCCGCGCCCGCGCCGACGGAAGTGCCGTCGCCTCCCGCGCCGCCCAAAGAAGTCCCGAAGCCTTCTCCGTCTCGCGCGCCGCGCGAGAGCGATCCCGCGCTGCGCGTGCGATGGCGTTTGGGAGGTCGATTCTTCGTGCCGCTCGGTGAGCTGCCCGCGCCCACTGGCGCAGTGGCGGCGTTGATCGGCGTGCGTTACAGGGCCTTTTCGGTCGATCTCGAGCCTTTCACCACGCTCTCGAGCTCGCGGGATCTCTCGACCGGCGGTCGCGTGCGCGCGAGCGTGATCGGCGCATCGGTCTTCCCGTGCGGTCACCTCAACGTGTTCTACGGATGCTTCGGGCTCACCGTCGGCTCGTTGCGCGCCGAGAGCGAAGGTGTCCTCGATCAGCGAAAGGACTCCGGGGCTCACGTGACGACGGTGCTGCGCCTGGGAGTCTCCATTCCCGTGGCCGGCCCCCTCGCGCTCGAGGCCTTCGGGGACGCGGTCGTTCCCCTCGTGCAAAGCTCGTTGCTCGTGCGTCAGAAAGAGCAGTTCGTGGTCCCGGAGATCGCCGCGCGACTCGGCGCTGGCTTCGTGGTGAGCCTTTGACCAACGCGGCCGCTCTCGAAGACGCGGGGACGAGCGCGCGCGCGATCGAGCCCGGCCCGCACGTGCGCAGGCTCACCGCGGCCGACTTTCCGGAGGTCTACCGCGTCGAGCTCGGGTATGTGCTGCGCACCCTGCGAAGGCTCGGGGTTCGCGAGGCCGATCTCGAAGACGTCGCGCACGAGGCCTTCGTCGCCGTCGTCCGCCACTTGCCCGACTACGATCCCGAGCGTCCAATTCGTCGATGGCTCTTCGGGTTCGCCTTTCGAATGGCGAGCGATTACCGCAAGCGCGCGCACAACGTGAACGAGGTCCCGGCTTCTTCGCCGGACGCGACCGAGACCCTCGGACCCGACGCCGCCCTCGACGACGCGCGCAGACGAGCCCTCTTGCTCCAGGTGCTCGACGCGCTCGATTTCGAAAAGCGGAGCCTCATCGTCATGCACGATCTCGACGGCGTCCCGGTGCCGGAGATCGCCGAAACGCTCGGGGTACCGCTAAACACGGCGTACTCGCGCCTACGCCTTGCACGCAAGGCCTTCCAAGAAGAGCTTTCGTCGCGCGCGCGCGGCGGTCACGCGGGTCGAAGGACGGAGGATCACCATGAGGGATGAGCTCGAGCCGCTCGAGCCGCTCGCGGAAGACCTCTTCCGGGCCGAGCGGGATCACGTCGCGCCGGTCCATCCTGCGCGCGCCGCCCGCCTCTTTGCCAAGGTCGCCGAGACGGTGGCGTTCACCACGCCCGGGCTCGAAGCCCCGCGTGTATCGGAGGCTCCGGCTCCGACGGCTCCGACGGCTCCGGTCGCCGCGGGCCTCACGGCGAAGGCGCTCGCGCCATGGGTCCTCTCGGCCTTCGTTGGAGGCGTGGTCACGGGGATCTTGGCGCGCGGCGCGGCCGATTCGCCAACCCCGTCGACGCCTGGGCCTTCGGTCTCGACGACGCTCGTTTTGCCTACGCCGAGCGAGGGCCCATTCTTTCCCGAGGTCGTGCCCAGCGCGTCGGTCATGCGCGCGCCGTCCGCGACCGTCCCTGTCTCGGCCAGCGCGCCGAAGCCTTCGTCGCCCCAAGCGACCGCCAGCGCCGACGCGCCTCCCCAATCCCTCGACAAGAGCCTCACGGCCGAGCGAGCACTCGTGGAGCGCGCGCGGGTGGCCCTCTCGCGCCACCAGGGCACCATGGCGCTCGACGCCCTCGCCGAGCACGAAGCCACCTTCCCGCGCGGTCGTCTGGTCGAAGAGCGCGAGGCGCTTCGTGTTCGTGCGCTGGTGGACGCCGGGCACACGGCAGAGGCCGAAACGAAGGCTCGCGCCTTCCGCGCGCGATGGCCGAACAGCGTCTTTCTCTCGGCGGTCGATCTCGCGGTCGTGCCCCGGTGAAGCCTCATGCCACGGGCGCATGACGTCGGTCGCCAGGCCCGAGGTGCGCACTGGGCGTGCGTGCTATCTTCGGGGCACGCATGCTGCTTTTTCGGCCCATTCGTGGCTTCGTGGTCGTAGTGCCGCTCGCCGCGTCGCTCGTCTGTTGTCGGCAAGAGCTCGATCTGGGAGGCGGCGAAACCGACGCGTCCAGCCTGCCCAACACGTCCGCGGACGGCGCGGTGCTCGTCCCCGACGCGAGCGAAGTCGACGCGGGCGCCGATGCGACTCCGAAGCCCTCGGGCACATGCGAGCAAGTGTGCGTGCGCGCCGCGGTGTGCGGCTTGCTCGACGACATGGACGCCGCGGGCTGCTTGCCGCAGTGCCAGTCCTCCGCCACGCCGTCCCAAATCGAGTGCATGATCCAAGCGCCCTGCGCGAGCTTCTTGGCGTGCGTCGGAGCCGCCCCGGACACCGTGCAAAAGTGCCAGGCCCGCTGCGACTCGATGTCCTTCTTCAGCTGCATCGACGCGACCGAGCTCACCACCTGCCGCGCCCGCTGCGTCTCGGCTTCCGCCGCGCTCCGCGATAGCTTCCTCGGCTGCGGCTCGGCGAGCCAATGCCCTCAGGCGAGGGATTGTTTTTCGGTCTTCACGAGATGACGAGGTCTCTTCGCTCGGTCACCTCGAGCGGTTCGTCCTACGCGCCGTCGCTACAGTCGCCGTCTTCTTCGGGGCACTCGGACGCCCCCTGCACCACCGACGTGGAACGAGCGGGGCGCGTTGCGCGGGCCGAACCGACGCGCCTTTTCAACTTCTGCTTCAGACCGGTGGACGTCAGTCCGCCGTCGCGTCGCGCAGTGCCGCATCCTTCGACGGAGTCGCATCGCCGGCCGCATCCACCACTGGACCCGGGGGAGCCCCGCACGCGACGTCGTCGAACGTGCCCTCTGGGCAAGAGCAGCCTGACGCCACAACAGGGCCTCCACAGGTCCTGACGCAGTCGGCTGCGCGAACACAGTTCAACTCGCCGCTGCATCCCACTGCGGCGACCACTAGAGCCATACCAAAGGCGGAGGCAGTGCGAAGGAAGGTCATGGGAGGCGCTTAGCAGACTCTACTCACTTGAGGGCTGACGCCGTCAACCCACGCTCTCGAACATGGGACCAAGAGGAAGTCATCCTCCAACTCGAGCCACGTTGGGCCGGAACTTTGCAGGGCCTCACGTGTCCAGTGCGCATGACGTTTTCGATGCGCCCCTGGTGCCTCATCCTCCTTTTTGGCTGCGGCGGGGCTAGACGCGACTCACCCCTCCTGCCTACGCCCTCGACGATGACGTCCATTGCGATCCCTGCCGGGTCGAAACCCGCGACGAGCGCAGCGCCGAGCGAAGCCACGACGCCGGACGCGGTGGCCTTCGAAGAGGCGCTCACGCTCTACAATGGCCGCGACGCCGGCGCGGACCGCGCGCTCGCCCGCTTTGCTCACGAGTGGCCCCACTCCTCGCGACTGCCGGACGCGTACGTCGCTCTCGCAGACCTCGCTTTCGAGGCGGCCGGCACCGACCCCAAGCGCCTTCAGGAGGCGCGGCAGCACTACCAAGCCGCGCTCGCGATTCCACCGCCGGAGAATCGCGTATGGGGATATGCGGCGTACAAGCTGGCCTACGTGTTCTGGAATACCGGGGACCCCCGGAAGGCGCTCGCCGCACTCAAGGACACCATCGACTTCGGCGCTCGCTATCCAGACCTCGACGGCGCAGCGAAGCTCCGGGAGACGGCGTTGCGCGACGTCGCGCCGCTCTTCGCCGAAGTAGGAGCGCCCGAGCGCGCTCGCGCGTTCTTCACGACCCTCGCCGGAGACGAAGCGAAGGTCCGCGCCATGCTCGTCTCGCTCGGGAAGACGTACGACGACCACGGGAAGCACGCGGAGGCCCGCTCGGTCTTCGCAGATCTCAAGGTGTGGGACGTCGCCGACGCCTGCGTCTACGAGGTGCGTGCACGCCACGCCGTCCCGAACAAGAATCGCGCAGCCGAGGAGCTCGACCTGGCAAACTGTGCTTCTCGCAGCGGCCCATCCTCTTCCGAAGCCGCTCGGAGACGGCGGGATCCGTAGGGCGCGTTCGCCGAGCATAAGCCAAGCTGGCGGATAGGGACGGCGGGGCCGACGTCCTCGAGCCCAACCATCCCCAACATCGCCGCGGTGTACGTCGCCGGCACGGGCGAGACCTACGTGGGCCTCACCGACGCGATGCCCGGACAGAAATTCGAGAGCATGCAGCTTGACGGGTCACGGCGCTTCCGTCGCAATCCCTGAGCCGAGCTGGATTGGGGCCGACGCCGCCACCCTTTCACAAGGTGGCGGATTGCCGGATGGGTGGCTCCAGGCACCCCGGCACCCGATGGCACGTCCGAGGCGGACCGCGAGCAAAGCGTGCTCAGTCTTCGCGAGCCGCAGCGACGATTGCGGAGAGCGGGCGTCGAAGGCTCCAGGTCGCAAGGCGCTTCGGAGCGTTCCGGTTGCCGAGCCCGCCCTTGTACCGGCACGTGCCCCACGTCGCGAGAATCATCTCCAGATAGGCGTTGAAAGGGAGCCCATCCGACGAATCCATCTCCGCTC
>JAYUKI010000309.1:0-1480 GCA_043764595.1 Myxococcales bacterium | reverse complement strand
GAAGACGTGCTGAAGCAACTTTTCGAGGCGACCGGCGGAACGGTCGTCAACATCAGCCTCCCCAAAGACCGCGAAACGGGGCGACCTCGCGGGTTCGGGTTCGTGACCCTCTCGTCGCCTGCCGAAGCGCAGGCGGCCCGTGAGGCGCTCGACGGATCTTTGCAGGCGGGGAAGTCGATTTCGGTCCGTCCCTTCCAGCAGGAACCACCACGACGCGACGCGGGCGGTCCTGGCGCACCACGCGAAGGGGGACCTCGTGAACGCAGCTTCGGCCCCGGACCTGGTGGCGGCGGCGGCGGCGCTGCCGGACCTGGCGGCGGTGGTCCAGGAGCGGGTGCTCCAGACCGCACCTTGTACGTGGGCAACTTGCCCTACGACATCACTCAACAAGAGGTCGAGACGCTTATCAATGGCGTCGCCGGCGAAGGCGGGTCCGTCGTTCGGGTCCACTTGCCGATGGACCCTGACGGTCGCAAGCGCGGCTTCGGCTTCGTGACGATGTCCAGCTCGGACGCCGCAAAAACGGCAGCCGATGCTCTCCGAATCGCGAACCTTCGTGGTCGACCCCTAAAGGTGAATCTGGCCCATCCCAAGGGCGAGCGGCCTGCGGGCGGCGGATTCGGTGGCGGCGGCGGCGGCGGATTCGGCGGCGGCGGCGGCGGCGGATTCGGTGGCGGCGGCGGCGGCGGCGGCGGCGGCGGATTCGGCGGCGGTGCTCCCAGCGGGGGCGGTTACGGCGGCGGTGGCTTCGGCGGCGGTGCTCCCAGTGGCGGGGGCGGCGGCGGCGGCGGCTATGGCGGCGGTGGACCTCCTCCTCCCCAGCGCAAGACGTTCGACGAACGAAAGCGCAAGGGCGGAAGCGAAGAGGGGCGCGGGCCTCGACGCGAGCGCGACGAGCCGAAGGTGGATGACTGGGACGACGATTGAGTCGACCTTCCCTGGTCATGCAAGCGTTCGTGTGACGACGCAGGACTCGAACCGACCCACGCAAAGAAGACGGGAGATTCCTCCCGTCTTTTTTTTATCTTAGCGAAAAGGCCGCTCGACCGACCCCGAACCGCGAAACGAACGCCCGGTGGGGTGAGATACGAGTGGTCGATCGAGCCGAAACGCAACGTGGACCGCCCTTCAAGTCGGCGGCATGGCGAAGTCGAAAAACGGCCATTTTCGAATCCTCTAGCCCGGCACGTCGGGTGATTTGCCGCTGAAGGGCGTGGCCTCGTGATACATGTCGAAGCGCCCCGGCGGTCGGGGCACCTCATCGTGTGCAAGGCTCAAGCGGCAGAGTGCCGCGCCGGCGACGCTTGACTCCATGCCAAGCGCACGATAAGTCACCCGCCCTTCTCGTAGGTTCTCCGAGTGGAGGCTCTCGAGGCCCCCCTCTCGGTAGTGCCGAAGAATTGCGCTCAAGGATCAGCCCATGCGTGACCTCATCAAGATGACCTGCGCGAACTGTAGCCGCGCGAACTACACGACCACC
>JAYUKI010000308.1:0-1481 GCA_043764595.1 Myxococcales bacterium | reverse complement strand
TCGTGCCGCTCACGCTCTACCGAAAGTCGGCCATCGGTGCCGGCGACGTGAAGCTCTTTGCCGCGCTCGGCGCCCTCGCGCAGCCGTCGCTCGGTCTCGAAATTCTCTCTTGGGCCTTCGGAATCGCCCTTCTCGTTGCGCCAGTCAGCCTGCTCTACCAAGGCAAGCTCTTCTCCACGCTGAAGAATGTCGGCACGCTCGCCTTGAACAGCGTGCGCCCGCCGAGCGGCCAGCGCGAGATCGCGGCGGAGACCATGAGCTGGTTCAAGCTCGGTCCGGCCATTCTTCTCGCCACTCTTCTCACCCTCGTCCTTCACGCGAAGGACTCGCTCGGGGGTGGGTCGTGAAAGGCCCGCGTGTCCGTCGCACGAGCCGAATGCGGCCGCGCGGCGCCGTCATGGCCGAGTTCGCCATTGCCGTGGTGCCACTGCTCGCCACGTTCTTCTCGCTCTACCAAGTGACGCGGCTCCAAACGGCGAAGCTCATGATCACGCACGCGGCCATCTGCGGGGCGCGGACCGCCTCGGTCACCTCGAACGTGCACGGCAACAATCCCGGCGTCCCGCGCGAAGCCAACGACATGCCCGAGCGCGCCGTGAACCAAGCGCTCGCTCCGTTCCTCGCCTCCAAGTCCTACACGGACGTCCGGGTCATCGTCGACGACGCCTCGAGCGCCGCCGATCCGAGCGGCCCGGTTCGCGTCACCGTCACGGCCAAGGTCACCTGCGCGGTTCCGATGATGGGCCGCGTGATCTGCAAAGGACCGCAGAAGGTCCTCGAAGCCCACGCCACGATGCCTCACCAGGGCGCCACCTACGGCGTCGAGTAACCCAAGGAAAAGAGTCATGATTTCCGAATTCATCACGCAGGAGCGCTCGTCTTCCAAAGCTCCGACCGCGCCCTCGCTCCGACGTGACGAAGACGGCGCCGTCATGGTCATGGGGCTCTTCTTCGCGATGCTCCTCATCGCGGCCATGTGGTCCATGAAAGGCCTCGGCGACGCGGTGGTGTTCCGCCAGCGCATGCAAGAAGGCGCGGACCACGAGGTCTACGCCGCCGCCGTGGTTCACGCGCGAGGCATGAACTTGGTCGCCGCGCTCAACGTCCTCATGCGGGTCATCACGATGATCTGGCTCGTCATGAGCGTCCTCCGCGATCTGCTCACGATCGCCATGGTTATTCTCACTGCCTGTTCGTTCGTCCCAATTATCGGCGCGCTATGTGGAGGCCTGCTGACTGCGGCAACCGCGGCGCGCAACTCTCTCAACACGGCGAGAGACGCCTACGAAGCCTCCGTGATTTCAATTGGGTTGCCCGCGATCTCCGGAGTCGGTACGGCCGCCGCCCTGGCCTACCCTTGGTACGGCTCGGCGAAGGCCGCGGGCGTGGGCAACACGTACGACGCTTCGGGCATCGCGTTCGGCTCGTCCCACGTTCCAGGTCTCGCGTTCGACGTCGAGATGGACAGCATGTTCGACGGC